>JBIQIB010000205.1:0-2281 GCA_044508265.1 Acidobacteriota bacterium
TTCCGCCCCCAGGCCGTCGTCTTCGATCTCGACGGCACGCTCGTCGACAACATGGCGATCCACGCCGACGCGTTCGTCGACTTCGCCGCCCGCCACGGCCTTCCGGAGCTCACGCTCGAGCTGCGCCGCCGGATCGACGGCAAGCGCAACAGCGAGATCTTCCCGCTGCTGTTCGGCCGTCCCATGTCGATGGACGAGGTGCTCGTCTACGAGGAGGAAAAGGAAGGCGCCTACCGGGGGCTCTCGGCGGGCCGGCTCACGCCGTTGCCCGGCGCCGTGGACCTGCTCGACGCGCTCGACGAGCGTGGCATCGCCGTCGCCGTGGCGACATCGGCCCCCGAGAAGAACGTCGTCCACACGCTGCGCGAGAGCGGCCTGGCGGCGCGCCTTCCCGTGGTCGCGCGCGGCGACGAGGTGGTCAACGGGAAACCGTTTCCTGACGTGTTCCTCAAGGCGGCGGAGAAGCTCGGTGTCGCGCCCGAGTCGTGCCTGGCGTTCGAGGATGCGCCGATAGGCGTGGAGGCAGTAATCCGTGCCGGCATGCGCTGCGTCGCGGTGACCACGACGTTCACGGCGGAGCAGTTCGCCCAGCACGAACCGGCGCCCGAGGTGGTCGTGCGCGACTACGTGGAGTACCTCGAGAGGTACGGCGGCTGGCTGCGCGAGACCTAGCGAGCGGCTTCGACTTCCTTGTGGAAGACGAACAGCGGATCGGCGTTCTCGTCCTTCGTCGTGAAGTTCCACGTGCGGCCGCCGCGCTGCTTCACGCGCAGCTGCTTCTCGAGGTAATCGACGGTGAACGTCTCGAGCTGCGCGAAGGGCAGCGTGAAGCCGTCCTTGGCATGACTGGTCTGGTAGGTCAGCCCTTCCGGCGTCGCGACGAGCGTCCCCTCACACGAACCCACCCCGTGCTTGTGCACCACGGGCACCCGCGCGTCGAGGCGAGAGGCCGCCAGCTCCACGGCGATTCGTGTGTCGCCGGCCGGCTGCACCTCGATCGTCTGGACGACGGGATCCCGGCCTTCGACCTGCACGTTGAGTTGATGCGTGCCCGCTGACACGTCGCGCGAGACGAGCGGCGTGACGCCGAGATACTTGCGGTTCAGGAAGACCATGGCGCCGGGAACGTCGCTCTCGACGCGCAGCGTCGGCGCGCCGGCGGAGGGCGCCGGCGACGGTGCCTCGGCGGGGCGGGCGCTGGCCGCCGGAGGGCGCGTCCTGGCCGCGGCACCAGCGGTCTCTCGTTCGGTAGGCGCGGCGTCTGCGTTCTCGTCATCGGACGCAGGCGGCGACGGCGCCTCCGGCGCCGCCGCGCTCGTGTCCGTCCCCGTCTCCGTCGGCTCGCTGTCGGGCGGAGCCGTCCGCAGCAGCCACCACGCGGCGCCACCGATCAGGAGCGCCGCGACGACGAGGCCCACGACGAGGGCCCCCTTGGAACCGGTACGTGGAACGGGCTCGCCGAGCATCAAGCGAATGCTAGCACGCAGCCGAATACTTGCAGGGGCTCACGCATCAGCTCTACGGTAAGCTAGCTCGAACGTACCATGTCAGGCCGCCTCAAGCTCGTGTCGGTATCGGCCGACCCCCATCCCGACATCCTGCCGGTCAGTCATCACCTGCTCATCGGCCGCGATCCGCAGTCCCACGTCGTGCTCGCCGAGCCGAGCGTGTCGCGGCGACACGCGCAGATCGTGCTGCGCGACGACGAAGTGGTGCTCGAAGACCTGGGCAGCGCCGTCGGGACGTTCGTCAACGACCAGCGTGTAAGTGTGCAGTGCCTGCAGGACGGCGACCGCGTGCGGTTCGGACGCCGCGTCGAGTTCGAGGTCGTCTCCGACGCATCGGCGACACTGCTCGACGGCCCGGTGGACGACCCCCGTACGGGCGTGCGTCACCTGCAGGAACTGCTCGATGTCGCGCGACAGCTGAACAGCGCGGCGGTACTGCCGGAGGTGCTCAGCGCCGTGCTCCGCTCGGCGATCCGGATCATGCGCGCCGACAGCGGCGTGCTGGCCCTCGCCCGCGCCGACGGCGGTCTCGACGTCGTGCTGCGCCTTCCGGTCAAGGCCGCCGACGAGATCGCGCAGGACGAACTGCACCTGCTCACCGATGCCGTCACGCAGCGGCGGACCGTCGCCAGCCAGGCGATGCTCGAGACGATGACGGGCGCGCTCAACGGCATGCGACCCGACATGGTCGCGACGCCGCTCATGGTGGCGCGGCGCGCCGTCGGCGACGAGCACGCGTCGTTTGTCGGACGCTTCGACGCGCTCGGTGCGCT
>JBIQIB010000205.1:2381-4047 GCA_044508265.1 Acidobacteriota bacterium
GTGCTGCCGCTCATCCACGGCCAGCTGCTGCACTACAGTCCCGGCAACAAGTACCTCACGCTCGCCGCGCTGGTCGTGTATCCGGACGGCCGCGTGCTGCTCTCCAACGCCGGCCACTGCCCGCCGGCGGTGGTCCGCCACTTCGGCCACGTGTCGCTGGTCGAGGACGGCGGTCCCGTGCTCGGTCTCCTGCCCGTCGGCGACTGGACCCCCATCGAGCTGAAGCTCGAGCCGGGCGACGCCATCGTCATCTACAGCGACGGGATCAGCGAGTCGCTGTCGCCCGCGGGCGAAGACTTCGGGCCGCGCGGCGTGTCGCGGACGCTCGAGCAGCTCGCCGACCGCCCGGCCGAGGAGATGGCGCGCGGCCTGCTCGACGCGGCGGCGGCCTTCCGCGAAGGGCGGCCCGCCGACGACGACGTGTCGCTGCTCGTGCTGCGTTACGAGGGCTGACGCCGCGAGCCCACCGGATCACGGAACAGCAGCAGGAACACCACCAGCACGCCGACCGCGCCCCACGCCGGCAGGCTCCAGATGGCCGGCCAGTCGTGCGCCAGGCCGTCGGCGCCGGGCGTCGCGAGCGCGTGCGCGGCGAGCACGCGTCCGGCGAGCCACGTGCCCACGAACGAGCCGGCCCCCCACAGGATGAAGGCGATGAAGCCCTGCGCGGCGCCGCGGATGCGCGGGTGCGCCTCCTCGTCCACGTACAGCTGTCCGGCGATGAACAGGAAGTCGTAGCACACGCCGTGCAGCAGGATGGCGGCGAAGATGAGCGGCGCCTGAAGGGACGCCGCCGTCACGCTGCCCGCCAGCGCGAAGTACCTGACGGCCCAGGCGAGGATGCCGATGACGATGGTCTTCTTGTAGCCGAAGGCGCGCAGGAAGACCGGCAGCAGCAGCAGGAAGACGACGTCGGACACCTGCGCGAGCGTCATCTTGGCGGCCATGTTCGTCCACTGCAGCTCGGTCAGGTAGATGCCCATCATCACGAAGTAGAAGTAGAGCGGGATGCAGATGAGAAACATGCACGCGATGAAGATCGCGAACGCCGGCCGCTTGAGCAGCGCGAGCGCGTCGAGGCCCAGCACCTCGCCGAGGCGGACGTCGGCGCCGCGCTTGGGCGGCGGCGTGTGGGGCAGCGTGAGGCAGAACAGGCCGAACACCACCGACGCCCCGCCCGCCAGGTAGAACTGGACGGGCGACTGCTCGGCCCGGAGCAGGCTCAGGACGATGCCCCCGGCGATCCAGCCGACGGCCGACAGCACCTTCACTCGGGGAAAGTCGGTCTTTGCGTCGGCGAGGTGATGCAGCGAGAGCGAGTTGCCGAGGGCGAGCGTCGGCACGTACAGGGCGCAATAGAGGATCAGCACCGGATAGAAGGTGCCGAACGTGTGCAGGTGCGGGAGCACGCACAGCGTCACCCCTCCGGCGAGGCCGAACGCGGCCAGCAGCTTCTCCGAGGCGAAGTAGCGATCCGCGATGAGGCCGACGAGGAACGGCGAGATCATCGCGCCGATGGCGAAGGCGCCGTAGGCGAGGCCCACCGAGGCGCCGTCGAACCCGAGGGTGTTCACGAGGTACGTGCCCATGCTCACGTACCAGGCGCTCCAGATGAAGTACTGGAGGAACATGAAGGTCGACAGTTTCAGCTTGAGCGTGGTCTGGG
>JBIQIB010000054.1:0-21185 GCA_044508265.1 Acidobacteriota bacterium
CTCCGCGTGTTTGTAGTCCTCCTGCAGCGCCTTCAAGCCGTGGGCGGCGGACTTGCGCGCCACCTCCAGGAGCGCCTGCTCGAGCGAGCGATGCGCCGCGTGCGTCGCCGGCGTCGCGTCGGTGACGAGGGCGTCCACGAGTTCCAGGCCGCTGGCCTCGACGATGTAGCGCAGCAGGTGGTCGCGGTGGAAGAGCAGACAGTTGCCCGGCTCGCCGTTGAGCCTGTCTGCCGGACCGGCGATCGTCAGCACCGTGGACAGCGACAGGATGCCGCCGGGCTTGAGCACCCGGCCCATCTCGTACGCCGAGTGGGCCACGTCCATGAGCCCGCCGAAATGCTCGATCGAGCCGCTGGAGAAGATGCCGTCGAAGCGATCGTCGGGAAAGCGCAGCCGGCGGGCGTCCATGTGCTGCACCACCAGGCGCTCGGGGTCGCAGCCGTCCGGCGCCCCCAGCTCCGGGGTGACCAGCATCCACAGCGGCGAGTTCAGGCCCCAGGCACCGGGCTGCGCGTAGCGATCGACGACCATCACCTCGCCCACATGCCTGGAGAGATAGAAGATCGTGTCTTCCATGCCGGCCGCGACGCCGAGGATCGAGGCATCGTCATGCAGCGCGCCGAAGTGCCGCAGCGTCCGGGTCGCCATGGCGACCTCCCAGTCCTTGCAGTGCTCGACGCCGTGCGGGAAATGCGGACCGAAGTGGCGCACCTTGTGGGGCAGCACCTCGTGCATCTCGGCGACGAGCGCCGGATGCGCGAAGTCCTCGAGGTTGCAGACGCGGTTGAATCCCAGCGCGGGAACGTCGCCGCTGGCGGCCGGAGCCCCGATGGTGCCGGGGTCGGACGCCGCCGGGCGGACCTCGAGCGCGAGCGCGTCGAGCCAGCGCTGGCGCAGGTGGTCGATCGTCCAGTGTCCGAGGTACGCGGCCCGCGCCGCCTTGCCCAGCGCCTCGCACCGCACGCGGTCGTGACTCAGCCCGTGCAGGATGCGGGCAAGACGCGAGCTGAACGCCGTGGTCGGCACCTTGACACAGGCGTCGGCGGGTAGCCACGCCCAGGCGTGCCCGTCATCGACGACCACCGCCTTGCCCGCGGCGCAGGCCCGCATCACGGCGTGCGGCCGCACGGTGCGACTGGTGCCGGCGAGAGCGATCACCACGTCCGCCGCGACCAGGTAGACGTCGGCCGTCGCAGCGTCGGTGGCCGGCGAGGCGGTGCGACCGGCGGGCACCTGGGCCCTGACCCTCTCGCGGATGCCGAGCACCTGCGCCTGCCCGGCGACATCCGCCGGCACCCCGCCGGTCGCCGGGTCGCACGGGACGAACAGCCACGTCTCGGGACACGCCCGGTACACGTCGGCGACGGCAAGCAGCACCATCTGCACGTCGGAAGGCGACGCGCCGCGTGCAGGCCACGCGAGCACGAAGCTACTCGTCGACACGCCCAGGACGGCGCGCGCCTGTTCCCGCTGCAGGCCGGGCTGCGGCCCCAGTGGATCGGCGACTCCGGGCAGGAGCGCCGCAGAGGTGATCACGCGCTCTCCGGATGGCGTGACCACCCTCCATCCATCGGTGGCGGCATCCGGCGCCCGCACGACGACGTCGTAGGGGTGGACGCCGTGCACGCGATCGAGGGCGGTGACGTCGTGCACCCGGAAGCGCCGCAGCAGCTCGACGTCCGGCACGCCGTCGCCCGTGAAGAACAGGTCCACGTCGGCCACGGCGCCCAGTGCGTCGGCCGTTTCAATCTCCGCGCGCCCACGCTCGGCAGCGACCGCGGGGTTGGCCATGCAGAGCGCGATGCGCGGCGCGGGAGGAGTGGCTTTGCTCACCGCCGTCTCGTCGCGATGCGCGGCCTGGCGGTAGGCCGCAAGCGTCGCCAGCCCGAGCCCGTCGCTCGTGAACCGCTTCGCCCGCTCGATGCCGGCGGCACGCATCGCGCGCCGCTTCTCGTCGTCGTCTGCCAGGGCCGCGATGGCGTCGGTAAATCCCGCGGTGTCCTCGGAGTGGACCAGCCATGCCGCGTCGCCGGCCACCTCCGGCAGCGACGAGGCCGTCGTCGTCACGACCGGGGTACCGCACTGCATCGCTTCGACGATTGGCATCCCGAAGCCTTCGTAACGGGACGGACAGACGACGAGCGTCGCCGCGTTGTAGAGCGCCACCATCTCGTCGTCGCCGATCACGCCGGTGGTCTTCACGTCGGCGAGGATGCCCAGCCTCCGGCAGGTATCGTGAAGGACCTCGCCCGACGGCCCTTGCGTACCGACCACGACCAGCGGCAGCGTCCGCCGCAGCGTCACCGGCAGGTGCCGGTACGCGTCGAGCAGCGTCTCGAGGTTCTTGTTGCGGTAACCGGGGAAGGTCACCGTCATGACGAACCGGCCGGGCACACCCATCGCGCGGCGCAGCGGCGCCAGCCGAAGCTCGATCTCCGCGGCGTCGAGCGGCGCGAAGAACTCGTCGGCGTGCGGGTAGGCCACGTCGATGTGCTCCGGCCGGACGCCGGCGTAGAGCGTGGCGTCACGCGCCGTGGCCTCCGAGATGGCGATGACGCGCGTCGACCGCCGCATCTGCTCGACGGCCAGGCCCCAGCCGTCCCGCATGGCGCCGCCCAGGTGCTCCTGGAAGATTGACGGGATGAGGTCGTAGACGGTGGTGACGACGGGGCACACGTCGATCCGCGGGAACACCGTGGTCACGTGCAGCCATGGCGCTGGCGTGTGGAACACGTCGATGCGCTCGCGGCCCAGCCACGCCTCGAGCTCCTCGGTGGCACGCAGCGTCAGTTCCGGCCGGACCAGCCGCCCGGATTCACCGGGGAACGCCTGCAGCGTGACGTTGGGCGCGGCGCGCACGTGGGACGGCAGCAGCGTGACGTCGTCGCCGGGCCGGTGCAGCAGCACGAAGTGGTGCTCGCCGCCGTGGCGGAGCACCGCCCTGAGCTGCTGACGGATGTAGCGCGGGATCCCGCGCGACAGCAGCGTGGGGCCGAGCGCCAGGTACCGACAGTCGATCGCGATGCGCATGAACCTCGTCTCCCCTGACGTGCGTCAGGGGTGTCGCACGAGCCGTCCGAGGCGGGGCGGCCCCGTCGGAGCTCGTGCGCGTTGCAGGGCATGATGACCATGTCCCGCGCGCGGACGCGCGGTCCTGTTGGATGACGTGCATGACCAACGTGATTGCGGCGGCATTGTAACCGCTGCCTTGCGTCGAGGGGCCGCGTCGAGGGCGTGCCACACGGAGGGCTCAGAGCGGCATGGTAGAGTGCGTCGCGTGAATCGCACGTCCGTGCCGATGTTCGAAGCCAGTGACGGTCGGCTGATTCATCCGCGCCGGTACCTGCGCGAGGCCTGGCGGTTCCGTCCCCTGCTGGCCTACTGGTTCCGCCGCAATCTCGCCGCGCGCTACCGGCAGACCACCCTCGGCCCGGTGTGGGTGGTGCTGCTCCCGGTGCTGAGCAGCCTGGTCTACGCGTTCGTGTTCTCGCTGCTGCTGCGGGTGCAGACCGCCGCGCCGTACCCGTTGTTCGCGATGACGAACCTGACGCTGTGGATGTACACCACGCGAGCGCTGCAGACCGGCCCGGCGACGTTGCTCGGCAACATCGACCTGGTGACGCGGGCCCGCTTCCCGCGTGAGTTCCTGCCGCTCAGCGTGTGGTTCGAATCGCTCGTGGACCTGCTCGTCGGCCTCACCCTGGTGACGCTGATCGCGCTGGCGGTCGGCATCGCGCCCAGCCGCTTCCTCGCGCTGGCGCCGGTGGTGTTCCTCGTCCACTCGATGCTGACCGTGGGCGCCATGCTGATCGTGTCGGCCATCAGCATCCGGGTACGCGACCTCGGCTACGTCATGCCCATCGCGCTGCAGATGGCGCTCTATCTGGCGCCGATCCTCTACCCCATCGACCTGATTCCGCCCGAGTGGCGCGGGTGGTACCTGCTGAATCCGATGGCGACGATCTTTGCCGCCTACCACGAGGTGTTCTACCTGAGCCGCTTCACCCTGGGCCGGGAGCTCGCCGTGGCGGCGGCCGTCTCGCTGGGCGCGCTGGTGTTCGGCTACCGCCTGTTCAAGCGCCAGGAATGGCGGCTGGCGGATCAGCTCTGACTCATGGCGTCCATCACCCTGACCAACGTCTCGAAGCGCTACGAGTTCACGGAGGCGGTGGAACTGCGGCGCCTGCTCGGGCGATGGCTGCGGCGCGACGGGCCTCCGGGCCGCGCGGGCACCGAGTCGCCGGGGCACGGCTATGCCTTGCGTAACCTGTCGCTCACGCTCCGCGCCGGCGAGTCGATAGGGGTCATCGGCCGCAACGGCGCCGGCAAGACCACGCTGCTCCGCCTGCTGGCCGGCGTGACGCTGCCGACCGAGGGGCACCTGCGGGTGGAGGGAACGATTGCCGCGCTGATCGGCCTGGGCATCGGGTTCCATCCCGACCTCACCGGGCGCGAGAACGCCCGCCTGTATGCCGCGCTGATGGGCTATCGCGGCGGCGAGGCCCGCGACCGCGTGGATCACATCCTCGAGTTCGCCGAGGTCGGCAGCTATGCCGACGTCGCGTTCAAGCGGTACTCGTCGGGCATGATGGCCCGTCTCGGCTTCGCGGCGGCGATTGCCGTCGAGCCCGACATCCTGCTGCTCGACGAAGTCCTGGCCGTGGGCGACTACGCGTTCTACGTGAAGAGCCAGGCGGCGCTGGCCGCCCTCGCCGAGCGCTGCACGGTGGTGCTGGTCTCGCACGACCTCGAGGCCATGCCGCGGTTCTGCCGCCGCGCCATCTGGCTGGACGGCGGCCGGGTGGTCGAGGACGGCGAGCCGCGTGCCGTGGTCGCCGCGTACCTGAACGCCCAGGCACCGGTGCTCTCCTGAGGCACGTCCCGCCGCCGGGGCCGCGCAATCGCCACTTGCGGAGCCCGAAGCCCGTGCGGCCGCGCCAGCGCCTGCATCGTCCTTGCTATAAAGAAGGACATCTGCACGAGCGTGAGGTGCCATGGACGATCCACTGGATGCCCTGCTTGCCGTCGACCATCGTGGCGCGCTGGAGTTCTTCGCGACAGGCCTCCGCGACGCCGCGGAAGGGGCTGTCGATCGACAGGAACTGCTGTACAACGCCAGCGTGCTGGCGCACTACTCGCAGGTCTCGACGGCGTCCGACACCGACTTCCCGGCCCCGCCGCACCTGGGGTTCGTGTTCGATCATTTCGTCTACCTCGCCGAGCAGATCGGCGATGGCGGCGTGATGGAGATCGCCGGCGCGCAGTGCCTGCTCCTGACGGGGTTCTTCTCCGATCAGATGCGCGGACGCTTCAACGTGGACTGGTATGCGTCGCTCGGCGCCGGGTTCTTCCGCCGCGCGGCGGCGCAGGAGCCGTCGGCGAAGAAGGCGCGGCTGCTGGGCGCCGTGGCGTTGCGCTTCGAGCCGTGGCGGCAGACGCACGAGCGGCTGGGGCGTGAGCTGCGGGAGCGTCCGTACGTGCTGCCGCGACGCGATGAGCCGTAGCGACACTCCATGTTGACACTGTGTGGCCCTCTCCCGTATACAGGCGCCCTGGCCATCGGAGACCGTCAATGATCCCTTACCGTTCTGCCGGGCGCCGCCTCCTCACCTGCGCCTTCGTGTTCCTGGCCCTGGGGGCGTCCGCTGCCAGTGCCCGCGCGAGCTCGTTCCAGCTCGTCATGAACTTCGACACCGAGATCGTCGGCACCGAGGCGTTCACGTTCGCCTTCGAGACGCAGGTTCTTGGCGTGTGGGTCGAGATCCCGTGCGTCGGCGACATCGGCTCCTGCACCCGCCAGTTCACGGACGTCCCGGCAGGCACGGCCATCGTCCTGGCCGACACCTCCATGAGCTTCTTCACGAGCGGCACCTACTACCTCAAGGTCACGGCGCCGCCCCGCTGGGAGGTGGACAGGGTTACCTTCAGTGGCACCGAATCGCACCGCGAGGAGTCTTTGGCGCCGGGCGTTCACGAGGTGTACTTCTCGTTCGACCTCGGGAAGCTCGAAGACGAGGGACGCGTCACGCTGCACAATGTCGGGCCCGAGTACCCGCCCTCCGGGAGCGTGCCTGAACCGGCGACGCTCGCGCTGGTGGGACTGGCCGTGACCATCACGGGCCTGCGCCTTCCCCGCCGGAGATGAACGGATCGCGCCGCAAGGCCGGGACCTGCAAGGTCCCCGGCGGCGTGTGCCACCGAGGCGCCCGTCAGTCAGGCGAGTAGCGGGCCGGCTTGTCGGCGTGCCGGCTTGTCGGCGGGTCGGCGGGCCGCGGTCAGCTTGCAGGCAGTTCCGCGAGTACGGCGCGCGCTGCCGGCTGCCCCTCGGTAGGGACGGCCCTCCGGGCCGTCCTCCGGCCACACGCACCGACGTTGATACGATGGGCGCGACGCACAGGCGCGCGAGCCCACCCGGAACGCCGTGCCGTCCTCGACCCATGCCTACGACTTCCGATGCGGCCGCACTGCTCGAGATGGAGCAGCGCTGGGGCGCGCACAACTACCATCCCCTTCCCGTCGTCGTCGCCCAGGCCAAAGGCGCATGGGTACACGACGTGGAGGGACGCCGCTATCTCGACTGCCTGAGTGCCTACTCCGCGGTCAACCAGGGTCACACGCACCCGCGGATCCTCCAGGCGCTGCACGAGCAGGCGGCGCGCGTGACGCTGACGTCGCGTGCGTTCCACAACGACCAGCTGCCGTTCTTCTGCCGCGAGCTGGCCGCACTGACCCGTCAGGACGTCGTGCTGCCGATGAACACCGGCGCCGAGGCCGTGGAGTCGGCCATCAAGGCCGCCAGGCGCTGGGGGTACGAACGCAAGGGGATTGCCGAGGATCGCGCGAACGTGATCGTGTGCGCGGGCAACTTCCACGGACGAACGACGACAATCGTCTCCGCATCGTCGGAGCCCGCCTACCGGCACCATTTCGGCCCGTTCACTCCCGGGTTCACCATCGTGCCGTACGGGGACGTCAAGGCCCTCGAAGCGGCCATCACGCCGGAGACCTGCGCCTTTCTGGTCGAACCGATCCAGTGCGAGGCCGGCGTCATCATCCCACCTGCGGGATATCTGGCCGCCGCCGCGGCGGCCTGCCGTGCGCACGGCGTGCTGCTGATGGCCGACGAGATCCAGACGGGCCTCGGCCGCACGGGCCGCTGGTTCGCGTGCGACGCCGAGGACGTCACACCGGATGTCGTCATCCTCGGCAAGGCGCTGTCCGGGGGCGTCTACCCGGTGTCGGCCATCGCCGGACGACGCGACGTCATGGACGTCTTCGTCGCCGGCAGCCACGGCAGCACGTACGGCGGCAATCCGCTCGGTTGCGCCGTCGCGCGCGCGGCCATCGCGGTGCTGCGTGACGAGGGGCTGGTGGAACGATCGGCCCGCCTCGGCGCGCATCTCCTCGAGCAGCTCCACCGGCGCGTCGGCGCGTGCAAGGGCGTCGTCGACATCCGCGGCCGCGGCCTGCTGGTCGGCATCGAGCTCGAAGGGCCGGCCCGGCCCGTGTGCGAGCAGCTGATGACCCGCGGCATCCTCTGCAAGGACACGCACGATCACGTCATCAGGCTGGCGCCGCCCCTGGTGGTCGAAGAGGACGCGCTGGAGTGGCTGGTCGAGGAACTGGCCGCGGTGCTCCACAGCGTGTAATGGGCGATGATGCTCTGCCATGAGCTACGACCTGCAGGTGTGGACGACGCAGTCGCCGTCGCTGCCCGACTGCCTGCCCGACGAGGGGCGGTGGGTGGCGCAGGGCGATACCTGGGCCTGGGCGCGGCGAGAGTGGCAGGTCGTCGCCGGGCCCGTGCACGTGGTCGATGCGGAGGACATCCCGGACGACGTGCAGACGGCGCTCCCGGGCGTCAGCCACATGGTGGAGTTCAATCTCGAGCCTCTCGGTGCGCCGCCGGCGGCGTATGCCTTGCTCGAGCGGGCGGCCAAGGCACTCGCCAGACAGGCTCATGGTGCAGTGGCGGATCCCCAGGCCGGCACGGTGGCGACGCCGACGGGCGTCCGTCGTTGGGTTTCGCAGCCCCGCAGCCAGGTCGTGACGGGCCTGGCGCTGTCGTGGTTCTCGGTCGATGACGTGCTGGCGTCTCGCGAGGGCATCGAGCGGGTGCTCGACGCCTTCGAGCGGCACGTGCCGGAAGCGATGCCGGTCCGTTACGGCCAGTGGGAGCCCCTCTCGTTCCGGTACGCCGACCACGGCCGCCAGCACCTGGTCGACTTTCTCGCCGACGAGTACCTGATGCCGGGAAGCCTGGGCTTCGCCTTGCTGAAGCCGAAGCGGCCCGTGTTCGACGTGAAGCTCTCACTCGCCCGTAATCGTCGCTCGCCGGGCTTACCCTGGGCGTGCCACCGTGTGACGGTCACGCTCGACGCGGCCGTGCTCGACCAGGGCGGTTGGGCCACGGCCCTGCAACGACTCTGGCGGCGACTGACGCACGACGTTCAGGCGTTCTTCGCGGACGTTCGTGTGATCCGCGGCTACCGCCTGGGATCAGGTTCGGAGGAGGAGTGGCGGGCGGCAGGGCGCCACCCCGTCTGCGGCGGTTTCTGGATGGGAATACCCAGGGAGCCGGCCCTGGCACTCGCGCTCGGACCGCCGTACCTCGCGCGCTGGTCCGAGTTCTCTCGAGTCGCGGAGCACGAGGGGACACACGCGCTGGCGACGCCACCCCGGTGGACGCTCGACGGCGATGCGCTCGCCATGGTCGGACCGGTGCCCGACAGGCTGGCCCAGCAGTGCTCGGGGTACGCCGGAGTCAGCCAGAATCAGTCGCTTACCTACCCTGCCGAGTGGCCGTTCGGGCCCACACCGACGAACGGCGGCTGATATCCTTGCCGGCGCACGGACAACACACTCCTGGAGCAGGCATGGCATCCACCACGCGACGCACGTTCCTGACCACCGTGGCCGCCGGCATGGCCGCCCCCGCGCTCGTGCGGGCCCGGCAGACGCGCCGCTATCCCATCAGCTTCTCCACCCTCGGCTGTCCCGAGTGGTCGTGGCGCCAGGTGCTCGACCAGGCGTCGACGCTGGGTTATGCGGCCATCGAACTGCGCGGCATCGCCGGCGAGATGGACCTGACGAAGGTGCCGGAGCTCTCGGGCTCGCGCATCGCCGACGCCCGGCGCGACCTCGCCGCCCTGAGCCTCGTCGTGCCCGTGCTCGGCGCGTCGTCCAACATGCACGAGAAGGCGCCGGCCGCGCGCCAGAGGCACTTCGACGAGGGGCGGCGCTTCATCGACCTCGCGAAAGCGCTGCAGGTGCCCTACGTGCGCATGTTCGGCGACCGCGTGCCCGACGGCGAGTCGAAGGCCGACGTCCTGCCGCGCGTCATCGAAGGCTTCCAGCAGATGGCCGCCTACGCGAAGCAGGCCGGCGTGACCGTGCTCATCGAGTCGCACGGCGACTTCACCCAGGCCGCGGACCTCGAGCGCATCCTGCGCGAGGTCGGCTCCGATGCGTTCGAGCTTCTGTGGGACGCCCACCACACGTTCGTGAGCGCGCAGGAACCGCCGGCCGACACCTACAAGAAGCTCGGACGCTGGATCCGGCACACGCACCTCAAGGACTCGAACCCCGCCGGCGACGGCCGTGCGTACGTGCTGACGGGCGAGGGCGCCGTGCCGGTACGGGAACAGGTGCAGGTGCTTGCCGCCAATCGCTACGGCGGCTTCTATGGCTTCGAGTGGGAGAAGCGGTGGCATCCCGAGATTCCGCCGCCCGAAGTCGCCTTCCCGCACTACGCGAAGGTGATGTCCGGGTGGCTCTCCGCCGCCGGCGTCGAGCCGTCCCAGTAATACGGCGGCCGGACGGCCGGTCGTGCAGACGGCGTCAGAACCGCACCGCCGCGCCGGCGTTCAGCTGGAAGTTGCCGTAGCGCCGCGTGCGCGCGTCGCCCCGTGATCCGTACCAGATGTACGTCGTGCCGAGATCGACGCGCAGGGTGAGGCGCGGCGCGGGATAGATCTCGATGACGCTGCCGAAGTCGAGCGCGGCGTTGGTTCGCGACGCGAGGCACTCGTCCGGCGTCGGCACGACAGCCACGCAGACGGTGCCGGGCTGGATGAAGTCGCCGTCGAACCGGACGACGCCGGGACGCAGCTTGGCGAACAGTCCGAAGGTGCGCGTGCGGCCGCCCACCTTCACGCCGCCGAGTGCCTGCACGAACGACCCGACCGGCGCGTTGTCGCCGGGAAACACGTTCACCTCGCCCTCGAGCGCGACCAGCGGCAGCACCTCCCAGCCGACGCGCCCGCCGACGCCCCATGCCGACGTGTCCACTTCGCCGAGGTCGATGAACGCCGCGTGCGCGCCGACGTCGGCCGACTGCGCGCGGGCTGGTTCCGGCAGCGCGAGGCAGGCGACGAGGGCAGCGGCGAGCGGGAGCAGCAACACACGATGAGGACGCACGGAGGTCATGGATCCATTGCACGCAAACGACACGCCGCACGCAAGCGCGACAGGATGCGCCTCTGTCGCCGATCGACGAGAATGGGCCGCATGAGGTCCACGGTGACCGGTGTCCGCGGGCGCCCCGTGGCGGCGGCGCTCGCCCTCTGGGCTGCCCTGCTCCTCGCCGGCGGATGCACGCAGGCGATCGGAGAGCCGGCGTTCCTGCCCGTACCGCCTGCCGGCGGCGCGCAGGTGGCGGGCCGCGACATCCGCGACTACCCCTCCGCCATTGCCGCCGTCGCCGACGTCTTCGAGCGCGACCTGCAGCTGCCGCGGCCCGACGTGACGGTCGTGCTGTTCCCGAACCGTCGCTCGTTCGAACAGGGACTGCTCACGATCGGCTACGAGCCCGACTTCGCGCGTCAGTCGGCGGCGACCTTCCGGGCCATCGGCGGCGCGACGGGGGTGCTCGTCAACGAGGGTGCCCTAAGGTCGGCGCGCTGGTCCGACCGCGTACAGCTGCTCGCCCACGAGCTGCTCCATTGTGTGCAGTACGCCTTCGCGAACGGCGTCCGCGGCACGTCGGAGCAGTGGCTGCGCGAGGGTTTCGCCGAGATCGTCGCGATGCGGGCCATGGAGCACCTCGGACTCGCCCGCTACGGCCAGCTGCGCGACGTGCTGCTCGACCCGCTCGCCGACGTCCGCCGAGGCACGCTGCCGGTGCCGCTGTCGCGCCTCTCGACCTTCCCCGAGTGGGCGGTGGCCCAGGGCCGGTACGACCTGCCGCTCTACACGCAGGCGTTCGTGGCGGCGGAGCTGCTGCACGAGCTCCGCGGCACCGAAGCCATCCTGCAGTACTTCAGGCTGTTTGCGGCATCGGACGACAAGGACGCCAACTTCGCCCGGGCGTTCGGCCTGACGCTCGACGAGTTCGACCGCGAGTTCGTGGCCCGCTGGCACCTGGTGCTGTCGCAGGTGCGGTAACCGCCGCGGGCCGCTGTACAATCGTCGGCCGGGGCGGTGCCGTCCAACGCCGCCCGACGAGTTCCACCTTCCGTCCGCATCCGACGCAGGTCCTCCGCAGCACGCCGCACCGCGCGCAGCTCGGGTCCATCCGACACGGGTCCGGGCGGTCAGCCGTGGCGGGAATCCGCCACCGAGTGCACGATGCCCGTGACGACCCTGAAACTGATGGCGGTGAACCGGGGCGAGATCGCCATCCGGATCTTCCGCGCCGCCACCGAGCTTGGCCTGCGTACCGTCGCCATCTACGCCGACGAGGACCGCTTCTCGCGCCACCGCTTCAAGGCCGACGAGGCGTACCCCCTCCGGCGGGAGAAGGGGCCTGTCGGCGCCTATCTCGACATCGAAGGCATCATCCACCTGGCCAAGGAGAAGGGCGTCACGCTGGTGCACCCGGGGTACGGGTTCCTCGCGGAGAATGCCGACTTCGCCCGCGCCTGCCGTGCGGCCGGCCTCACCTTCATCGGGCCCGATCCCGAGATGCTCGACGCGATGGGCGACAAGATGTCGGCCCGTGCGCTGGCCCGCTCGGTGGACGTGCCCACGCTGCCCGGCACCGACGAGCCGGTCGCCGATCGCGAGGAGGCACGACGGCTCGCGACGTCCATCGGCTTCCCCCTGATCATCAAGGCCGCCTTCGGCGGCGGCGGACGCGGCATGCGCGTCGTGCGCAAGGAATCGGATCTCGACGGCCTCCTCGATCAGGCCCAGGCCGAAGCCGCCAACGCGTTCGGCAATCCCGCGGTGTTCCTCGAACGCTACGTCGCCCGCGCCAAGCACATCGAGGTGCAGATCCTCGGCGACCGCCACGGCAACATCGTCCACCTGCACGAGCGCGACTGCTCGGTGCAGCGCCGGCACCAGAAGGTGCTCGAGATCGCGCCTGCCGTCGGGCTGGACGAGCGCGTGCGCCAGGAGCTGTGCGACGCCTCGGTGCGGCTCGCGCGCGCGATCGGCTACAACAACGCCGGCACCGTGGAGTTCCTCTACGACGTCGACACGAACGAGTGGTTCTTCATCGAGATGAACCCGCGCATCCAGGTCGAGCACACGGTGACCGAGGTCATCACGGGCATCGACCTGGTGCGGTCGCAGATCCTCGTCGCGCAGGGCCACTCGCTCTACAGCCACGAGGTGGACATCCCGCCGCAGGAGGAGATCCCGCGCAACGGCTTTGCCGTGCAGGCGCGCATCACCACCGAGGATCCTGCGAACGGCTTCGCGCCCGACTACGGGAAGATCATCAACTACCGATCGGCCGCCGGCTTCGGCATCCGGCTCGACGCGGCCACCGGCGACGCCGGCTCGGTCGTGACGCCCTACTACGACTCGATGCTCGTGAAGCTGACGGCCTACGGGCCGCGCTTCGACATCGCGCTGCAACGCATGCACCGCGCCCTGCGCGAGTTCCGCATCCGCGGCGTCAAGACCAACATCCCCTTCCTCGAGAACGTCGTGCTCGACGAGACGTTCCGCGCGGGCCGGGCGACGACGAGCCTCATCGACAACAACCCGGATCTGTTCAAGTTCCAGCCGCGCCGCGACCGCGCCACGAAGGTGCTCGCCTACCTGAGCGACGTCACGGTCAACGGCAACCCGACGGCCAAGGGCTACCGTCCACCGGAGGCCCTGCCGGCGGCGCGCGTGCCGGCCTACGACCTCAAGGCCGGCATCCCGCCAGGGTCGCGCGACAGGCTGCGCGAGCTGGGGCCCGAGAAGTTCGCCGGGTGGATCCGCGACCATCGGCCGCTGCTCGTCACCGACACGACGATGCGCGACGCGCACCAGTCGCTCATCGCGACGCGGATGCGGTCGATCGACATGCTCAACGTGGCCGACGTCGTGGCCCACCGCACGCCGAACCTCTTCAGCCTCGAGATGTGGGGCGGCGCGACGTTCGACTCGGCGATGCGCTTCCTGCGCGAGTCGCCGTGGGATCGCCTCCGCGACCTGCGCGCGAAGGTGCCGAACATCTGCTTCCAGATGCTCTTCCGCGGCTCCAACGCCGTCGGCTATTCGAACTACCCCGACAACGTCGTCGCGGGATTCGTGAAGCACGCCGCCGAGTCGGGCATGGACATCTTCCGCATCTTCGACTCGCTCAACTACCTGCCGAACATGACGGTGGCGATGGAGGCGGTGCGCAACCAGCCGTATGCCGTCTGCGAGGCGGCCATCTGCTACACGGGCGACATCAACGACCCGACGCGCGACAAGTACTCGCTGAAGTACTACGTGGCCAAGGCGAAGGAGCTCGAGAAGATGGGCGCGCACATCCTCGGCATCAAGGACATGGCGGGGCTGTGCCGGCCGTTCGCGGCGCGGCGCCTCGTGTCGGTGCTGCGCGAGGAGGTCGGGCTGCCGATCCACTTCCACACGCACGACAGCTCCGGCATCAACGCGGCGTCGGTGCTCTCGGCCGCCGAAGCGGGCGTGGACGTCGTGGACCTGGCAATCGCCTCGATGTCGGGCTCGACGAGCCAGCCGAACCTCAACTCCGTGTGCGCGGCGCTGCACGGGCACGAGCGCGACCCGGGGCTCAACCTCGACGCCCTGAACGAGATGTCGGACTACTGGGAAGAGGTGCTCGAGTTCTACCGGCCGTTCAACACCGCGCCGCGTGCGGGGTCGGCGGAGGTGTACGTCCACGAGATGCCTGGTGGACAGTTCACCAACCTGAAGGAGCAGGCCAACGCGATGGGCCTCGGCCACAACTGGCCAGAGATCGCCCGCACGTACGCCGAGGTGAACCAGCTGTTCGGCGACATCATCAAGGTGACGCCGAGCTCGAAGGTCGTCGGCGACATGTGCATGTATCTCATCACGCGCGGCATCCGCCCGCAGGACGTGCCGTCGCTCACGCCGGGCTCCCACGATTTCCCCGCCTCGGTCATCGACATGCTGCAGGGCGGCCTCGGCCAGCCGGATGGCGGCTGGCCGGAGCAGGTGCAGAAGGTCGTGCTCGGCGATCGGAAGCCGTTCACCACGCGGCCGGGCGAGCGGGCGCCGAAGGTCGATCTGGACGCCACGCGCGAGGAGCTGACGCGGACGCTGGGCCGCCGCGCCACCGACGACGACCTGTACAGCCACCTGATGTACCCGCAGGTGTTTGCCGAGTTCGACCAGTTCGTCTCGACCTACAGCCAGGTGTCGGGCCTGCCGACGACGGCGTTCTTCTACGGCCTGTCGATCGGCGAGGAGATCGAGGTCGAGATCGACCGCGGCAAGGTGCTGTTCATCAAGCTGATCAACATCGGCGAGGCAGACGAGCAGGGCCGGCGCAGCGTCTTCTACGAGCTGAACGGCATGCCGCGCGAGTCGCAGGTCGTGGACAAGGCCCTCGCGCCGAAGAACGTGGCCGCGCGGCCGAAGGGCAACGCGAACGACACGTCGCAGGCGGTTGCTCCGATGCCGGGCATGGTCACCGACATCGCCGTCGGCATCGGTACGAAGGTCAAGGCCGGCGACCCGCTCATCACGCTCGAGGCCATGAAGATGCTCATGACGATCTCGGCGGGCATGGACGGCACGGTCACCGAGATCCTGGTCAAGAAGGGCGATTCGGTCGCCACCGACGACCTGCTCGCCCGCCTCGAGCCGTAACGGCAGGGACGGCTCGGTAGGGACGGCTCTCCGAGCCGTCCGCCGTCCGCCCTCCACCGTCCGCCACCCGTTACCCGCCACCCGCTGCGACAATCCAGCCCTGCTGTTACCATGCGCCCCATGCATGAACCACGGCAGGACACCGCTACCGTCACGCCCGACGGCGAGCTGCTCGCGCGCCGCATCGCCGGCGTGGAACTTCGCTATCAACCACCGGTCGCCGACGAGCGCGGCGAGGTCGTCGAGATGTATCGGCCCACGTGGGGCGTCCACCCCGATCCGCTCGTCTACGTCTACCAGGTCACCATCCGTCCCGGCTTCACGAAGGGCTGGGTGATGCACAAGCTGAGCGACGACAGGATCTTCGTCAGCCAGGGCGACCTGCGCATCGGGCTGTACGACGCGCGCCCGGACTCGCCCACACACGGGCTCCTCAACGTGCTCACCGTCACGGAGCGTCGGCGTCCGCTCCTGGTGATCCCGCGCGGCGTCTATCACGGCATCCAGAACGTCGGGCTCCGCGACGCGATGTTCATCAACATGCCGTCGCGCCCCTACGACCACGCCAATCCCGACAAGTTCCGGCTGCCGCTGAAGAACGACCTCATCCCCTTCGACTTCAGCCTCGGGAGGAGCCACTGAGCGGCAACGTGCGCAGCGGGCCGCTGGTCACCGTCATCACCGCGACCTACAACGGCGCGGAGACGCTCCGCTCGACGCTGGCCAGCCTGTGCGCGCAGGAGTTCACCGACTTCGAGGCCTGGATCGTCGGCGACGCCTCCACCGACGACAGCCCGGACGTCGTGGCGTCGATGCGCGACGACCGGCTGCAGTGGGTCAACCTTGCCGTCAACAGCGGGAACCAGAGCGTGCCGAACAACGAGGGGCTGCGACGCGCGCGGGGGCGCTTCATCGCGTACCTCGGGCACGACGACCTGTGGTTCCCGTGGCACCTCGGCGCGCTGGTCGCGGCGCAGCACCGGACGGGTGCCGACTTCGTGCACGGCATGGCAGCCATCCTCGATCCCGCGGGCGTCGTCGGCGTCTTCGGCGAGCCGCCGGCGGGGCTGACGTTCCACCGCCACTTCGTGCCGCCGTCGTCATGGCTGCACACGCGCGAGGCCGCCGACGCGGTGGGCGTCTGGGCCGCGCCAGACGAGACGAGCGTCGGCGTCGATCTGGACTACGTGCAGCGCCTGATCGCAATCGGCGCACGATTCGCGTCCGTGCCCAGGCTGACGCTGCTCAAGTTTCCGTCAGCCAGGTTCCGCGCCTATGCGCCCGATGCGGTACGTCCGCAGGCGGACTGGCTTGCGAGGATGCAGGCCGATCCGCTCGAGGCCGAGCGGCAGACGCTGACCAGCATCGCGCGGCTCGTCGCGAGGAGCGCAGCGACCCCTTCTGCTCCCCCGAGCTCGGACCTCGCGTACCTGCGGCAGGCGCTGCGGACGGTCGCGCGCCGGCGGCTGCGGGAACCGCTTGCCACACGCTGGCCGTTCCGCGCCGTCGAGCGATGGCGCTTCCAGCGTGCACGCCGGCGCATCCGCGCCGCGCGCGGGCTGCCGTCCGCAGGCGGCTGACAGCGCGCCGCGGCCCGTCCGCGCTACCATCTCCTCCCATGAGATTGCTGTGGTGTGTGCTCCTTGTCATCGGCCTGACCGCCACCGACGCCAACGCGCAGCAGGTCGCGCGCGACGTCCCGTACGTGGCCGGCGGCCACGAGCGGCAGGTGCTCGACGTCTACGCGCCCGGCGGCGTCACCAACGCGCCGGTCGTCTTCTGGATCCATGGCGGCGGCTGGCAGACAGGCCACAAGGGGCTCGTGGCCCGCAAGCCGCAGGCGTTCACCGAGGCGGGCTACGTGTTCGTCTCGATCAACCACCGGCTGCTGCCGGACGTCGAGATGAAGGCCATCATCGAGGACGTCGCCAGCGCGATGAAATGGGTGCACGACCACGTTGCCGAATACGGCGGCGACCCGTCACGCGTGCTGGTGATGGGCCACTCGTCGGGCGGCCAGCTGGCGGCGATCACCTGCACCGACCAGCGGTACCTGGCGAAGCACGGGCTGTCGCTGTCGATGATTCGGGGCTGCGTCCCTGTGGACGCCGACACCTTCGACATCCCGGCCATCATCGAGATGGCAGAGACGCGCGCCCGCGTCCACGGGCTCCCGATGCCCACCTACGGCCACCGTCAGAAGTTCGGCAACGACGAGGCGAAGCACCGCGACTTCTCCGCGGTGACGCACGTGGCCCCCGGCAAGGGAATTCCGCCCTTCCTGATCGTGTACGTGGCCGGGCAACCCGACAACACGGCGCAGGCCCGCCGGTTCTCCGCGGTGCTCACGGAGGCTGGGGTCCCGGTGAAGCTCGTCGGCGCCCGCGAGACCACGCACTCGCGCGTGAACGACGCGATAGGCCTCGCCGACGACCCCGTGACCGAGGCGATCTTCACGTTCGCGCGCGAGGCGGTCACGCCACGGTAGCGCGCGCCGCCCGCAGCAGCTCGCCGATTGGCGGCCGCTCCACGCGCCCCTGCGGCCGCGCGTACGCCACGGTGCCGTCGGGCGCCACGATGAAGTCGCCGCCCAGTTGCAGCGGGTCGTCGCCAACCAGCCGCAGGCGCTCGCCTTCGCGCCACAGCTGCCAATAGCGCCGCATCGCGCTCGCGTCGAACAGGATGGTGCGCCACGACGCGCGTGCGAGGCCCCATCGCGCGTAGGCGGATCGCTCCCTGTCCACCAGCACGGCATACGGCAGGCGGCTGGGGTCGAAACCGTGAAGCAGCGCGCGCCGCACGCGCGCCGGGTCGTCGAAGACGACAAACAGCGCGGCCGCGCCGATCGCCTCCCACTGCGGCCACGTCCTGTGCACCTTCACGAGGTGCGCACGGCAGATCAGTCAACCTGCGTGGCGCAGGAACGAGACCAGCACCGGCCGCCCGCGCAGGGCGGCGAGCGATCGCGTCACGCCATCGACGTCGCGCAGCGTCAACTCCGGGGCCGGCAGGCCGGCAGCGACCGACATGCGGCGATCATACCCGCGCTATACTCCTGCCCGACCACCCCATCGCAGGACGTCTCGGAGGGACTCCACGACCATGCACACACGTAACAGGCGCAGCTTCCTGAAGCAGGGCCTCGCCGGCACCAGCGCCGCCATCGCCACGATGGGCATGAGCGCCCGCTCCTACGCGTCGATCCAGGGCGCCAACGACCGCGTCAACATCGCGGTGATTGGCATCCGCAACCAGGGCACGGTGCACCTGCGCAACCTGTGCGGCCTGAAGGACAGCCACAACGTCCAGGTCCGCACGGTCTGCGACGCCGACGAGCGCCTCTTCGGCGCCGCCGTCGCGCTGGTCCAGAAGGAGACCGGCGTGACACCGGCGACCGAGTGGGACATGCAGCGGGTGTTTGCCGATCCGGCCATCGACGCGGTGACGATCGCGACGCCGAACCACTGGCACGCGCTGGCAGCGATCCGGGCCGCGCAGGCCGGCAAGCACATCTACGTGGAGAAGCCCGCGTCGCACAACATCTGGGAAGGCCGGAAGATGGTGGAGGCGGCCCGCGTCCACAAGGTGCGCATGCAGGTGGGCCTCAACAGCCGCTCCGCACCCGACGTGCGGGAAGCCATCGCCTTCCTGCACGACGGCGGCATCGGTGAGCTCTACATGGCGCGGTCGCTGTGCTTCAAGGCGCGCGACTCGTACGGCATGGCCGTCGAGGGCACCCCGCCGGACGGCCTGCACTACGACCACTGGCTCGGCCCCGCGCCGTGGCGTCCGTACAGCGAGAAGCGCGGTCACTACAGCTGGCACTGGTACTGGGACACCGGCAACGGCGACACCGGCAACACCGGCCCTCACCAGCTCGACATCGCGCGCTGGGGCCTGTCGAAGCACGAGCATCCGGTCGCGGTGTACTCGGCCGGCGGCCTCTTCGGCTTCAAGCAGCAGGGCGGCACACAGACGCCCGGCAGGCGTGTGTACGGCGACGTCGAGGTCTACGGTCACGACCAGACGACCCAGGAGACGCCGAACACGCAGACGGCGACCTTCACGTACGGCGACGGCACGCTGATCGAGATGGAGACGCGCGGCCGCTACACCAACCACGAGGGCAGCAAGGGCCAGGAAGTCGGCAACCTGTTCTACGGCAGCGAGGGCTGGCTCGAGATCGACGGCGACGGCTGGCGCGCTTTCCGTCATCGCACCCGCGAGCCGTTCGCGGGATCGAAGCCCGACACCCCCGGCGGCAACCACTGGGCGAACTTCGTGGAGGCGGTGCGCGCCGGCAGCGACAGCGGGCTGCACGCCGACATCCACGAGGGGCACCTCTCGACGTCGCTGTGCCACCTGGCGAACATCTCGTACCGCGTCGGACGCTCGCTGACGTTCATGCCCGAATACGAGCGGTTCGCCAACGACGCCGAGGCCGACACGCTGCTCACCCGCGTGTACCGCCAGCCCTACGTCGTGCCCGACGTGGTCTGAGCGGCACGGCTGCGCCTCCGGACGTGACGCCGGGGCGTCGCGTCCGGGTCGGCCTTTCCCGGGGCCGGCGGCCCCCGTTCAAGCCGGCGCCCGGGATGACGATGATCCGGTCGGGCAGCAATGGATCGCGTACTCCTGGGCCGTCAGGCGATCTTCGACCGTCATACGCGCATCTGCGCGTACGAGCTGCTCTTCCGCGGGGAGGGCATCACGCCCTCCATGCCGGTCGACGGCACCTTCGCGACGGCCTCCGTCATCGTCAATGCCTTCGTCGAGTTCGACGTCGCGCGCCTCATCGGCCCCCACCGGGCCTTCATCAACGTCGACCACGAGTTCCTGCGGGATGGCCGCCCGGTGCCGCTGCCGAGCAACCGCGTCGTCCTGGAGATCCTGGAATCGACAGTGGTGGACGCGGAGGTGATCGCGTCGGTGCGGAGCCTGCGCGAGGCCGGGTTCGGCATCGCCCTCGACGACTTCGCCTTCAAGCCGGAGTGGGATCCCCTGCTCGACCTCGCACACCTCGTGAAGGTGGACGTGCGGGAGCAGCGGCTCGAGACGCTGCCCGCGCGCCTGGAGGCGCTGCGCGGCCGTCCGCTGCAGCTGCTGGCGGAGAAGGTCGAGACGCGCGCCGAGTACGAGGCGCTGCGCGAGCTGGGCTTCCACTACTTCCAGGGGTTCTTCCTCGAGCGCCCTGAGGTGCTGGAGGGGCGGCGGATGCCGGTCAGCCAGCTGCAGGCGGTCAGACTGCTCGCCGAGCTGATGAAGGAGAACCCGGTGCTCGACCACATCGAGCGCCTCATCGCGCAGGACGTCGCGCTCAGCCACAAGCTGCTGCGGTCGGTGAACTCCGCGATGTTCGCCCTTCCGTACCGGGTGCGCTCACTGCGCGAGGCGGTGCGCCTCGTGGGCATCAGCGCCATCGCGCGCTGGGCGTCGATGCTCACGCTTGGCGCGCTCAGCGACAAGCCCAAGGCCCTGATGCAGACGGCGCTCGTGCGTGCCCGGACGTGCGAGCTGCTGGCACGCGCCACGGGAGACGCCGCGCCCGACACGTACTTCATGGTCGGCCTGCTCTCGATGCTCGACGTGCTGCTCGACGTCAGCATGGCGGATGCCGTCGCCGGCCTGCCGTTCGACGAGGAGATCGTCGGGGCGCTGGTCGAGCGCTCCGGCCCGCTCGGCACCGCACTGCGCTGCGCCATCGCGTCGGAGCGCTGCCGTCCCGAAGACCTGCACTTCCGCACGCTCGGCCCCGTCGAGGTCAACGCCGCGTACGTCGAGGCGCTCACCTGGTCAGCGGAAGCGTCGTCCGCGCTCCTGCACGCGGCCTGAACCCGGGGGCCTGAGACCAGCCGCCACGGGCGCGTGTGCCATCATGTGGCGCGCTTCTGCCACATGCCAGGTTTGGGCCCTTCTTCCTTCATTGCATTCGTCCGTGATCCGCGCGTCGCCGTCTCGACGGTGGTCGTGGGGGTCACTCTTGCGTTCCTTGCCGTCAGCGACCTGCGCCATCCGGGCGCCCTGATGGCGATGGGCGCCTTCGTCGGGGGCACGTACGGGCTCGGCATCTGGGCGTCACGGCGCAACCCGTCGCACAGCTTCACCGACATGGTGCTGGCCGGGCGCAACCTCGGTCTCGGCGTCGGCGTGTTCACCAT
>JBIQIB010000054.1:21285-27609 GCA_044508265.1 Acidobacteriota bacterium
CCGACATGGTGCTGGCCGGGCGCAACCTCGGTCTCGGCGTCGGCGTGTTCACCATGACCGCCACGTGGGTGGACGGCGGCTACGTCAACGGCACGGCGGAGGCCACCTACGCCTTGGGACTGCTCCACGTGCAGGCGCCGTGGGGTTACGCGCTGAGCCTCGTGGTCGGCGGGCTCTGGTTCGCGCCGAGGATGCGGCGGCACGGCTTCACCACGCTGCTCGACCCGTTCGAACGGCGCTTCGGCAAGCGCGCGGCGGCCCTGCTCTACCTGCCCGCGCTCACGGGCGAGCTGTTCTGGACGGCCGCCGTCCTGCTGGCGCTCGGCACGACGTTCGGCATCCTGCTGAACATCGACGTGACGTGGTCGATCGTGCTGGCAGCGACGATCGTGATGGCCTACACCACCGTGGGCGGGCTGTGGGCCGTGGCCCTGACCGACGTCGCGCAGCTGGCCATCCTCGTCGGAGGGCTGTGGCTCGTCGTCCCGTTTGCCGCCGCGGCTGCCGGCGGTCTGCCGGCGGCGTGGCAGACCTACAACGGCGCGTTTGCCGGCGCCGCCACGAGCGTCAACTGGTGGGCGTGGGGTGACACCGCCCTGCTGCTCGTGCTGGGCGGCATCCCGTGGCACGTGTACTTCCAGCGCGTGCTGGCCTGCCGCGACGAGGCGACCGCGCGCCGGCTGTCCGTGCTCGCGGGCCTGTGCTGTCTCGTGGCGGCGGTGCCCCCGGTGCTCATCGGCATCTGCGCGCGGGCCGTGGACTGGGCCGGGCTGGGCCTTGCCGAACCCGCACCGGCGCTCGTCCTGCCGTACGTGCTCGCCCACCTCGTGCCGCCAGTCGTCTCGGCCATCGGCCTCGGGGCGGTGGCTGCGGCCGTGATGTCGTCGGTCGACTCGTCGATCCTCTCGGTGTCGTCGATGGCCGCGTGGAACGTGTACCGTCCGCTCGTCCGGCCCGATGCTTCCTCGTCGCAGCTCGCGCGGGTGGCACGGCGGGCGGTCATCGTCGCGGGCGTGGCGGCGACGCTGCTCGCGATCCGCGCCGACAGCGTCTACGCGCTGTGGGTGCTCTGCAGCGACCTCGTCTACTGCATCCTGTTCCCGCAGCTGGTGCTGGTGCTATGGGATCGGCGCGCCAACAGGTGGGGCTGCTATGCCGGCCTGATGGTTTCGGCGGTGCTGCGAGCGAGCACCGGCGAGCCGCTCCTGGGGCTGCCCGCGCTCGTCGCGATGCCGGTGGACGGCGACGGCCTCGCGACGGTGCCGTACAAGACGATCGCGATGCTGTCGGGACTGGTCACGATCTGGCTCGTCTCGCGGCTCACCGCGCGCCGCTGTCCGCCGCTGGCGCTCGCCGACGGCCGCCCCGACCCGTCCCCCGCGCGATCATGACGGACATGTCACTGCAGGACGCCTTCGGCCCCATCGACATCTACCTGTTCGACCAGCTGCTGCGCGGACGCATCCAGCCGCACATGCGCGTCCTCGACGCCGGCTGCGGCGGCGGCCGGAACCTCGTCTACCTGCTGCGTCAGGGCTTCGACGTCTGCGGCAACGACATGAGCGCTGCCGCCATCGCCGACGTGCGCGTCCTCGCCGCACAGCTCGCGCCGGGCCGCACCCCCGATTTCCGGGTCGAGCGCATCGAGCACACGTCGTTTCCGGAGGCGCACGCCGACGTGGTCATCGCCAGCGCCGTCCTGCACTTCGCCCGCGACGACGCGCACTTCGAGGCGATGCTGACGGCGCTGTGGCGCGTCCTGAAGCCGGGTGGGCTGTTCTTTGCGAGGCTGGCCTCGACCATCGGCATCGCCGACGAGGTGCAGCCGCGAGGCAGCGGGCGCTACCTGCTGCCCGACGGCTCGGAGCGGTATCTCGTGGACGCCGACAGGCTCCTCGCTCTCACCGAACGGCTCGGCGGCGCGCTCCTCGACCCCATCAAGACGACAGTCGTGCACGGCCAGCGCGCGATGACGACGTGGGTCGTTGTCCGAGGAGCCGTCTGACACGACGGCGTGCGCCTGCGCGACGTCACTCGTAACCGATCCAGACCGCGACGACGAGGGCGAGAGCCGAGGCCGCCCAGATCTTGAGCAGCAGCGGCAGGACGAAGCGCAGCCATCGCCCGTACGGCACGCGGGCGATCGACAGCATCCCGACGAGGATCGCATTCGTCGGCACGATGATGTTGCTGAGACCGTCGCCGAACTGGAATGCCAGCACCGCGACCTGGCGACCTATGCCCACGAGATCCGCCAGCGGCGCCATCAGCGGCATCGTCACGTACGCCTGGCCGCTGCCGGAAGGGATGAAGAGGTTCGTCAGCGTCTGGAACACGAGCATGCCGACGACAGCCGCGCTCGCGCCGAGGCCGCCGAGTGGCACCGACAGGCCGTACACGATCGTGTCGATGATGCCGCCCTTGTCGAGCACCACCTGGATCGTGCGCGCGAAGCCGATGAGCAGAGCCGTCGTCGCGAGCTCGGCGGCGCCGTCGCAGAACGTCCTGGCGGTGGTGTCGACGTCGAGGCCGCCGATGGCCGCCAGCACGATGGTCAGCCCGAGGAACAGCGCGCTCATCTCCACCAGGTACCAGTGCCAGCGTGTCAGCCCGACGACCATCAGCACCAGCGACGCGGCAAGGACGAAGAGCGCGATGCGGTGCCGCGTCGTGAACGACACCACGCCCGTGGCCTGCACCGGCGGCTGCGGGATGTCGGCCACGAGGCTGGTCGCGGGGTCGCGTGCGACGCGCTGCGCATAGCGCCAGACGTGATGGATGCCGATCGGCAGCAGCACGGCGGTGCAGACGACGCGATACCACAGGCCGGACGCCGGCGTGACGCCCGCGATGTCCTGCGCGATGAGCACGGTGAACGGGTTGGTCGCCGCGGCGCCGAACCCGATGCCGTAGCCGACGCAGATCAGGGCCACGCCAACCAGCGGGTCGAACCGCAGGGCGAGCGCGAGCGCCACGAGCATCGGCACGAAGGGCACGTACTCCTCCCCCATGCCGATCGTGCTGGAGCCGATCGTGAAGATCGTGATGCTGCCGGCGACGAGCCAGAGCGGCCGTCCCGAGAAGCGTGACAGCAGCAGGCCGATGAACGCGTCCACCGCGCCCGTGACGCGCAGCACCGCGAAGGCCCCGCCGACGATCAGGACGAAGAAGATGATCTCCTGCGCGGCCGCCAGCCCCTCCGGCACCGCGGTGAGAGCCGTCAGGGGCGGCAACGCGGGGACGTCGGGCGACAGCGTGAAGCTGCCGGGCACGACCTGGGCACGGCCGCCGGCCGTCTCGACGCGGCTGAAGCTGCCTTTCGGCAGCACGTAGGTGAGCAGCTGCGCGCCGACGATCATCACCGCCAGCAGCGCGAGCGTGTGGGGAATCTTCAGGCTCCAGCGCATCTCGTCTCCGGTTCAGGCCGTGGCGCGCCGGCGTCTCACCGCCCACTGCCCCGACCGCCACGCCTCCGGACGCAGGATCACCAGCACCGTCATCACCTCCAGTCGCCCGATCCACATTGCCGCGGTCAGCGTCACGCGGCTCACCGGGTGCAGGTCGCCGTAGTGCGCCATCGGGCCGACGGCCTCGAGTCCGGGGCCGATGTTGCCGAGGGCCGCGATCGACGCCGTGAGGCCGGTCATGACGTCGGCGCCGAACGCGACGACGATGCCCGTGCAGATCGAGTACGCCAGCAGGTAGAACAGGAAGAACACGACCACGCTGCCCATGACGGGCTCGGGCACCACGCGGCCGCCCAGCTTCACCGGGAGCACGGCGCGCGGGTGCAGCGCACGCCGCAGTTCGCGCAGCGTGAAGCGCGCGAGCAGCAGGTGGCGCACCACCTTCGGCCCGCCGGCCGCCGACCCCGCGCAGCCGCCGATGAACATCAGCGCGAGCAGCACCATCCGCGCCTGATCGTTCCAGGCCTCGAAGTCGGTGCTCGCGTAGCCTGTCGTCGTCAGGATGGACAGCACCTGGAACACGGCGAGCCGCGCCGTCCGCGCGGCGTCGCCGTTCAGGCCGATGGCCGCGGCGACGAGCGCCGACGCGACGATCACGATGCCGGCGTAGGCGCGCAGCTCCTCGTCGCGTGCCAGGATGCCGGGGCGGCCGTGCATCAGCGCGCGGTACTGCAGCACGAAGCTCGCACCCGCGATGAACATGAAGACGATGATCACCCACTCGGCGGCGGGGTTGTCGTAGCCGGCAATCGACAGCGCATGCGGCGAGAAGCCGCCCGCCGAGATGGTCGTCATCGCATGGTGCACGGCGTCGCGCCACGACAGGCCGGTGACGCGCAGCGCCACCACCTGCACCACCGTCAGCGCCGTGTACAGCCGCCACAGCGCGACGGCCGTCCGGCGGATCTGGGGGCTCACCTTCTCGTCGCTCGGACCGGGAGCCTCGGCGAAGAACAGCTCGCGCCCGCCGATGGCCAGGCGCGGCAGCACGGCGACAAACAGCGCGATGACGCCCATGCCGCCCAGCCACTGCGTGAACGACCGCCAGAACATGAGCCCCTCGCCGTGGGCCGCGTAGTCGCGCAGGATGGTGGCGCCCGTCGCCGTCAGGCCCGACATCGCCTCGAACAGCGCGTCCACGGGCCCGAACCCGGCCCACACGTACGGGATCGCGGCGAGATGACCGGCGACGAGCCAGGACGCCGACACCACAGCCAGGCCTTCCACCCGGCGCATGCTCTCGATGGCGTCGCTGGCCTCGCGGCCGCCGAGCTGCCACAGCGCCTGTCCGACGACGGCGGTGGCCGTGGCGGCGAGCGCGAAGCCGACGGCGTCGCCGTACTCGCCGCTGCCGACGGCGACGAGGAGCGGCGCCAGGAAGACCGCGGCAAAGGGCCGCACGATGATGCCGCAGACGTGGAGGACGAGGGGGAACCGCATCGTGGCTGCCGACGCGTCAGTCGGATCCCTGCATGAAGTACTCGCGGACGCGGTCGGCCGCCTCGCGCGTGCAGAAGACGAGGATGCGATCGCCGGGCCCGATGGTGTCGTCGCCGCGCGGCACGACGGCGTGGTCCTCGTGCAGGATCGCCGCGACGATGGCGTCTTCGGCCGTGCCGATGTCCTTGAGCTGGCGCGCCTCGAACCGGGGCCCGAGTGTCAGCTCGAACACGCGGGCCTCGCCGTGCTCGAGGACGGCGAGCAGGCTCGTCGCGCCGCCGGTGATGTGGTGCAGGATCGACACCACCGCCGCGCCACGCGCCGAGATCGCCACGTCGATGCCCACGCGTTCGAACAGCCGGAGGTTCGACGGGCGCCCGACGCGCGTGATGACCTTCGGCACGCCCAGCTGTCGTGCCAGCAGCGAGGCCAGCAGGTTGCGCTCGTCGTTGTCGATGACCGAGACGAGCACGTCACTGCGGCCGACGTCCTCCGATTCGAGGAACTCGAGGTCGGTGCCGTCGCCGTTGAGCACGAGCACGTCGCGCAGCGACGCGGCGAGCTGCTCCGCCCGCGCGAGGTCGCGTTCGATGATGCGGACGCCGCATTTCGGCATCGACTCGAGGCGGCGCGCGAGCTGGAGGCCCACGTCGCCCCCTCCGACGATGGTGACGTCCAGGGGGCCGTCGCCCCGCTCGGGGCTGATCAGTGCCTCGACCTCGCCCATCGCCTCGGGCGTCCCCATGAGGATGACCTTGTCGCCCCGCTGGAGCTGCGTGTGACCGCGGGGCACGAAGATGTGGCGCCCGCGCTTGACGGCGACGAGGAGCGAGCCGCGCGGAATGGGCAGGCGCGCCACGGGCGCGGCGAGCAGGGGCGACGCGGCGTCGAGCCGATACTCGAGCAGTCGTACCACGCCGCCGGCGAAGACCTCGGCGTCGATGGCGCCGGGCGCGGTGACCGTCCGCTCGATGTCGGCGGCCAGCTGCGCCTCCGGCCAGATCACGCGGTTGATGCCGAACTGGAGCAGCGCGGAGCTGCCGTCGCCCTCGACGAAGTCGTCGCGCGAGACGAGGCAGATCGTCTGCGGGCGGCCGAGGTGGTTGGCCATGGCGCAGGCCACGACGTTCACCTCGTCGAGTCCCGTGGCCGCGACGAAGAAGTCGGCATGCTCGATGTCGGCCTGCCGCAGCACGTCGTCGCTCGTGCCGCCGCCTTCGATGAACTCGACGTCCATCGCCTGGAACACGTCGCCGACGGCGGGGTCGTGATCGATGACGAAGACCTCGTGGTCAGGCGCGAGCGCCTTGGCCAGCCCCTGCCCGATCTGCCCCCCGCCGACGATCACGATGCGCATCGGGTCATGTCACCGCGCGGAGCGTATCACGCCGGTAGGGACGGCTCCCCGAGCCGTCCT
>JBIQIB010000206.1:0-3956 GCA_044508265.1 Acidobacteriota bacterium
GACATCGCGACGACTCTCAAAGCCGCGATTGCCGCGGTGTTCCTCGGCAGCGCGTTGTGGCCGCCCGTGGGGCTACTGGCCGTCGGCGTTGTCGTTCCATTTTCCGTGTTCGTTCAGGTGTCAGTGGGCGGCCAGCCCGCGGCAATCGAGATCGCCGACGCCTTCGTGCTCGCCTTTGCCTCGGGGGCGTCGCTGCGGCTCGCCCGACCGTCGCCGTCACGCCCGACACGTCTGGGCGGCCCCGCGATGGTGCTGGCGGCTGCTGTCGTTGCATCGGCGGTCGCGGAACTTGGGACCCTCCAGGCCGTCGCGCCGCGCGCGCCCATGCTGGCCGACGCGTGGCGCCACGTGACCGTCGACTACTGGCTGCACCCGCGCGAGTTGTCCGTCGTGCATCACGCGTGGCGCTGGGCTGGCTGGCTCGCCCTGGCGGTTTATGCGGAACGCATCGTCGCAGCTTCGCGCGCACCGGTGATCGCCTTTCGAGCGTGGATGGTCATCGGGCTGTTGGGCGGACTGGCCGCCGCAACTCATCTTGTCCGACTCGCGATGGCTGGCGGCGCAGGCCCCCTGATGACGATCCGGGAAGCGCTGCCAGTCCTCAGGTTCTCGGCGCTTCATCCCGACCTCAATGCCGCGGGTTCATATTTCGCGCTCTTCCTCGTACCCGCCATTGTCGTCGGTGTGTGGCGGGGCACATGGTGGATCCGGGGTATCGCGGCCCCGCTGATCGGCGCGGCATTCTTCTTTGCGCGTTCGCGCGCGGCCATGGCGGCGGTGCTGCTGGTCATGGGCGGTGCATATGCCCGGCACCTGGTGCAGTCGAATGCCCGGGTGCGTCGGCTCGCGACACCTTCGAGTGGCGTGGTGGCAATCGGTCTCGTCGTCCTGGCGGTGTTGGCGGTTACGTATGTCGCCACGAGCCGGTCCAATGTGGCGCCGCTGACCGCCGTCGAAGTCCGCGTCCAGATGGCGAAGGTGGCCTTCGAAGCGGTGCGACGCCAACCCATCTTCGGCGTCGGGCTGGGCGATTACATTCCGGGAACGCGCCGGTTCATCACGCCGGACATGACCCTGCTGCGTGGGTTTGCCCCCCGAGGCGACAATGCGCACAACAACTTCCTGCAGTTAGCCGTTGAGCTTGGCGTGCCGGCGCTTGCCATCTTCCTGTGGCTCGTCGTCCCCGTCGCAACATTGGGGATTGGTCGCACCTCGACCGATCTGTCGCCGGAAGCGACCGGGATGTCGCTTGGCATCGCAGCATTTCTCCTGAGCGCGATGCTCGGGCATCCGCTACTGGTCCCCCAGGTGGGCGCAATGTTCTTTCTGGCGCTCGGCGTGGGGGCGGGCCTCGGACCAGCGCCCCATGCAGGTCGCGGCCGCGGAACGCTCGTCGGAGCGGGCGTGTCGCTGTATCTGCTGTCGGCCGTCTGGCGCCTCGTGTGAAGCATCCTGTCTTGTCTGGCTCACGAACGGACGGGATAGTGGTCGCGACGTCGAGGAGGAGTGGCTTTCGCAGGCGATCCCGGAGGATACTGACGCCCCATGCTGACGCGCATCCTGCAGTCGTCCAAGCGATGGCTGTCCTATCCCGACGAACTGCAATCGTTGCTGGCGCGCGATTTGGCCGCCCTGGCCCGGCAGCACGCGGGGCCGCTGCGTATCCTGGACGTGGGATGCGGCACGACATCCATGCTCGCGGGCTTCAACCGCCTGTCGGTGCGCGTCCCCTGCCGGCTGATCGGCCTGGACGCACACGGCCCGACGATTGACTGGTGCCGCGCCCACGGATTCCACGATGACTATGTGCTGGCCGATGCCCGCGACGAAGGCGCCATTCCGGAAGTGGACGTCATCGTGGCTACGGACCTCGTGGAGCATTTCGAGAAGCGTGAAGCCCTCGAGCTGGTTGCGCTGTTCGAACGCAAGGCCACTACCGCGGTGCTCTTGTTTACGCCCAATGGCTACGTGTTCAACCCATTCACGCCAGAGAACCCCTACATGGAGCACAAGTGTGGGTTCACTGCCGACGAGTTCGCATCGCTCAGTTATGCGTGCAGGGGACTTGGTGGCCCCAGACAGATGCGCCGCGAACAGTCGCTGCCGCGAGGACCGAAGCTGCTCGCACTGCCGCTGCTCGCTGTTTTGAGCCGTCTGATGCGCCGGCTTCCGAGGCAGTCATTTCACCTGCTGGCACGTAAGACCATCAGTGCCGTATAGCCACCGAGTTCACCGGTCCGATACACAGGGGCTCCGGCCGTCTGCGCGGAGGCCGTCTCGGTTGCCCCTCTCTCCCTCGCGGTGTAACATCCCGGGGTCGACGCCTCCCCGCGCGGCTGAATTCCCACCTGCGAGGTGCCTGTGCGAACGAACGTTTTCCGTGTGCTCGGCCTGGCGTTGCTGGTAGCAATCCTGTTTCCGCGTGACGCATTTGCCTACCTGGACCCCGGCTCGGGGAGCCTGATCTTCCAGACCATCGTGGCCGGCCTTGCCGGTGTGGCCTACGGTGTCCGTGTCTACTGGAGCCGCATCATGGGCTGGTTCGGTCGCGGTACGCCGCCAGACGCGCCGCCCGGATCCGATGCGCAGGCCGAACCACTGGACCGAACGAACGGCTGAGCGGCTCGCTGCGTTCCCGTCCCACCTCTGTTCCCTGCCGCGTACGCGGCGCCGAGGCTTTCCAATGTCACTCTCCGGGCGTGCGGCTTCGTAATGCCGCATCAGCAGGACTCCGCATCCTTTCGCGATCCGTCCGGCTTCGTCTATCGCGCCGACGGTGTGTTGTACCGGCAGGTGAACGCGTCGTACGGGGCCGACTACGAGCAGTTGATGACGAGCGGCCTCTACCGCGCGCTCGTCGGCAACGGATGGCTGGTCTCGCATGAGGAGGTCGAGCCGACACGAGGCGCCTGGCGCACGCTCCGGCCCGAGGTCGTTCCGTACGTGTCGTATCCGTACGAATGGGCTTTCTCGCAGCTCAAGGATGCCGCGCTGCTGACGCTCGATATCCAGTTGCTCGCCCTGAAGCACGGCATGACGCTGAAGGATGCGTCGGCTTACAACGTCCAGTTCATCGGCAGCCGCCCGGTATTCATTGACACCTTGTCGTTCGAACGCTACCAGGACGGATCCCCCTGGATCGCATACCGTCAGTTCTGCCAGCACTTCCTGGCGCCGCTCGCGCTGACGTCCCGGGTGGATCCCCGCCTGCGCCGCATGCAGGCCGCGTTCATCGACGGTGTACCGCTCGACCTGGCCTCGCGGCAATTGCCGCTGCGCACGTGGATGCGTCCCGGCCTGGCCACGCACATCCACCTGCACGCGCGAAGCCAGCAGCGCCACCAGGCCGCCGGACGCGACCTGCAGCCGGTCAAGGCGCGGCAGATTTCGAAGGCCCTGCTCGTCGCCCTCGTCGACGGATTGCGCCGCACCGTGAGCGGATGCGGCATGCCCGCCACGACGACGGAATGGGGCGACTATTACGACGACACGAACTACACCGCCGATGCGATGTCAGCGAAGGAATCGCTCGTTGCGCAGATGGTCGACGCGCTGGCCCCGGCCAGCGGAATCGTCCACGACCTTGGCGCCAATACAGGGCGCTTCAGCCGCATCGTCGCCGAATCGGGCCGTTACGTCGTCGCGCACGATATCGATGAACTGGCCGTCGAGCGACACTACCTGCACAACCGCTCTAATCGCGTGCCCCGTGTGCTGCCGCTGCTGCTCGACCTGACGAATCCGTCGCCGTCGCTTGGCTGGGCGTCGCACGAGCGCGCCTCGGCGATCGAGCGCATCGCCGGCGGCACGGTCGTGGCCCTCGCGCTCGTGCACCATCTCGCCATTTCGAACAACGTGCCGCTGCCGCAGCTGGCGTCGTTCTTCGCGCAGGTCGCGCGCGAGCTGGTGGTGGAGTTCGTGCCGAAGGACGACTCGCAGGTGCGCCGCCTCCTGGC
>JBIQIB010000207.1:0-3903 GCA_044508265.1 Acidobacteriota bacterium
TGGCGTCCCCAACGGGATTCGAACCCGTGTTTCAGCCTTGAAAGGGCCGCGTCCTAGGCCTCTGGACGATGGGGACGTTCTGGAGGGTGCACGGACACGCTGATTCCAGCAGACGCTGTGACCAGACGCGCCGACCTTGGAGCATAGCACGCCCCGCACGGCACCGCCAGCCGCCGCCGATGCACCGGCGCGGTCCGTGTGGGACGTGACGTGGCCGTCGGCAACCACCCGCGACGCCTACCTGGTACCGCACGACGCCGCGATCATCTTCACCGACGTCACCATCACCGCCGTGACGGCTTTCCCGCCCGCGGCGCCCTCGTCGTCGGCCGGCTGCCCCGCCTGCGTGTTCGCAGGCGTCGTGGTGCGCTGACCACCCTGCCCGTGCTGCGTCCCTTCCGCTGCGCCGGTCCGGCCCGGCGTGTGCTGCCCGGCATGCATGTCGGTGCCCGTGACGTCGGCCACGCGTCCGCGCACCTCGACGAGATGGCCGACGTGCTCGCGCAGGTTGACGTCGCTGCCCGTCGTCACGAGACGGTACGTCGCCGTGCCATCCGCACCGGCGTCAGGCTGCTGCGTGCTTTGCTGGTACGCGCTCTGCCGGCCCGAGGGCGTCGTGCCCTGCACCGGACGCTCCGACGGGTCGGTCTTCGCGGCGGCTCCGCCCGCGTTCTCGCCGCTCGACACGCCGCCCCGCGTGGCCTGCGTCAGGAGGAACGCGTCCGCCGCAGCAGCGCCAGGCGCACCCTTCGTCGCATTAGCGCCGGCGCCTCCGCTCCGCCCCTGCCCCGCCGAGTCGGCCGTCGCGACACAGCCCTGCAGCACGACGTCCTGCACCGGACGCTGTTGGTCGGGCGCGGCGGCGCCGCCCGTCCGCGGCTGCTGCGCCAGCACGGCCGTGCTCATCGCGATGACGCCTGCAATCCCGCAGGTGCTCAGGAGTACCCGTTTCATGTGCTGCTCTCCTCTCTCGGGTGTGGTGTGGCAATCTCTTGTCGACATCTCGCAACATCGATGCCGCCCTTCAGGCACATCCATTCGTGAGAGGACGCGATCGATGCTGACCCTCGAGACCACCGACCCGCTCGCCATCGCTGTCGCCTCCGCCATCCAGACCGGCGACGTGGACGAGCTTCGCCGCATGCTGGACGCCGAACCCGGGTTGGCCACCGCCCGCGTCGTGGACGAACGTGGCGTCGGACGCACGCTCCTGCACATCGTGGCCGACTGGTCCGGCCACCGGCCGAACGGCGCGGCCGCTGTCGCCACCCTCGCCGCGGCAGGCGCCGACATGAACGCACGCGTGCAACATCCAGGCGCGACGGGTGCTCCTGAAACCCCGCTGCACTGGGCCGCCAGCGCCGACGACGTGGCCGTGCTCGACGCGCTGCTCGACGCGGGCGCCGACATCGAGGCGGATGGCGCGATCTTCACCAACGGCACGCCCATGTCCGATGCCGTCGTCTTTGCCCAGTGGAACGCCGCGCGCCGGCTGCTCGATCGCGGCGCGTCCACCACCATCTGGCAGGCGGCCGCCCTGGGTGTGCTGGATCGTGTCCGCGAGCTCTGTGCGACGTCGCCGCCCTCACCCGTCGACATCAGCAACGCGCTGTGGCACGCGTGCCGCGCGGGACAGCAGACGACCGCGATGTACCTGGTCGAGCAGGGCGGCGACCCTGACTGGCCAGGACACGACGGCAAGACGCCGCGCGCGGTAGCGGACGAATCAGGTAATGAGGAGCTGACGCGTTGGCTGCGCGGTCAGTACCGGCGACGGCCTGCGCAGCCCTCAGCAGATGAACGAGACCGCGCCCGGCAGCACCTGGTACAGGCAACGCGATGTGAACAGCGCTTCCCCGTCGGCGTTCACGGGCGTCAGCCGCGCGAACCGCATCGAGACGCGCCGTGCCCGTCCGTAGCGCACGTGTCCCTCATCGAGATGCTCGCCCGCCGAGAGTTTTGGCAGGAGCGTGACGAGGTCCAGCGTGGACGTGCCGTGCACCAGGCACACGTCGAGCCACCCGTCATCCGGCGCGGCGTCGGGCGCGAGCGTGTGGCCGCCGCCGAGCGACCGCCCGTTGCACACAGCAAAGAGGTGCAGCGGCAGCAGCAGGCGTTCATCGTCGAGCGTGACCTCGGTGAGCACGGGCTGGTGCGCCATGAGCGCCTGCGCGCCGCCCACGAGGTACGCGACGCGGCCGACCCACGCCTTCAGACGCGACGAGACACGCGTGGAGGTCGCTGCCGTGAAGCCACCGCCCGACGCGTTGATGAACAGTCGGTCGTTGAGCCGTGCGGCGTCGAGCCGACGCGTGCGGCCGGCGGCGAGACGCGCGACGGCTTCGGACGGATCGAGCGGCAGGTCCAGCGTGCGGGCGAAGTCGTTGCCGGTCCCGACGGGCAGCAGCCCGAGCCGCACACGCGCGAGGCCGCCCCGCACGCGCGCGACGCCGTTGACGACGGCGTTGAGCGTGCCGTCCCCTCCCGCCGCGACTATCGCGCTTGCGCCGCGTCGCACGACACGCGCCGCGGCAAGCTCAAGGTCCTGCGGACGCTCGACGTAATCCAGGTGTACGTCGTGGCCGGCGTCCCGCAGCGGACGCCAGACGTCAGCGTCTGCCAACGCGTCGGCGTTGCCCGCGGAACGATTGCCGAGGATGACGGTGCGCACGTGGAGCCGTCAGCTGGCGGCCGCCGGTGGCGGCGTGCCGCCGCGCCGGCTACGGAGAGGAAGCCAGCCGCGCAGCCGCTGCCAGCTGCGCCGCGACGCCGGCGCGACCTCGCGGACGTGCGCCAGCATCTGCTGCGCCGTGGCGCGTCCGCGTTCGAGGCCCTCGCCCGAGTAGCGCTTCACGGTCTCGGCCGTCACGTCCTCGCCGCCCAGCGCCCAGGCCGTCAGCGCGCGGCCCATCGCCCACGTGCCGCCGTAGGCCACCGCCACTTTCGGTAAGAGACCGATGACGGGAATCAGCCCCACGAGCTGGCGCGCGATCTGGCGGAACATCAGGCCGCCGCCGAGCACGCCGAGCACCTCGCGAATCATGGCGCGCGGATCGCCGTCGCGACCGGACGCGAGCAGGATGCGGTACCCCATCAGCAGCTGGTTCTTCGTGAGGACCACCATGTCGCCGAGGTTGAGCGGCGCGGTCAGCACGGGCACCGTCTCGGCCAGCCCCGTCGTCAGTGCAAAGGTCGCATTGGCTTTCGCTGTCTCGTCCACGATCGCGGCCGCGACAGCCTGGCGGAACACGGGCAGCGCCCTGGCGATCGCCAGGCGCTGATCGCCCTGCACTTCGCCGACGAGCGTCGGCGCCGCGCGCTCGATCTCGCGCGCGCTCGGCGCAGCGATCGCCACGCGGGCCGACTCGCCGATGCGCCGCGCCGCGGCAGCGGCACTGGCGTTGCCGACGATCACCGTCACGCGCGCCACACGGGCGCGGATGCAGTGCTCGTCCACGTGCTTCAGGCGGACGGACAGGTCGGGAGTCGCGCTGACGATCAGCGCGAGCACCGGCACGATCGGCCGGGTGATGAAGTCGTCGGCGTTGAACGTCCGCACCCACGGCGCGGCACCCGCGTCCTCGCCAGCGAGCAGCGCCGCACGCACCGCGTCGGTCAGCGCATCGTCCTCACCGACGACGGCGATCTCGAAGGGCGCCTGCGCCGCGGCGCGAATGCCGTCGAGGTCGACGTCGCTGATGACGCGCCAGATGTTTGCGAGCTTCAGGGACGCGGCCATGGTGTCTCGCTCCGATGCTACACTTTCCGGCTGTACGTGAGGCCGCCTGCGTTGCAGTTGGGGCGGCCGGCGGGCCGCTAGCTCAATGGTAGAGCAACTGGCTTTTAACCAGTTGGTTCCCGGTTCGAGTCCGGGGCGGCTCACCAGCCTTCGCTCGTGCTCGC
>JBIQIB010000208.1:0-3879 GCA_044508265.1 Acidobacteriota bacterium
GCGATCGAGCGCCTGCGCCGTGCCGAGACGCTCGCGCCCGACCAGCCCGACATCCAGCGCCTGCTCGCGCTGGCGCTGGGGCGGCAGGGCGACCTCGACGCGGCGATCGCGCACTGGCGGCACGCGCTGGAGCACGCGCCCGGCGACCGGGTCGCGGCGTACGCGCTCGCGCTCGATCTGGAGCGAGTCGGCAGCGAGTCCTACGAGGCCGAGGCCCTCCAGACGATGCAGGCCCTGGCCGAACGTACGGGCAACGTGGCCGCCGTGATCGAGACGGCGCGGCTGGCCGCCAAGCTCGGCGACCGCGCTGCGCTCGACCGCGCCGTGTCGGCCCTCGATGCGGCTGCCGGCACATGGCCGGACGACATCCGCGAGCGGCTCGACACCGTCAAGGACGCCGCGGCGGCCGACCCGGCCGGCGCCGGCCGGCCCATCGCATTTCTCAAGAACTTCCTGCTGCGGCTGCCCGCCTACAGGCAGGCGGTGGCCGATGTGAGCACACCCCGCGAGGAAGTCGGTGAGCCTCTCCATCGCTTCGTCGTCCTTCCGAACCCGGCGCCGCAGGCGGCGGCCGCCGACGCGGAACTCCGCTTCACGACGTCGGAGCTGCCCAACGTGGACGACGGCTGGCCGGCTGCCGGCGCCGCGCCGTGGGTGGGCGCCGTGTCACTCGACGGCGAGGCCCAGCCTGTGTCCGTGCTGTTCGACGGGAGCACGCTGCAGGTGCACGACGCCCAGGTGCCGTTCGAGTCGCCAGGTGAACGCACGGACGCCGGCGTGCAGCCGCAGGTGCTGCCGGCCGACCTCACGTACGACTTCCGCGTGGATCTCGTGACGGCGGGGCCGACGGGTCTCCGTGTGCTCATTCAGGATGGCGACGGCCGGTTCGACGACGTGACGGCATCCGCTGGCGTCCCGGCGTCCTTGCGCACCAGCGCCATCGCCGGCGTCTGGGCCGCCGACGTGGACCTCGATGGCGACCTGGACGTCGTCGTCGGCGTGCCGGGGCAGGCGCCGTCCGTCCTGCGCAACAACGGCGACACGACGTTTGCCGTGCTCCAGCCGTTTGCCGGCGTGTCGGACGTGCGCGGGTTCGCGTGGGCCGACCTCGACGGCGACGGCGTGCCGGACGCCGTGTTCCTCACCGGCGACGGCTCACTGCGCGCCTTCGTCAACCAGCGTGGCGGCAGCTTTGCCGAACAGCGCCTGCCCGACGGGCTGCCGTCCATGTCGGCGATCGTCGAGGGCGATACGGGCGCCGGCGACAGCATCCTGGACGTCTGGACGCTCGCGGCCGACGGCATGCTGCACCGCCTGTGGCGCGACGGGGCATCCGAGACATGGCGTGTCGACGGCATGACACGCGTGGATGCCGGGACGGCGTCGTTCGCGCCCGGCGCCGTGTCGTTGCGTACGGCGGATCTCGACAACAACGGCGCGATGGACGTCATCGTGACAGCCGGCGGCAGCACGCATCCCGTGCTGCGCGAGGCTGATGGCGGCTGGACCACGATTGCGCCGCTGGACCTGCGCGTCACCGACGTCAACGAGCTCGACGGCGACGGCCGCATCGACCTGCTCGGGCACGACGTGGATGGCCGGCCACTCAGGACGACGAGCGAGGGCAGCGCGGCCTATCACTGGCAGGTGGTCCGCCCGCGCGCGGCGACAGCCTTCGGCGACCAGCGCATCAACGCGTTCGGCGTCGGCGGCGAGATCGAGGTGCGCACGGGACTTCACGTGCAGAAGCGGGTCATCAGGTCGCCCCTGGTGCATGTCGGCCTGGGCGACGCCGAACGAGCCGAGGTCGTGCGGCTGCTGTGGCCGAACGGCACGCTGCAGTCCGAGTTCAACGTCGCCGGCGACCAGGCGGTCCTGGCGACGCAGCGGCTCAAGGGATCGTGCCCCTGGCTGTTTGCGTGGGACGGCGCGGAGATGTCGTTCGTCACCGACGTGCTGTGGCGCTCGCCGCTCGGGCTGCGCATCAACGCCCAGGAGACCGCCGACGTGCTGATGACAGAAGACCGCGTGAAGGTCCGCGGCGATCAACTGGCGGCGCGTGACGGGGCCTACGACCTGCGGATCACCGCGGAGCTCTGGGAGACGCATTTCTTCGACCTCGTCTCGCTGCTCGTCGTCGATCATCCGGACGGCACCGAGATCTGGATCGACGAGCGGTTCGGCGTGCCTCCTCCGTCCAGCGACATCATCGTCACGGGGCCGCTGCAGCCGCTCGCCGGCGCGCGCGACGACGGCGGCCGTGACGTCCTCGCCATCGTGGCGGCCCGCGACGACGAGCACCTCGACTTCGCCGGCCGCGGCCGGTATCAGGGGATCACCCGTACCCATTTCGTCGAGGTGGACCTGCCCGCCGACGTTCCGCGCGAGGGGCCGGTCTGGCTCGTGGGGCAGGGGTGGATTCATCCCACCGACAGCTCGGTGAACGTCGCCATCAGCCAGGGCGCGCACCCGGCACCCAAGGGCATCGAGGTGCAGGTTGCCGGCGAGGACGGCGCGTTCCGCACCGTCGCGCCGAACATCGGGTTCCCGGCGGGCAAGGACAAGACGATCCTGTTCGATGTGGCGCCGTTCTTGCCGTCTTCCGGGCAGACCCGCGTGCGCCTCGTGACCAACCTCGAGATTTTCTGGGATCGCCTCGCGTGGGCGGAAGGACGACCCGACGTCACCGTCTCGCCCACGCGGCTGCTGCCCCGGACGGCCGAGTTGCGTTATCGTGGATACTCGGCCACCGAACAGGCGGCCCCGAGCACGCCGGAACGTCCTCGCTACGTGCTCGACGGCACCACGCCCCGCTGGCGCGACCTCGAGGGCTACCACACGCGCTTCGGCGACGTCCGCCCGCTGGTACTCGACGTCGACGACCGGTACGTGATCATGAACGCGGGAGACGAGTTGCAGGTGGTGTTCGACGAGGCGGGCCCCGTGCCTGCCGGCCACACCCGCGACTTCGTCGTCGTCACGGACGGGTGGGAGAAGGATGGCGACTTCAACACGACCTTCTCGCGCACGGTGCTGCCGCTGCCGACGCACGAGGACGGGCGCTACGACGTGCCGCCGGGCCGCCTCGAGGACGACCGCGTGTTCCTGAAGCACCCCGACGACTTCGCCGAGTACCACACGCGCTACGTGACGCCGGGCCGCGCACGTGACGCCCTTCGCGTGCCCGCGCGCGCCAGCGGCCAGTGAGACGCAACAGCAAGCCATGAGGCGCTACAGCAAGCCGATCCTCTTCGTCATCCTCGTTGCCCTGCTGGCGACGCCCTCGATCATGCGCCGCATGGGTCCCCGCGCCGCGGCGGCCGACCTGGCGCCGGGCAGCGACGTCCGCGAGCGTTACGGGTTCCGGCTCGTCGAGTCGTCGCAGGCCGCCGGCATCGACTTCACGCACGCGTCGCCGACGCTCGACCCGAAGCTGGCCCACATCATGCCGATCGTCGCGTCGATGGGCGCGTCGGTCTCGATCGCCGACGTCGACAACGACGGCCATTCCGACATCTACGTCACGACCAGCCGCGAAGGCGGGCTCAATCGCCTGTACCGCAACCGCGGCGACGGCACGTTCGAGGAGATCGCCGGGCAGCTCGGCATCGCCGACGTCAACGCGGCCGAGACAGGCGTGTCGATGGGCGCGGTGTGGGGCGACTACGACAACGACGGCTACGAAGACCTCCTGCTGTACAGGTGGGGCCGGACGGAGCTCTATCGCAACGAGGGCGGCCGATCGTTCTCGGCGGTGTCGCAGGCGGCGCTGCCGGCGTGGGCCAACGTCAACACCGGCATCTGGTTCGACTTCGACCGCGACGGGCGGCTCGACATCTTCCTCGGCGGGTACTACGGCGAGGACGTCAACCTCTGGGA
>JBIQIB010000209.1:0-3796 GCA_044508265.1 Acidobacteriota bacterium
ACGGTTGAACGCAGTTCGACGATCTCGAGCGCGGGCTCGATCGCGTTCGCGATGTCGCGGACCGACCGCCGCGGCGGACCTTCGTCACGCGGGGGGCCCTCGGTGCTGCCAAGCAGGCTCAGCCAGTAGCCCGACGGCGCGAGGCTGCGGGCCACGTGCAGGGCAAACCGTGCACGATCATCGGCCGCGTCGAATACGTGGAAGACGCCGCGGTCGAACACGACGTCGAATGGACCGCCTTCGGGCGGCGCCGTGAGGAAGTCAGCGACGGCAAAACGGATCCTGCCGGTGACGGTTGCCTCGGCCGCCCGTGTGTGGGCTCGCTCGATGGCGCGCGGCGAAATGTCCACGCCGAGGACATCCCATCCCTGCGCTGCCAGCCAGAGCGCGTGAGTCCCGGTGCCACAGCCGACGTCGAGCGCGCGTCCCGGAACAGGTCGCCGGCCGCGCACGAAGTCGACGAGCCCCGGCTCGGGCGTCTCGGTGTCCCAGGGCATGGCGCCCTGCTCGTAGTGTTCGTTCCAGTCGCGTGCAGCCACGATCCCCTCCCGAAGGGGCCATCGTAGCGCGCCCGCTCGCGCTACGTCGACGACTCGGGTCGCGCCGCCCGCCCCACCGATCGCATCTCGCCAAGGTCCGGTTCCGTGCCGGTCACCCAGCCCTTCGCCAGCTCGAACAGCAGGACAGGGGTCGGCTTGTTGATCTCGAGGAACTCGGCGGCATGCACGGTCACGCCGATGAGGACCATCCGCGGGTCGTCGGGCGTGCCGTCGCGCGGGTCACCCGAATCCGGAAACCACATCTTCCAGTCCGGCGCGTACAGTTCGCGGATCGTCGCCCGGTCCCGACTGATGGCGGCCAGGCCCGAGACCGAGACCCATTCGCGACTGCGACTGTTGTAGTAGGACAGGTTGACGTGTGAATCGTGCTCGAGATCGGCGATCTTCGCGGCGCCCTCGATGGTCACGAACCACAGGTCCGCTCCCGGCGCGCGCCGCTGCGTCGCCATGGCGCGCGATCGCAGATGGCCGTCGGCGCGGCGCGTGACCATCATGGCCGTCTCGATGTCCTCAATCTGGGCGTACAGCTTCTCAATCTCGTCCGCCATGGCGTCCTCCATCGCATCGCCCCGAACGGCGACGGCGTTACAGATGCCAGAGCTGCAAGACGGGGGCCGGCGCGGCGTCCCGGGCCGCCGGGTGCTCGCGCCGAGCGCGTCACCGCGACGCGCTCCGCCTGGCCTTCCGGCCCGTCTCGATCTTCGTCGTGACTTCGCGGACAACCCCAGGCGGCAGTGACGTGCGGTGGCGTGTGAGGAACTCGCGAACGGCCGCCGGATCGTGCGCGACAAGCGCTCGCAACGCCCACGACAGGGCCTTTGCCAGCATCGGGGTCATGCCGGGCAGGATGGCGGCACTGACGAGGAGCGTCCGCCGTGCATCGCCGCTGCCGCCCCTGGACGCCGTATTGAGCGCAACGGTGGCGACGATGGCCGTCCGCCGCCACCATGGATCGCGACTGCGCGCCCACGCGATCACATCTCGATCCGAGATGACGTCCTGTCGCCAGGCCGGCCCGACGACGGCAGTGGCGAAGACGTCGACCGAGGCCCAGTTGTCGTTGCCGCGACCAAGCCGCTCGATCGTCGCGCGATCGAGCAACGCCATCGCGTCCGGCCGGCGCGCGAGCACCTCGTAGCCCACCTGCCGGACCTCGATCGCGTCGCGGGACGCCAGGAGGCGCGCGAATCGCAGCACGGCCTCCGGCGGCTCGTCGGCCAGCGCGCGCGACACCTCCCGCACCACCCCGCGGACGGCCGGAACCGGCACGCCGAGCCAGTCGAGCCGTGTCGGCGCGTAGCCGGCCGTCAGCCACGCGCGTCTCGCCGGGACGACGTGCGGGCGCAGCATGGGCTCCACCCGGTCGGCCAACTCCCGCATCGTATCCACGGCTTGCCCCTCAGCTCATGTACCAGCCGCCATTGACGTTGTAGGTCTGGCCGGTGATGTAGCCGTTGCGTGCGAGGAGCACCGCGATGCCCGCCACCTCGTCGACCGCGCCGAAGCGGCCCACGGGCAGCAGGTCCGGCCGCGCCCGTGGATTGCTCGTGACCATCTCCGTCTCGACGAGCGCCGGGGCGATGGCATTCGCTGTCACGCCGTCTTTCGCGAGCACCGCCGCATAGGAGTGCGTCAGGCCGAACATGCCGGCTTTTGCCGCCGCGTAGTGCGGCCCGACAACGCCGCCCAGTTGTGCGGCAACCGACGACAGGTTGATGATCCGTCCCCACCTGCGCGACCGCATGCCGCCGACGACGGCCTGTGTGACGAGGAAGGCCGACTTCAGGTTGATGTCGAGGATCTCGTCCCAGTCGCGCTCGGTGATGTCCTCGATCGGCTGCGGCCGAATCAGGCCGGCGTTGTTGACGACGATATCGACGGGGCCGAGCGCGGCTTCGACGCCAGCGGTGAGGCGCGTGACATCAGCGGCGACCGAGACGTCGGCCTGCAAGACAAAGGCGCGGCGCCCGGTCGCCTCGATGGCGGCGCGTGTTTCTTCCGCCGCCTCATGGCGTGCCCGATAGCAGAACCCGATGTCGACGCCGGCCTGCGCCAGCGCCAGGGCAATCGCCCGGCCGATGCCCCTATTTCCGCCGGTGACCAGCGCCACTTTGCCTGTGATGTCGTCCACGTTCACCTCGCGGCGTCATCCTATCGCGTCGCGGTCCGCGGGCCACCGAGCTGTCGCGGGCGTCGTGATACCGTCGGAAGGCATGACGCACGACGAGCGCATCGCGCGGCTGACCTTCGCGTCGGTATACCCGCACTACGTGACGAAGGTCGAGAAGAAGGGCCGCACGAAGGCGGAACTCCATCGGGTCATCACCTGGCTCACGGGGTTCGATGACGCGCAGATTCGGGACCTCATCGAACGGAAGGTGACGTTCGAGACGTTCTTCGAAGAGGCGTCGCTGCACCGGAATGCCGGCCTCATCACCGGTACGATCTGCGGCTATCGGGTCGAGGAGATTGCCAACCCGCTGACGCAGCAGGCACGCTACCTCGACAAGCTCGTCGACGAACTGGCGAAGGGGCGGCCGATCGAGAAGATCCTCCGCGGAGGCGCACCGGGCAAGTGAGGACGGTGCGGGTGGCCGGACCCGTGCGACAATCCGCGACACAGGAGCAGCTGCCATGCACACACGCTGGGCCATGGTTCTGATCGTCCTCACCGCCGCGTGCGCACTGGGTCGTCTGGCCGAGCCGGTCACGGCCGATGCGCAGGCCCCCGCACCCGCGGGCTTCACGAGCCTGTTCGACGGCAGGACCCTCGATGGCTGGCGCGGCAGACCGGGCGGCGGCGGCGTGTTCAGCCCCTACGAGGAAGCCGCCTTCACCGACGCCGAGCGCCGGCAGAAACAGGCGGAGTGGGACGCAGACCGCGACGCGCACTGGAGCGTGGACGTCGCGCGCGGCGAGATCGTCTCCGACGGACACGGCGTGCACCTCGCCACCGCGCGGGAATACGGCGACTTCGAGTTCCTCGTCGACTGGAAGCTCACGCAGCCGGGCGGCGACTCGGGCATCTACCTCCGCAACTATCCGCAGGTCCAGATCTGGGACCCGAACCACGAGCCCAGCCACGAGAACGGGTCGGACAGGGGATCGGGCGCGCTCTGGAACAACAACCCCGACAATCCGGGCCGGTTTCCGCTCGTGCTCGCCGACAACCCCATCGGCGAGTGGAACACGCTGCGTATCCGGATGGTGGGCCGGCAGGTGTGGGTCTGGCTCAA
>JBIQIB010000055.1:0-6840 GCA_044508265.1 Acidobacteriota bacterium
CCTGGGCCTTGAACACGCGATCTTCGGGCCCCCAGTCCGGGTGGACCGGCGCGTCCAGCACCTGTCGCAGCAGTCGGCGGGCCTCGTCCTTCCTCCCTTCGTCGAGGTGGACCTCCGCCAGGAAGAGCAGGCTGGCCGTCGAGTCCGGATCGTAGGTCAGCGACCGTTCGAGATGCGCGACGGCCTTGTCGTTGCTGCCCCCGAACAGGCCCGGCACCTTGAAATACCATCGTCCGAGCGCCCTGTCAGCGGATCCGTCCTGGAAGCCGGGGTCGATGGCAAGGACCCGCTCGAGGGCGTCCTTGATCGCGCCGCGATAGCGCAGGCCCTGCCGCATGCCGAACGACTGGGCGAGCGCGCCCATGTTGGCCGCCATCCAGAAGTGCCCCTCGGGTCTGTCGTCCCGGAGCCGTGCGGCGGCGCGGCCCGCCGCCACGCCGCTCTCGAGATCCTTCCGGCGCGTGTCCGTGTCGCCTTCCTGCGTGCCGAGCCAGTACAGCGCCCGCGCCAGCTTCCAGGAAGCCTCGAAGTCGCTCGGGTCGGCGTCGAGCGACGCCTGCCACTGGCGCGCCGCCGCCCGCGCGCGGCCGGGCTGATCGCGCTCCGCGTACAGCGCGTCAGGCGACGGACCGGAGGGCACCTGTCCGGCCCGGCCCGCAGCCGGATGGGCGGCAGCGGGCGGTGGATGGAGCAGCGCGGCCAGCACGCACGACGCGGCGAGCCCCCGCAAGGCCGTCATGGCGCCGCACCCCTGCGGCCGCCGCGCAAGCCCTGCGGTAGACTGTCCTGATGCGGCAACTCATTCGAGACCTGCTGACGCACGTGGGTGAGGATCCGGATCGGGAAGGCCTGGTAAAGACCCCTGAACGCATCGAGAAGTCCCTGCAGTTCCTCACGAGCGGCTATCGCGCCGACGTCGACGAGCTGCTGAACGGCGCGCTGTTCACCGTCGACTACAGCGAGATGGTGATCGTCAAGGACATCGACTTCTACAGCCTCTGCGAGCATCACCTCCTGCCTTTCTTCGGCAAGTGCCACGTCGCCTACATCCCGCGCACGCGCGTCATCGGCCTCAGCAAGGTGCCGAGGATCGTCGACGTCTTCAGCCGGCGCCTGCAGGTGCAGGAGCGGCTGACCAACGAGATCGCCGAGACCATCCGGGAGAAGATCGACCCGCTCGGCGTCGGCGTCATCATGGAAGGCACCCACCTGTGCATGGCGATGCGCGGCGTGGCGAAGCAGAACTCGGTGACCGTCACGAGCGCCATGCTGGGCACGTTCAGGAGCGACGCGCGCACGCGCGCCGAGTTCCTGCAGCTGGTGCAGCGCCGCAGCTGACGCGCGGCGCGCTCAGTGCACGGTGCGCGTCTTCTTGTCCATGTAGTCCATCAGCACGTAGCGCCCCAGCGTCATCGGCGTGGTGAAGTACGCCTTGCCGTGGCAGATGCTTGCCACGCGCCGGACGAACGCGACGAGCTCGTGGTCGCGCGCCAGCATGAACGTGTTGATCATGATGTTGGCCTTGCGGCAGGCGGCCACCTCGGCGAACGTCTCCGACACCACCCACGGATCGAGGCCGAAGGCGTTCCTGTAGATGCGGCCGTCGGGCGTCGTCAGCGCCGACGGTTTGCCGTCGGTGATCATCACGATCTGGCGCATGTCCTTGCGCTCGCGTTCGAGCAGGCGCCGCGCGAGGCGCAGGCCCTCCCGCGTGTTGGTGTAGTAGGGGCCCACCCGTACGCGTGCGAGGTGCTCGACGGGCACCTCCTCGGCCGAGTCGTGGAACAGGACCACCTTCAGCGCGTCGCCGGGGTACTGATGCCGGATCAGGTTCGCCAGCGCCAGCGCGACCCGTTTCGCCGGCGTGAAGCGGTCTTCGCCGTAGAGGATCATGCTGTGGCTGCAGTCGAGCATGACGACCGTCGCGCAGGAGCTCTGGTACTCGCCCTGCGTCACGTGCAGGTCCTCGTAGTCGACGGCCAGGCCCGAGCCGGGCGAGGGGAGTCCCTCGCGCGCGATGGCCGACAGCAGCGTCGCGCCGGCGTCGAGGTTCAGCGTGTCGCCGAACTCATACGGTTTGGCCGCGCCGCCCGCCTCGATGCCGGTCGCCAGGTCGCGCGTGTCGTGCCGGCCGGCGCTGCTGCGGCCGAGCGAGCCGAGCAGGTCGCGGAGGGCCCGATAGCCGAGGAAGTCGAGGCCCTTGTCCGTGACTTCGAAGGTCACCGGCGGCAGGTCGCGTCCGCGCCCGCCGCTGCGACCGGGGCCATCGGTCAGCTCCCCCTCGCCCGGCTGCGGCGCGAGATACCCCTGGCTGGCGAGTCCCTCCATCAGCCTGTCGACGAGTTCCTCGAGCCCCGTGCGCCCGTCGCCGTCGGCCGGCTCGCCCATGAGCCGCTCGAGTTGCTCCGGCGACAGCATGCCGTTGGCGAGGATGGCGTCGAGAATGGCGTCGGCGAGCTCTTCGCGTGAGGGTCCCGGCGCGTTCGGGTCGGGATCGTACGGGTTGTCGAAGCCGCTGCTCATCAGCAGGTCGGACAGCTTCGACAACAGGTCTTCGAGGCCGATGCCCTCGAAGTCGTCAGGGACGTAGCGCGTGTACTTGTATCGCATGGGGCAGTGCTTGCCGGGGACGCTTGCCGCTGACCGCTGCCGTGGACGGGTCAGTTGTAGTACGACCCGCCCGGCCCTCCGAAGTCGTCATCGTCGTCGAACGACCGCTGGCGTTCGCGCCGGCGCTCCGACTTCGGGCGCCGGACCGGCTCCTCGGTGGCGGTGAAGGCGCCGCCCTCGGTGCGGCTGATCGCCTTGCGCGCGTGCATGCCTTCGAGCACGAAGTCCACGGCGGACGCCTTCAGCGCGGGCGAGGCCTCGTCGCCGATGGCGAGGTGCTCGGTCAGCTCCAGCAGCCCCTGCACTTCGGACGTCCTGCGCAGGAGCTCGTCGGCGCTCTGGCTGTCGTCGAGCTGCAGCGAGCCGCCCATGTCGAACCACTCGACCACCTGTCGGAGCGGGACCTCGCCGAAGTGCGCATCGAAGACGACGCCGGTGGCCTGACGGATGAGTTCGGCGGCCACCTGTGCGGCGCCGCGCAGCTCACCTTCGTACTCGAGCTCCAGCTTGCCCGTGATTGACGGCAGCGCCGCGTACAAGTCCGACACGCGCGGGACGGCGACGGGTTCGGCGTTCAGCAGCGCCCGCCGCTCGGCATTCGACACCACGTTCTCGAGCAGGGTGATGGGCAGTCGCTGGCTGACGCCGGAGCGCTTGTCCACACGGGCATCGTTGCGTGCCTGGATGGCGACCTCCTCGATGACGTCGCGGACGTAGCGCGGGACGTCCACGCCCGGCGTGCCCTCGCTGTCGTCGTCGCCGCCGCGCCGCGTCCAGGCCTCCTGCTCGGTGATGGCGACGCCTTCGTCCCGCGTGGCGGGGTAGTGCGTGCGAATCTCCGAGCCGATCCGGTCCTTGAGCGGCGTGATGATCTTGCCGCGTGCCGTGTAGTCCTCGGGGTTCGCGCTGAACACCATCAGCAGGTCGAGCGGCAGGCGCACGGGATAGCCCTTAATCTGGACGTCGCCTTCCTGCAGGATGTTGAACAGCCCCACCTGGATGCGGCCCGCGAGATCCGGCAGCTCGTTGACGGCGAAGATGCCCCTGTTGGCGCGGGGCAGCAGGCCGTAGTGCATCGCGAGCTCGTCGCCGAGCGCGAGGCCGCCGCGCGCGGCCTTGATCGGGTCGATGTCGCCGATCATGTCGGCGATGGTCACGTCGGGTGTCGCCAGCTTCTCGACGTAGCGCTCTTCCGGCGCGAGCCACGCGACGGGCAGGTCGTCGCCCGCCTCCGCGATGCGCGCGCGGCCGTAGGCGCTGATCGGGGCGAGCGGGTCGTCGTGCACCTCCGACCCGGCGATGACCGGCACCGCCGGATCCAGCAGCGCGGTGAGGCCGCGCAGGATGCGGCTCTTGGCCTGGCCCCGGAGGCCGAGCAGGATGAAGTGATGGCGCGCGAGCAGCGCGTTCACGATCTGCGGCACGACGGTCTCGTCGAAGCCGATGATGCCCGGGAAGATCGTGCGCCCATCGCGCAGCCGCTGCAGGAGGTTCTCGCGGATCTCGGTGCGCACGGGGCGCCGGCGGACGCGTCCGGCCGCCACCGCTTCCTTCAGCGCGCCGAGCGTTGTCGGTCGGGACATGGGGCGATAGTATCAGGTGTGCTTCTGGCGTTCGCGCATCGCGGCGGGGCGGCCCTGCGGCCCGAGAACACCCTGCTCGCCTTCGATCACGGACTGCTCGTCGGCGCCGACGGGCTGGAGCTCGACGTGCGGCTCTCGCGCGACGGCGTCGTGGTCGTGCACCACGACGCGACACTCGAACGGACCACCAACGGCGTCGGCTGCGTGCACGAGCACAGCGCCGACGTGCTCGCGCAGCTGGATGCCGCGTTCCACTTCCGCGGGATCGACGGCGAGCGCTACATGGGGCGCGGGCACGGCATTCCGCGGCTGTCCGACGTGCTCGCCCGGTATCCGGGCATCCCGATCATCATCGAGCTGAAGGGATCCGACCCCGAAGTCGGCCTCCGCGCCGTGGCTGAGGTGCGGCGCGCGCGCGCCCTCGATCGGGTGTGGTTCGGCGGCTATTCCGCGGCCGTGCTGCGCGCCACGCGGCAGGCCGCCCCGGAGGCGCGCACGAGTGCCGCCCGCGAGGAGGTCCGCTGGTTCCTCTACCGGTCGTGGCTGGGCATGGCGCCGACCGACACCGCCTACCAGGGCTTCCAGGTGCCCGAGACATCGGGCTGGACGCGCGTCGTCTCGCCGCGGTTCATCCGCGCCGCGCATGGCGCGGGACTCGACGTCCACGTCTGGACGGTGGACCTGCCGGCAGACATGGCGCGGCTGCTCGGCTGGGGCGTGGACGGCCTGATCAGCGATCGCCCGGATCTAGCCGCACAAGTGATTCGCCGCTGGCGGGCCCGGCGGCCAGCCACGTCCGCACGCGCTGCGGCAGCAGCACAAGAGTGAACAGGTAGGCCACGACCGTGGCGAAAGCCACGTAGCCGGTGGCGCGTCCGTGGGGCGAGTGGCCCAGCGCGCCCAGCGATACGCCTTCGACGAGTGTCGTCACGAGCCGCCGCGCGAGGCTGCCTTCTGGCGCGTAGAGGGCGTCGAGCACCACGTACTTCAGCACGAACGCCGAGAGGAAGACGACCCCAAGGCTCTGCAGCACCCGCGTGCCGTCGGGCCGGGCGGCCAGCGTGTTGAAGAGCAGCACGACGAAGAATACGTTCGCCAGCACGTTCAGCATGCCGGTCTCCGGCGTCAGGCAGTGGAACACCTGTGCGCTGGCCAGCAGCAGCAGGACGACAATCATCGCGCCCGAGACGTTCTCGATGGGACGGCGCTGCGGGCCGACGAGCAGCCACGGGACGAGCACGCCGGCGCGTACCAGCACGCCGAGCAGGAGCACAGCCAGCACCAGGCTCATGAGCGGCGGCGCGGTGAACAGCAGGCGGCCGTCGCTCGCGCCGGTCCGGAAGCCGCCGCCGAGCACGCAGGCAATCAGCAGCAGCGGCAGCGTGAACGCCTCGTGGACCGGGGCCAGCGTGGTGCGTACGGTCACTGGCGGCTCCTGAAGATCCGGAGCGGGTTGAGGTCGTTCCATTCCCGCGTCATGCCGCGGCGCAGCTCCACCCGCAGCTCGTCGGCGGTGCGCAGACCAAGCGAGGGGTCGTCGTCGACGACCACGCGGCCGTCCGGCGCCACCTCGATGGCGCGGTCCAGCGCCGCCAGCCCCTTCGCGTACAGCGCGTCGTCGTGCGACAGGCGGCCCCACCCTTCACGGTAGTAGCTGTAGGCGATGTAGAACTGCGTGCGGGCATCGAGCCGCGCCGGGTCGGCACGCTCGAACGCCGCGCGTGCGGCCTCGAACGACTCGCGGGCGAAGAGCTCGCGTCCTTCCTCGAACTGCGCGGCGTCGATGCGGTACGCGCCGACGGTGCGGGCGACGCCGCCGGTGATCTCGACCACCGACGCCGGCTGCGCCGTGAACAGCCATCCCACAAACAGCAGCGCCGCCGCCGACGTGGCGAGACCGGCCGCGCGCAGCCAGGGCCGGCTGTCGTCAGGTGCACGGGCGCGGGTGGGCGTCATGCCACAAAGACGACGTGCACGGCGCGCGGGCCGTGCACGCCGCGCGTCAGCGTCATCTCGATATCAGCCGTTCGGCTCGGTCCCGTGATGACGACGAGGTTCGCGCATGCAGCGGGTGCGTCGGCGTGTGCCGCGGTCCATGCCCCGAGCGACGGCACCAGCTGCGCGCGGGTGACGAGCGCCACGTGGACGGGCGGCAGCAGCGACGCGAGCCGCGGTCGTCCCGCGCCGCTCGACACGACGATCGAGCCGGTGTCGGCCAGCAGCGCGACGGCACCCGTGACGCCGACGGTCGCGCCGTCCAGTCGCGCCAGGTCTTCACGCTGTCCGTCCGGATCCGTCCTGACGTCCGACTCGAGTGTGCTCACGCCCCGTGCCGCGCAGGCCTCGAGCACGCCCGCCAGCGGGAGGTGCGCCGGCGCCCAGCTGAGGATGCTGCCCATGTCCGCACCACCGCGCGCGAGCGAGGCGATGAAGTCGGCCACGGCCTCGACTCTCTCGAGGTGGTGCACTTCGCCTCCCACGGAGGCACAGGCGGAGGAGAACTGGAGGAGCAAATCCTCTTGTCGAGGAGTGGAGGAATGGAGGAGCGGAGGAATGGAGGATTGAGGAGTGGAGGAAGGGAGGAGTGAAGGAACGGAGGAATGAGGAACGGAGGAATGAGGAACGGAGGAATCCTGACGGAGCGTGC
>JBIQIB010000055.1:6940-12581 GCA_044508265.1 Acidobacteriota bacterium
ACGGAGGAATCCTGACGGAGCGTGCGCAGGATGGCTGCGGGCCACGGCAGCGACGGGGAGTTGCTCATGCGTGCCTCCGCTGGCGCTGCCAGCGTTCGGTGAACGTCTCGCGGGCCATGGGCGGGAACGTGCGGTAGCGCGTCCAGCCGGCGAGCGGGCCGGGCAGCGACTCGATCGAGCGTCCGCGTCCGCGCAGCCGCAGCACCAGGCGGCCGAGCCGTCCGGCGAGACGGAAGAGCCACGGGCGCGTGGCCACCATCCTGAACACGCGTAAGCCGGCACGCACCCATAGCGGATCGTGGCCCGTTGCCATCGTGCGCGCGCGCAGCGCCAGCAGCATGCGCGGGATGTCGATGCGCACGGGGCAGACTTCGCGGCAGGCACCGCAGAGGCTGCTGGCGTGCGGCAGATCGTTCCAGCGGTCGCCGCCGAACGCACCCGGCGTGAACACGCTGCCGACGGGTCCCGGATAGACGCTCCCGTAGGTGTGCCCGCCGATCTCCTGATAGACGGGGCACGCGTTCAGGCATGCGCCGCAGCGGATGCAGTAGAGGATCTCCTCGAGCTCGGTCTGCAGGAGCCGGCTGCGGCCGTTGTCCACGATCACGATGTGGAGCTCGGAGGGGCCGTCCGGGTCGTCTGCCCGCCGCGGCCCCGTGACGACGTTCGTGTAGACGGTCAGCGGCTGCCCTGTCGCGCTGCGAGCGAGCACCTGCAGCATCACGGAGAGGTCGGGCAGCGTCGGCACGATCCGCTCGAGCCCCATCATCGCCACGTGAATCCGCGGCGCCGTCGTCGTCAGGCGTCCGTTGCCCTCGTTGGTGCAGAGACAGATGCTGCCCGTTTCGGCGACGGCGAAGTTCACGCCACTGATGCCCATGTCGGCGGCCAGGAACTCCGCGCGCAGCTGCCGCCGCGCGAACGCGGTCATCGCGGGAACGTCCTCGACGTCGGCGTCGGCGGCGCCCAGTTCGCGCCTGAACGTCTCGGCGACGTCGCGGCGGGTCTTGTGGATGATCGGCGCGATGATGTGCGACGGGTGATCGTGATCGAGCTGCACCACGTACTCGCCGAGGTCGGTCTCGACCACGCGGATGCCGCGGGCCTCGAGCGCGTCGTTGAGCGCGATCTCCTCGGTCACCATCGACTTCGACTTGACGACGCGGCCGACCTGCCGTGCCTCCGCGAGCGCGACGACGTACTCGGCGGCGGCCTGGGCGGTCGGCGCGAACGTCACGACGGCGCCCGCGGCACGCGCCTGCGCGACGAACTGCTCGAGGTACGCCCCGAGATGCGTCACCGTCTGCTGACGGATCCGGCGTGCGTGGTCGCGCACGGCCTCGCCGGCCTCGAGCGCGGCGAACGCCTGCCGGCGCGCGGCCGTCATGCGGCCGGTGCTGATGTCGAGCGCCTCCTGGAGGCGGGCGTCCGCGAGCGCGGCCGCCGCGCGGCGATGGAAGGTGAGCGGCGCCGGCGTCACGGCGTTCGCGGCTCCGCCGCCGTGCCGGACGTCTCGGCCAGCACCTCGGCGATGTGCCGCACCTTCGTCGTCAGGCCCTGACGCTCGAGTCCGCCCTGCATGTGCATGGCACAGCTCACGTCGGTCACCACGACGGTGTCTGCCCCGGCCGCGACGATCTGGCGGCACTTGCGCGCCAGCATCGCACCGGAGACGTCGGCCATCTTGACGGCAAAGAGTCCGCCGAAGCCACAGCAGGTGTCCGCTTCCGCCAGCGGGACGAGGCGCTCACCAGCCGCGGACAGGAGCTCCCTCGGCTGTCGATCCACGCCGAGACCGCGCAGGCCGTGGCAGCACGCGTGATAGGTGAGACGCCCGGTGCCGGCGAGCGGCGGTGCCGGCATGCCGAGCACGTCCACCAGGAAGACCGTCAGCTCGTAGGTCCGTGCCGCGACGGCGCGGGCGCGTGGGCCCCACTCCGGATCGTCGGCGAGCAGGGCCGGCGCGTGATGGATCAGCATGTCGGCGCACGAACCCGACGGCACCACGACCGGCGCGTCGGATTGCGACAGGATGCCGACCGTGTGGCGCGCCATCGCCGCGGCGTCGGGATGCGCCCCCGCGTTGAAGGCCGGCTGGCCGCAGCAGGTCTGCCCCTCGGGCACCGTCACCGTCACGCCGGCGCGCTCGAGCAGCGCGACGACGGCGTCGGCCGTGTCGGGGCGGAAATGATCGACGAGGCAGGTCACGAGCACCTGCGCGTGCGTCGGGCGTTCGGCAGGCACGCGGGGGACATCCATCGGAACGTCCCGATCATACATTCACCCCGTGCCCCGCTCCCTTCCTGTGCCCCGTCCTCCGGGCCGTCTACAATGACCCGCACCATGCACGACGCTTCGACCTTCCGCTGGGGCATCCTCGGCGTTGCCCGCATCAACCGCGCGCTCGTCGGTCCGCTGAACACCGGGCGCCACCGCCTGCTCGCCATTGCCTCGCGGACGGCGGCCCGCGCCGAGGCCTACGCGGCCGAGCACGGGATCCCGCGCGCGTACGGCAGCTACGAGGCCCTGCTGGCGGATCCGGAGATCGACGGCGTGTACATCCCGGTGCCCAACAGCCTGCACGCGCCGCTCACCATCCAGGCCGCCCGCGCCGGCAAGCACGTGCTGTGCGAGAAGCCGCTGGCGCTGTCGGGCGAGGAGGTGCAGGCGATTGCGGACGCTGCTGCGGCGCACGGCGTCGTGGTGACCGAGGCCTTCATGTACCGCCACCACCCGATCGTCTCGCGCATGAAGGCGCTGATCGAGGAGGGCGCCATCGGCCGGGTGCTGGGGGCGTTCGGCGTGTTCAGCTTCGTCCACGACAGGCCCAACGACGTCCGCTTCGACCCGGAGCTCGGCGGCGGCTCGCTGTGGGACGTCGGCTGCTACCCGGTGGGCTTCATCCGGACGCTGCTCGGCGAGCGGCCCGCGACCGTGTACGGCGTCGGCGCCTGGAGTCCGCGCGACGTAGACCTGACCTTCTTCGGACAGCTCACGTTCCCGGGCGGAGTCGTCGCGCAGATCGTCTCGAGCTTCGAGACCGCGTTCCGCACCGAGGTGGACGTGACCGGCACGGAAGGCCGCCTGCGGGTCACGCACGCGTTCAAGCCTCGCGAGCGCGAGATCATCGAGCTGATTCGCGGCGACGAGGTCACGCCGATCGAGGTCGACGGACCGCCGCTCTACCAGGGCCAGGTGGACGACCTCGTCGAGGCCGCCACGACCGGGCGCGCGCCGCTCGTCACGCTCGACGACAGCCGCGACAACGTGGAGACGCTGGCCGCGCTCCTCGCCTCTGCCCGCACAGGGCAGGCGGTGCGCCTCGATGACTGAGGCGCCCTGACGCGGAGGCGCGCGTCCGTGTGACTCGGGACCAGCGCATGCAGCGTCGCGATCCCTCGCCACCGCCCGCCGCCGGCGAGCTCGTGAGCGGACTCGTCGAGCGCGTGACCTACCACGACCCGGAGTCGGGGTTCTGCGTGCTGCGCGTCGAGGTGCGCGGACGGCGCGACCTCGTCACCATCGTGGGCCACGCGCCGCAGGTGAGCGCGGGCGAGCACGTGCACGCGACGGGTGCCTGGGTGCACGACAGGACGCACGGCCTGCAGTTCAAGGCCGACTGGCTGCGCGTGTCGCCGCCGCATTCGCCGGCCGGCATCGAGCGGTACCTGGGATCCGGCCTCATCAAGGGCATCGGGCCGCACTACGCGAAGGTGCTCGTCGAGCGCTTCGGTACCGACGTCTTCGACGTCATCGACAAGGAGCCCGACCGCCTGCTCGACGTGCCCGGCATCGGGCCGACGCGCGCCAGGCGCATCATCGAGAGCTGGCAGGCGCAGCGTGCGATCCGCGCGATCATGGTGTTCCTGCACGAGCACGGCGTCAGCACCGCGCGCGCCGTCCGCATCTACAAGACCTACGGGGCCGCCGCGCTGCAGGTGCTCCAGGAGAACCCGTACCGGCTCGCCCAGGACATTCGCGGTATCGGTTTCGTCACCGCCGACAGGATCGCGCGTCAGCTCGGCATCGCGCCGGACGCCATGGTGCGCGTGCGCGCCGGGCTGCACCACTGCCTCTCGCGAGCGCTCGACGCCGGCCACTGCGGCCTGCCCGTGGACGAGCTGCGCACGACGGCCGTCACCCTGCTGCAGCACGACGGCGAGGACGCCGATGCCAGACGCGATACGGCGGACAGGCCCGGCGGTGGGCCGGTGGATGCCACGCGTGTCGATGCCGCACTCGACGAGGAGATCGCCTCGGGCGCACTCGTGCGCGAGGTGGTGGACGGCACGCCGCTGGCGCTGCTGCCTGCCCTGCACGCCGCCGAGTCGGCGATCGCCGCACGCATCCGGGCGCGTGCCGGCACGCGCCCGCCGTGGGCGGGCCTCGATACGGCTCGTGCCATCACGTGGGTCGAAGACAGGCTCCGGCTGGCGCTGTCGCCGAGCCAGCGGCATGCCGTGGACCTGGTGCTGGGGCAGGGGTTGACCGTGCTCACCGGCGGTCCTGGTGTCGGCAAGACCACGGTGCTGCGTGCCATCCTCACGATCCTCGGGGCCAAGGGCGTGCGTCCGCTGCTCGCGGCGCCGACCGGACGTGCCGCAAAGCGCATGACCGAGGCGACGGGGCTCGAGGCGAAGACGCTGCACCGGCTGCTCGAGATCAACCCGCGCAACGGGCAGTTCCGGCGCACCGAGCGCCAGCCCCTGGAGGGCGACCTTCTCGTCGTGGACGAGGTGTCGATGGTGGACGTCGTCATGATGGCGCATGTCCTTCGAGCCGTGCCGCCGGGCATGGCGGTACTGCTCGTGGGCGATGCCGATCAGCTGCCGCCCGTCGGGCCCGGCCAGGTGCTGGCCGACCTCATCGCGTCGGAGGCGGTCACCGTCGTGCGTCTCACCGAGATCCACCGGCAGGCCGCCGGCAGCCGCATCATCACGACGGCGCATGCGGTCAACGCCGGCGAGCTGCCCGCCTTCGACACGTCGTCGGACAGCGACTGCTTCTTCATCGAGGCCGCCGATCCCGAGGCAGCCCGGCAGCGACTGCTGCAGGTGGTGGCGTCACGCATCCCGCGCCGCTTCGGCTTCGACGCGATCCGCGACGTGCAGGTGCTCTGCCCGATGAACCGCGGCGCGCTCGGCGCCCGCAGCCTGAACGTTGACCTGCAGGCGCTGCTGAACCCGTCACCGGCCGCCGTCCTCGAGCGATTCGGCACCCGCTTCGCCGTCGGCGACAAGGTGATGCAGACCGAGAACGACTACGACCGCGACGTCTATAACGGCGACCTCGGCGTCATCGCCGCGATCGACGCGGAGCAGCAGACCGTCACCGTGGACGTGGATCAGCGGCAGGTGGTGTACGAAGCCTCGGATCTGGATCAGCTCGTGCTCGCGTATGCGACGACGATCCACAAGGCGCAGGGTTCGGAGTACCCGGCCGTCGTCGTGCCCCTCACGACCCAGCACTACCCGATGCTCCAGCGGAACCTGGTGTACACGGCCATCACCCGCGGCCGGCGCCTCGTGGTGCTCGTCGGCCAGCGCCGCGCGCTCGCCATCGCCGTCCGCGGCCGCGCGCAGGGCCACAGGTGGACGCGCCTCGCCCACCTCCTCACCCACTAGCACCAAGCATCAAGCAT
>JBIQIB010000055.1:12681-19349 GCA_044508265.1 Acidobacteriota bacterium
TCCGAGACGTCGGCCCTCGCCCTTGCCTGCGCGCGGGAGATTGCCGACCACTACGCGCAGCCGCTGACGATCGTCACGGTCGCCGACCCGTTGCTCGCCGCCGCGGAGCAGGTACGCGCCGGACGCGATGCCGCTGCGCCGCTGCGTGAGGCACTCGACGAGTTCGTCGCCGCGCGCATCGGCCGCGGGCGGGCGCACGGGCAGCACCTCGTGGTGCGCACCGGCGACGCCGTCGACGAGATCCTGCGCGCAGCCACCGACACGCACGCCCAGCTCATCGTCGTGGGCAGCCGCGGCGCGACGGGGGTGGACAAGGTGGTGTTCGGCTCGATAGCCGAGCGGCTGCTGCGCGAGACCACGCTACCCGTTCTGGTCGTGCCGCCCGACTTCGCGGAAAGCTCACGCCATGTGATGGGAACGCTCCGCGAGATCCTCGTCCCGGTGGACTTCCACGACCACGCCATCGACGACGCCCGCGTCGCCGCGCGGGTGGCGCGCGCGAGCCACGCGCGGCTGCACCTGCTGCACGTCGTCGAGGCCGACGACGCCGCACGCTGGAGCCTCCTGAAGCCGCGCAGCTCGGCGCGTGTGGACGAGGAGGTCGCCGGGGCCGTGGACGCGCCGGCAGAGCACGCGACGGCGGCGCTGCAGCGGCTGGGCGAGTCGCTGGAGCTCGCGCCTCCGCCGTCGATCGACGTCGTGGACGGCGACGTGTCCGACCGGATTGCGGAGGTGGTCAGGAGCCAGCCGATCGACCTGATCGTGATGGGCCTGTGCGGCGAGGGCGGCAAAGGCTGGCGGCGCATCGGCTCGACGGCCTACCGCGTGCTGACGTCCACCTCGGTGCCCGTCCTCGGGCTTCCGGGCGGGCTGCCGTCTCACGTGCTCGGCTTCCTCGGCTGAGGCCTCGACGGCGCGTCGTCCTGCACGCTCCCGGCGTGCCTGGCCAGGTCGACGATGAGTGCCGCGAGGTGGTCGTCGCCGGTGCCCGCGGGCGGAGCGCCCCGGGTCACCTGCACGTACGGCAGGCTGCCGAGCCGATTGCACAGGCGGCTTGCGCGCGCGTCGCCCGCTGAGGCGCACAGCGTGGGCACGGCGAGCGACTCGACGGCGTCGGCGGTGGACCAGTCGGCGCGAATCAGCGGCACGAGCGCCGGCAGCGGCGGGTCGACTTCGAAGAAGGCCGACGGCCCCGGCGCGACCAGCACCAGGCCATCCACCGGCATGTCGTCCATGTGACGCGCGGCCACGGCCATCGTCTCGGCCCCGCTGCCCAGCCCGCCGATGAGGACCGGCACCGAGAGCGACTCGAGGGCCCCGAGCAGGCGGCGCAGCTCGAAGGCGACGTCGCGCGGTGAACGGCGCTGCCAGAAGTACTGCAGGGCGTCGATCGTGAGCACCGACACGCCGGCCTCGGCCAGTCTCGACGCCAGCCGCGGGTGCGGCTGCCGCAGCACGCGGGCATCCGACATGAGCACCGCCACCGCGCGCGGCCGGGCGACCCACTCGGCCGTCATGGGCAGGGCGAAGTACGTGAGCCATCGATCGAGCGGCGCATGGCCGGTGGTCGGCCGTTCTGCCGGCCGCTCGAGGAGGGCAGCCGTCTCCACCGGCACGTTCCCCGGCGGCACGTCGCGCCAGCGCCGCCCGTCCACGTGGGCAGGGGCCGGGCCGCACGGCGCCGGGCGCCTGGCGCTCGCTGCCGTGCCTGCCTCGCCGATGCCTGACGCGAAGACGTCGGCGTCGCTGGCGAGCACGAGGCCGTGCGCCAGGGAGGCTGCCTCGTCGAGCCCGACGAGGACCGGCGGCCGATAGACGGTGAGGCCGGCCTCGCGCTGGGCCTGTCGGGACGTCAGCGCCAGGGCGTCCACGAGCGCATCGCACGACGCGGCGCGCACGGACGCGGCGGAGGCGTCCACCGGAACGATGAGCGTGGAGGCGGCGAGGGCGTCGAGCAGGCCGTCGAGCGCCTGCCGGCCGCTGCCGTGCAGCACGATCGCCACGCCGCTGGCCTGCGTGCGCGGCACGTGGAGGGTGGTGGCGCCGAGCGGGTCGGGCAGGCTGATGGGAACGGTCCGCGAGCCGCGGCGCACGTCGGGCGCCGTGCCGACGTCGTCGCCGACCGACACGCTGGCCGCCATCGCGAGCAGCACCGCGAGGGCCGTGCGCCGTACCAGGCCGCCGCTTCGTCGCACCCGTGCTCCTCCGATGATAGGGAACGGTAGGGACGGCTCTCCGAGCCGTCCTCCCTGAACGCAGCGCCGAGCCGTCCTCGCTGAACGCAGCGCCGAGCCGTCCTCCCGGCAGACCGGCGTCCGCGATCAGACGTCCCAGCCGCGCGCGCGTTCGACGGCGCGCGTCCAGCGCTCGTAGAGGCGCTCGCGCGTCGCGGCGTCGATGTGCGGCGCGAACTCGCGGTCGAGCACCCAGTTGCGCCGCACGTCGTCGAGATCGTCCCAGTAGCCGACGGCCAGACCGGCGAGGTAGGCCGCGCCGAGGGCGGTCGTCTCCTTGACCTCCGGCCGCCGGACGGGTACGCCGAGGATATCGGCCTGGAAGGCGAGGAGCAAGTTGTTGGCCGTGGCGCCGCCGTCCACCTTGAGGCTCGACAGTGTCATGCCCGCGTCCTGCTGCATCGCGTCGAGCACGTCGCGCGTCTGGAAGGCCATCGACTCGACGGCAGCGCGCGCCAGGTGCGCGTCCGACGTGTTGCGGGTCAGCCCGATGATGAGACCGCGCGCGTACTGGTCCCAGTACGGTGCGCCGAGACCGACGAACGCCGGCACGAACAGCACGCCGTCGCTGTCGGGCGCTTCCTGCATGAGACGCTCGACGTCGCCCGACGACTCGATGATCTTGAGGCCGTCCCGCAGCCACTGCACGACGGCGCCGGCCACGAAGATCGCGCCCTCGAGCGCGTAGGTCACCTCGTCGTTGCGCTTCCAGGCCACGGTCGTCAGCAGGCCGTGGCTCGAATCGGACGGACGGGTCCCGGTGTTCATGAGCAGGAACCCGCCGGTGCCGTACGTGTTCTTCGCCGATCCCGGCTCGAAGCACGCCTGGCCGAACAGCGCGGCCTGCTGGTCGCCGACGGCCGAGGCCAGCGGGATAGGGCGGCCGAACAGCGACGGATCGGTCTCGCCGTACACCTCGCTGTTGCCACGCACTTCCGGAAGCATGCGGCGCGGCACGTCGAGCAGCTCGAGCAGCTCGTCGTCCCAGTCGCGCGTGTGGATGTTGAACAGCAGCGTGCGTGACGCGTTGCTGATGTCGGTGACGTGCAGGCGTCCGCCCGACAGCCGCCACAGCAGGAAGCTGTCGATCGTGCCGAAGAGCACGTCGCCGCGTGCGGCGCGGGCACGCAGATCGTCCTGCTGGTCGAGCAGGTACTTGATTTTCGTCCCGGAGAAGTACGCGTCGATGACGAGGCCGGTCTTCCTGCGGATGAGCGGTTCGTGCCCCTGCTGCTTCAGGCGGTCGCAGATGCCGGCCGTGACGCGGCTCTGCCAGACGATGGCATTGGCGACGGGCTTGCCCGTGGCGCGATCCCACAGGACGGTCGTCTCGCGCTGGTTGGCGATGCCTATGGCGGCGATGGCCTCCGGACCGATCCCGGCGCGCTCGATGGCCGCCCGCGCGACGGCGAGCTGCGACTCCCAGATGGCCTCGGGATCGTGCTCCACCTGCGCCGGGCCGGGGAAGATCTGCGGGAACTCCTGCTGCGCGTCGGCCACTGCGCGGCCGTCACGTCCGAAGACGATGGCGCGGCTCGAGGTCGTGCCCTGGTCGAGGGCGAGGATGTAGGACGTGTCAGGCATTCGAGATTCACCGGTCGAAGGCGTGCGGCCGGGCCTGCCTCAGGGGGCCGGGTGCCGGTCGCGCACGCAGACGTCGTAGAAGTAGCCGCCGAGCACGGCGCCGACGCACGGCGCGACGACGGGCACCCACCACCAGCCGTCGGCGGCCGTGAACACCTCCGTGCCCCATCCGGCGATCGCCGTGAACAGCCGCGGCCCGAGATCGCGCGCCGGGTTGATCGCATAGCCGGCGTTCACCCCGAAGGCCATGCCGATCGCCACCACCACCAGCCCGACGAAGAAGGGCGTCATGCCCGGCGTCGGCGGCGTGTTGCGCTCGTCTGTGAGGAAGAAGACGCCCGCCACGAGCAGCGCCGTGCCGACGACCTGATCGACGAAACCCCCGAGTGTCGAGAGATACGGGGCCGGGTAGGTGGCGAAGATGCCTGCCGTGCCCTGCGGGCCGAGCACCTGACGCACGCCCTGGTCGAAGGCCGTCAGCGCTTCCACGTAGGTGACGTACACGACGAACGCGCCGAGGAATGCTCCGGCCATCTGCGCCGCGACGTACGGCAGCACCGACCGCCACGGAAAGCCGCGGCGGACGGCAAACGCCAGTGTCACCGCAGGGTTGATGTGGGCGCCGCTCACCCCGGCGCACGCGTAGACGCCAAGCACGACGGCGAGACCCCAGCACAGCTGGATGCTGAGGCTGCTGCCGGCGGTCTGTCCGCTCAGCACCGTCTGGGCGACGACGCCGAGGCCGAAGACGATGAGGATGAACGTGCCGAAGAACTCGGCGAGGGCAGCGCGGGCGAGTGGCGTCATGCGGAGTGGCTCACGGACTTCAGATCGGCACGTTGTTCGGCGTAGGACGTGGCGAAGGCCTCGACGGCCGGGTCGACGGGCCAGCCATGCCGCGCGCAGGCGGCGCGGTAGAGGGCGGGCCACCAGTTCTCGTGGGCCGTCAGGCCCGCCTCCCGCCATTCCTCCCAGCCCATCAGGACGCGCGACCAGCAGCGATCGCCGTGGCGCAGGGCCTCGGTGTGGCTCGGCATGTCGCTGACGTACCACTGGCGGCCGATGCGCGCGTGCAGCACTTCATCCGCCCAGTCGTAGTCCTGGAACGTCGCGGCCAGCGGCAGGTCCGTCTGCGAGGCGATCTCCCACTCGTAGCGTTTGCCGTGCTTCGGCATCAGGCCCTGCTCGATGAAATACAGCACGGCGTGGCGCTCGAGCGGCGTGAGCTGCGTGTTCAGGCCCAGCGACCACGTGAAGTTGACGGGCACCTGCGACGGCCAGTCCACGCCGAGCGCGGCAAACAGCACCTCGCCCATCATCGCGTGACGCGCCTCGTCCCAGAGCTGCCGCGTCATGTCGAGGCTGTACCCCCACGGCTTGCCCGGTGTCTCCACGATGATCGAGGCCATCATCTCCGGCACGTCGATCTCGCGCAGGCGCTTGTAGGCCAGCATCAGCAGCTTCGGGGCGGCCGGATACGACGAATCGTAAAGGAACGCTTCCGCATTCACGGCCATGTTGTACGGGTCGCGGAAGCGCGCGTCGCGGCGCGGCACCGGGTCGAATGGCCGCGGCGTCGCCGAGAAGCGCGCGGGCGGCAGGGCCGCCTCGGCGTCGCCACGCGTGCCGTCGAGCCCGCCGGCGGCGGCCAGCGCGGCACGGATCTCGGCGAGCCATGTCCCTGGTGGCGTCTCGAGCGTGGCTTCAAGCGCACGCGCGGCCTGCCCGCCGGCCGTCAGCACGTCGCCCAGGTCGAGACGCGCGTGGCGGCAGAGGCGCCGCGTCGGCGCGTCGGCCAGCGGGTGCGTGTCGGCGTCGAGCGCCGCGAACGCCGCGTCGAGCTCGGGCAGGAGGACGGTGTAGAGGCCCAGGGCGAGATGTGCGCCATCGGGTGCAGACGCCACTTCGTCGAACGCCTGCGCCAGCGGTGCCGGCGGCGGGTCGTCGAGTCCGAGCGGCGGCTCGCGCATCTCGGCCACCCGCGCGCGCAGTGCCGCCGTGATCTCGGCGCAGAGATACGCGTGGTGGCTGTAGAGCATCTTCAGCTCGTACAGCGGCTCCGACGGCAGACGTGACAGCAGCAGGCCGTGCACGCGGCGCGCCGCGAAGTGCAGGCGCTTGAGGCGTGCGACGACATCGGCCACCGGCAGCGCGGGAGCCTGGGCGGCGTCGAGGCTGCACAGCCCGGCGAGGGCCGGCAGGCCGGGAACGGGGGCGGCAGGCGGCTCGGTCATCTCGGTGTCCATTCCCCGGGAACGCCGCACGCAGGACACGGCGCGACCCGCGAGGGAGTGAGTGCTGCGCAGTCTGTCTCGCGACCGGCGTCGGCGTCAACGGCCGCGCCCCGACCGCGTGACGCACGCCCGCGCACCTTCGGCCGCCGCGGATGGCCGATCGCTTCACAACGAGCAGCGCAGGGGGATCCGAACAGCATCGACGGCACCACGTGACGTGAAAGCGTCCGCTTTCGGACACCTGTGCGCTGCCGGACACCGATCGCACGAAAACGTGCGAAAAACGCTGAAAAACGACGAACCGAACAAATGACGACGCGCGGCAGATCTCCGTGAACTTCTGCCGCGGCGCGCCGTCTATACCCGCCGTGCTCGGGCGCCTCTTCATCCGGATCATCCCCCCGGCGCTCCGGGCCTCGACTCTCGCCGTCGTCACGAAAGGACGTCGTTTCATGCCGCAGCTCAGTTCATACCGCTCGCCAGCCGCGCTAGCGCTGGCATCCTTCCTCGTCGGCCTCGCTCCGGGACCGGCATCCCCGGGTCAGCGTGTGGCCGCGGCCGGCCGCACGGCCGTGACCGGCAGCCCGGCGCCCGCGCCCGCCGCCGTGCCCGCCGC
>JBIQIB010000055.1:19449-26274 GCA_044508265.1 Acidobacteriota bacterium
CCGTGCCGCTGCACTTCGAGGCCGACCGCCGCGCGGAGGTCTTCCACGCGCGCGGGCGCGGCTACGACGTGCAGGTGAGCGCCACGCAGGCGCTGGTGCGTCTGCACGATCGCGACTCGCAGGCCCGGCTCACGCTGACGCCGCTCGGCGACGTGACCGGCGCGCGAGGCATCGCCGGCGCCGACAGGCTGCTCGGTGTCGTCAACCGCTACGTGGGCGCGCCGTCCACCTGGGAGACCGGCCTGCCCACCTTCGGCAGGGTGGAGGTGTCGGGCGTGGCGCCCGGCATCGACGTCGTGTACTACGGCAACCAGCAGCAGCTCGAGTACGACTTCGTGATCCACCCCGGCGCCGATCCACGGCGCGCCGGCGTGCGGGTCGATGGCGCCGACAGCCTCTCGATCGACGGGAACGGCGACCTCGTGATGCGCGTCGGCGATCGCGAGCTGCGCCAGGAGCGTCCGGTCTCGTGGCAGACGATTGACGGCAAGCGCGTGCCCGTCGAGAGCCGCTTCGTGCTCGACGAGGCGGCGCGGACGGTGACGTTCGCCCTCGGCGCCTACGACCCGTCGCATGCCCTGGTCATCGACCCGGTGCTCGTGTACTCGACGTGGTTCGGCGGGCTCAGCGAGGAGGTCATCCTCGACATGCACGTCGACGCGGCCGGGGCGATCTACGTCCTGGGCGTCAGCGAAGACAAGGCGGGATTCCCGACGACGCCCGGCGCCTACCAGCCTGCGCGGGCGGGTGAGCCGAAGACGGGCGGTACCTACCCGCGCGACTACTTCATCAGCAAGTTCAACGCGGCGGGCACGGCCCTGATCTACTCGACGCTGTTTGGCGGCTCGCTCGACGAGGGCACCTGGTCGTACAGGCAGGGCGCCATGGCCGTGGATGCGCAGGGGCGCGTGCACTTCGTCGGCGACACGCTGTCGCCGGATTTCCCGGTGACGCCCAACGCTGCCGACAAGACGTACGCGCTCGACACCACCTCCGTGGCCGCCGACGCCTTCTACGCCCGGCTCGAGGCGAACGGCTCGCTGGGCTATTCCACCTACATCGGCGGCACCCGCTACGAGACGGGCGCCGGTGTTGCCGTGGACGCCGCCGGCAACGCGTACGTCGTCGGCAAGACCGCCTCGTCTGTCGCCGACGGCTTCGTGACGACGGCCAACGCCTACCGCACGACGCGCAACGGCGCGACGGACCTCTTCATCCAGCGGTACGGGACGGACGGATCGCTGCAGTACTCGACGTACTTCGGCGGCAGCCAGGGTGAGATGGAGCGCCGCGCAGACATCGTCTCGAACGGCAACGGGAAGGTGACGTTCGTCAGCGACACCGGCACCGGCGATCTGCCCATCGTCAACGGCTTCCAGGCCACGCGCATCGGGAACTCGGCCGACGGCTTCGTCGCGCAGCTCGACACGAACGTCTCCGGGACTGCCGGCCTGCTGTACTCGTCGTACATCTCCGGCGGGGCGTCCGACTACGTCAGCACGGTGGCTGTTGATCCCGACGGCTTCGTCTACGTTGGCGGCCAGTCGCGATCGCTCGACTTCCCCGTGACGCCCGGCGCGGCCCGGACGGTGAACAACCCCGTCGGGGGCGGCCAGGAGCCGTGGGACGGCTTCGTCGTCAAGCTCGACCTGACGAAGACCGGCGCCGCCTCGCGCGTGTACACGACACTCACCGGCGGCAACGACTACGACGACCTGCTCGCCATGGCCGTGGACGCCCAGGGCCGCGTGCACCTCACGGGCTCGACGCGCTCGCTCGACCTGCCGATGGTCCAGGCGGTGCAGACCACCAAGTACCAGATGCCGCCGTACGTCCAGATCCTCAACGCGGCCGGCAGCGGGTTCGTCCTGTCGACGTATCTGGGATCGAACACCAACGGACAGGCCCTCTACGCCGTCGCGGTCAACGCGATTGGCGAGACGTACCTCGGCGGCACCACCAACGACGCCTCGAAGTACTCGAACACCAACCTCGACGGCTTCAGGCTGGTGAACGCGTTCCAGGACACCTACGGCGGCGGCGACCGCGATGCCGTCATCCAGAAGCTCGGCTACGCGGTCGACCTTGCGCTGACCAAGACCGCGAGCGCGGGCGTCGTCCTGCCCGGCCACAACGTGACGTTCACGCTGACGGTGCGCAACCTCAGTGGCGATCCGGGCAGCGGGATCGTCGTGCACGACAACCTGCCCGTGGGCCTGCAGTACGTGTCGTGCACCGCAACGCACAGCGGCGTGTGCGGCGGGACGGGCAACAACCGCACGGTGACGTTCCCCGTGCTGAACCCCGGGGTGACCGCGACGATCCAGATCACCGTGAAGATGGTGTCGGTGACGCCGGGTCACCAGATCACCAACACGGCCACCGTCACCGGCGCCGTGCTCGATCCGGTGCCGGGCAACAACACGGCCACGGCAAACGTCGCGGTGCCGACGCTCGATCCCACGGGTGATGCCGATGGCGACGGTCTTCCGAACGACTTCGAGACGAAGTACGGCCTCGATCCCTTCGGCGGCGCCGGGTCCGGTCCGAACGACGATCCCGACGGCGACGGCAAGACGAACCTCCAGGAACTGCAGGAGGGCACGCACCCGCGCGGGTTCGTGATCACCTACCTGGCGGAGGGCGCCACCGGCCCGTTCTTCGACACGCGGCTGGCCATCGCCAACCCGTCGAACTCGCCGGCGCTCGTGCTCACGCGCTTCCAGCGGTCCGACGGCACGACGATCCGCGACTACCGCGTGGTGCCGGCCCGCACGCGCACGACGATCGACGTCGAGACCATCCAGGGCCTCGCGGACGCGGCGTTCTCGACGCTCGTCGAGGCCGACGTCCAGGTGGTGGCCGACCGCACGATGGTGTGGGACCAGGAGGGCTACGGCAGCCACGCCGAGCGCGGCATCCTCACGCGCACGGCGACCGAGTGGTACTTCGCCGAGGGCGCGACGCACTCGAACTTCAACCTGTTCTACCTGATCCAGAACCCGACCGACACGCCGGCGAACGTCGAGGTGACGTACCTGCTGCCGGCGCCCGCCGCGCCGCTCGTCAAGACGTACGTGGTTCAGCCGCAGTCGCGGTTCGACATCTGGGTCGACAACGAGGCGGTCGTCGATCCGAAGCTCGCGACGCTCGGGGCCGCCGACATCTCCGTGGTGATGCGGTCGAAGAACGGCGTGCCCATCATCGCCGAGCGTGCGATGTACCTCGATCAGCCGGGACGTCCGCTCGGTGCAGGCCACGAGAGCGCCGGTGTGACGGCGCCGGCGACGCAGTGGTTCCTGGCCGAGGGTGCTACCGGGCCGTACTTCGACCTCTTCGTCCTCATCGCCAACCCCAACCCGCAGGCGGCGGTCGTCGACGTGAATTTCCTGCTGCCGAACGGGACGGTGGTGCCGAAGACGTACGACGTGGCCGGCAACAGCCGCTTCAACATCTGGGTGGACTACGAGGACGCGGCGCTTGCGAACACGGCCGTCTCGACGACCGTGACGTCCAGCAACGGCGTGCCCATCGTCGTGGAGCGGGCGATGTGGTGGCCGGGACCGGATCCGTCCGCCTGGCAGGAAGCGCACAACAGCCCCGGCGAGACCGTCACGGGGACGCGGTGGGCGATGGCGGAAGGCGAGGACGGCGGGGCGCGCGACGTGGAGACCTACGTGCTCGTGGCCAACACGTCGCCCTATGCCGGCCAGGTGCGCGCGACGGTGCTCTTCGAGGACGGCTCGGCGCCGGTGCAGCAGACCTTCACCGTGGCGGCCAACAGCCGGTTCAACATCGCGCCGTATGCGCACTTCCCCGAAAGCCGGGGCAAGCGCTTCGGCATGATCGTCGAGAGCATCGGCGGGCAGCCCATCCAGATCGTCGTCGAGCGTGCGATGTACTCGGACGCGCAGGGCGTCAACTGGGCCGCAGGCACCAACGCGCTGGCGACCAGGCTGCAGTAGGTCCGCGAACCGCCAGCAGCGGTCGCGGACGGGACACTCCACGACGGCGGAGTGAGCGACGGGGGGAGACCGGCATGGGTCGGTCTCCCCTCAGTCGCTTCTGAGCACCCGCGCGGGGTCGATGCGCGCGGCGTGGCGGGCGGGCAGGTACGACGCGGCGAGCGCGCCGGCCAGCAGCAGGACGGCGACGGCCGTGAGGATCAGCGGGTCGTGCGCCGAGACGCCGTGGAACGCGTCGCGGACCATGTCGCCAATGAGGAGCGTGCCGCCGAGTCCGAGGGCGATGCCGGCGAGGGTGAGCCGCAGGCCGTCGGTCACGACGAGGCGCGTGACGTGTCCGGGCGTGGATCCCATCGCCATGCGCACCGCGATCTCGCGCCGGCGCAGCGAGACCGAGAAGGCGAGCAGCGCGTAGATCCCGCCGGCGGCGAGGGCGATGCCGATGATGGCCATGGCCGTCAGGGCGCCGGCCACCAGGCGCGGCCGCGTGCCGACGGCGGTGCGGCTGTCCGACAGCGCCGTGATCCCGGGGACGGGCAGGTGCGGCGCCAGATCGCGCCACGCGGCGCGGACGATCGGTGCGAGCGCGTCGACGGCCCACGTGTCGCGCGTCCGCTGCGATGGCAGAAACTGCAGCGCCAGACTGCCGAGACCTGACCCCGACGCGTTCAAATCGAGACCTGACCCCATCTTCACCAGCAGCGTCATCGACGGCAGGGGCGTCTGCGCGTGGGGGACGAACAGCATCGGCTCGGCGGGCGCGTCCAGCCGGACGTCGCGGATGTCCTCCACGACGCCGATGACCGTGCGTGGCGTGCCCGTGGTGCCGCCCCAGAGGATCTGCCGCCCGACCGGGTCGGCGCCTGGCCACAGCCGCTCGGCGAGCGTCCGGTTCACCATCACGACGGGCGGATGGTGCTGGCGGATGTCGTCGGCGAAGCGCTGGCCTCGCAGGAGTGCAATGCCTGCCGCGGCGAAGAAGCCGGGCGTCACCGACCGCCACTGGGCCGGGAGCAGTCCCGACGGTGGCGCGCTGGCGGCCAGTTCGACGGGCGTGACCGTGTTGCTGAAGCCGAACTCCCGCCACGGATAGGTCGTCGTCGCGCCGACGGCATGGACCGCCGGATCCTCGAGCAGACGACGTTCGATGGCCTGCAGCAGCCCGGCGCCTCCGCCCTCGACGGAGGAGGCCCCGTCAAGGTCGAGCGGGACGGCCACGACGCCATCAGCGTCGATTCCTGCGTCGATGGTGGTCATGCGCGCGAAGCTCGTCGCCATCAACGCCGCGCAGGCGAGCAGCACCATCGCCAGGCCGACCTCGAGGACAACGAGCGCGCGGCGGACTTTGGCGCGGCTGCGGCCGATGGCCTGGCCCGATCCGCCGAGCCCTGGCGTCAGGTCGAGCGTCGCGGCGCGGAGTCCGGGCGCCGAGCCGACCAGCAGGCACGATCCCACGGCGATGGCCAGCGCCATCGTCAGGGCGGGGCCATCGACCGAGACGTGCGCCACGGCAGGCATCACGGCAGCGGCGTGGGTCCGTGCGAGGTCCACGAGCCACCAGGCGAGGCTGACGCCGAGGACGGCACCGGCCGAGGCCAGCAGCGCGCTCTCGGCCAACAGGTGCATGGCAAGCCGCGGGGCCGACGCGCCGAGCACGGCACGCAGCCGGAGCTCGCCGTCACGGCGGATGGCCTCGATCAGCAGCAGGCCCGCGACGTTGGCGCACGCGAGCAGGAGCAGGCAACTCACCGCCGCGGCCAGCGTCCACAAGGCGATGCGCTGCGGCGGCGAGACGAGCGACGCCTTCAGCGACATCAGATTGAGGCGCCATCCGGCGTTGGCGTCGGGATACGTGCGGGCAAGGCGGTCGGCGAGCGCGCCGAGCTCGGCGCGTGCCGCGTCCTCGCTGGTGCCCGCGCGCAGGCGTCCGATGACCGAGAGCCACCGATCGTCGCGGTCCGGCAGCGTCGTCGTGGCGGGGGTGCTCGACAGCGGCACCCAGACGTCCGCCGCGTCGGGGAAGCCTTCGCCCGGGGGCAGCACGCCGACGATGGTGAAGGGCCTGTCGTCGAGTCGCACCGTCACGCCATCGACGTCGTGCCGCCCACCGAAGCGCTCGAGCCAGAGGCGGTGACTCAGCACCACCTCGTGTACCTGCGCGCCGGGACGGTCGGCCTCGGCGGTGAACGTCCGGCCCACGGCGGTCGAGGGCGCCAACAGGCGCAGCAGCGACGCCGTCATCGCCGCGGCCTGCACCCGCACCGGCGCCCCGCCTGTCGACAGCACCAGTCCATCGGCGATCTCGCTCAACGCGCCGACGGACTCGAAGGCATCAAGTGTCGCGACGTCACGAAACGTTGGCGGCGACGTCGAGAAGCTGTCGCCCTGCGGCGTCACGTCGTAGACGCGCACCAGCCGATCGCTTGCGGGGAAGGGGAGCGGCGCCAGCAGCAGTCCGTAGACCAGGCTGAAGACGGCCACGGCAGCGCCGATGCCCAGCGCCAGCGTCCCGACGATCACCAGATGCGCGACGGGACGCCGGAGCAGCACACGAGCCGGCCAGACGAGGATGCGCATGACGCGGACGATGCACGCATCATGCCACGCCCGGGCAGGCGCTCACGGTCAGTCTTTGACATGAATCTTCAGGCCCGGCGCCGAGTCACCAGACACTCGAAGGACGTCGAACGCCACCACCCCTGCCGCCGCCGGGACGCGCTGTCCCATCTCCGGGACGCCACACCTTCCTCCATTCCTCTTTCCTCCCCTCCTCCAGTCCTCCTCCTCCATTCCTTCGCTCCTCCAGTCCTCCTCCTCCATTCCTTCGCTCCTCCCTTCCTCCCGTCCTCTTCTCCCGTCC
>JBIQIB010000056.1:0-7053 GCA_044508265.1 Acidobacteriota bacterium
GGCAAGCTGATCCGCCGACAAGCTGATCCGCCCTCGTGCGACACTCGATCCATGTACAAGCTGCCCACCCTCGACGCGGCGGATACCGAGTCGTTCTACGAGGCGCTGGCGCGCCAGCTGGAGGCGCTGCTTGGCGACGAGCGCGACAGGATCGCGAACCTCGCCAACGCGGCGGCGCTCGTCTGGCACACGGTGCCGCGTCTCAACTGGGCCGGTTTCTACCTGATGAAGGACGGCGAGCTCGTGCTCGGGCCGTTCCAGGGCAAGCCGGCGTGCGTGCGCATCGCTGTCGGCAACGGCGTGTGCGGGACGGCGGTGGCCACCGGGCGCGCCATTCGCGTGGAAGACGTCAACGAGTTCCCCGGGCACATCGCCTGCGACGCCGACTCGCGGTCGGAGCTCGTACTGCCCCTGCACGAAGGTGGACGCGTCATTGGGGTATTCGACCTCGACAGCCCGGAGAGGGCGCGCTTCAGCGAGGCCGACGAGGCAGGCTTCGCGCGGCTGGTGCGTGTACTCGAGGCGACATGGACGTGACGGGTAACGGTTCGTCCTCGGCCGGCGTCTGATACTCATCAGCACGACGCCGGCCACCGACGGCCGCGTCATCGTTCACTTACGCGGAGAGTCAGACCTCATGCTTCGTTCCCTGTTCGCTGCCCTGGCCGGCCTCTCGCTGGCCGTCCCGGCGTCGGCCCAGACCTGGACCATCGACCCCTCGCATTCCTCGGCCAATTTCACGGTGCGCCACATGATGGTGTCGAACGTCAACGGCACCTTCGGGAAGATGGAAGGCACTGTGGAGTTCGACGGCCGCAACATCAGCGGCGTCAAGGTGCGCGCGACGGTCGACGCGACCACCATCTCCACCGCCAACGAGAAGCGCGACGCGCACCTGAGGAGCGCCGACTTCTTCGACGTGGCCTCGCACCCGACGATCACCTTCGTGTCGAAGCGCGCGGAGCCTGCCGGCACCGGGAGATTCCGGCTCGTCGGCGACCTCACCATGCGCGGCGTGACGAAGGAGGTCGTCCTCGAGGTCGAGGGACCCACCGAGCCCTTCACGGCCCAGGGCAACGCGCGCATCGGCGCGACAGCGACCACGACGCTCAACCGACAGGACTTCGGCGTCAGCTGGAGCCGTGCGCTCGACGGCGGCGGGGTGGTGGTGGGCGACGAGGTGAAGGTGCGCCTCGACCTCGCGCTCGTGACAAAGACCTCCTGACGCCGTCAGCCGGACCGGATCAGCGCTTCCAGCGCCTCCAGCCTGTCGGCATCCTCGGGCCGCTTGTCGGTGCGCCACCGCGCGATCCGCGGGAACCGCACGGCGACGCCCGACTTGTGACGTGACGACCGCTGCACGTTCTCGAACGCGATCTCGAAAACGTGCAGCGGCGTGACGCGCCGCACCGGCCCGAACTTCTCGAGCGTGTTCGCGCGGACCCAGCGGTCCAGCGTTTCGATCTCCTCGTTGGACAGCCCCGAATATGCCTTGGCCACAGGCACGAGCTCGTCGCCACGCCAGAGCGCGAACGTGTAGTCGGTGAAGAGCGACGCACGGCGGCCGTGTCCGGCCTGCGCGTACACGAGCACGGCATCCACCGTGTGGGGGTCGATCTTCCACTTCCACCAGTCGCCCTTCCGCCGTCCCGTGCCGTAGGCCGAGTCACGACGCTTCAGCATGAAGCCCTCGACGCCACGCGTGCGGGACGACTCGCGCATCGTGCCGAGTTCCTCCCACGAGGCCGCGTCCACGCGCGGAGACACCTGGATGGCCGACGGCCCTCCTCCCGGCCGCGGCAGCGACGCGACGAGTGACTCGAGCGCCTCCCTGCGCGCCTCGAGCGGCGTCGTCCGCACGTCGCGGCCCTCGTGCTCGAGCAGGTCGAACGCGAGGAAGGTGACGGGCGCCTGATCGAGGACCCGCGGCGTCAGCCGCTGCCTGCCTATGCGCAGCTGCAGCGTTGCAAAGGGCAACGGCGCGTCGTCGCGCCACGCGAGCAGCTCGCCGTCCAGCACGGTGCCGTCCGGCAGCGTCCCCGCCGCCGACGTGACTTCCGGGAATCGCGCCGTGATGACCTCCTCGCCCCGTGACCAGATGTGAACTTCACCCGCGCGACGGATGACCTGGGCGCGGATGCCGTCCCACTTCCACTCGGCGAGCCAATCCGCCAGCGGGCCGAGTGTCTGAGCGTCGCCTTCGAGCGGATAGGCGAGGCAGAACGGATACGGCTGCGCGGCGGCGTCCGGCGCGCTGGTGTCGCCGGCGATCAGCGCGGCATACCCCTCCGCCGTCGGCAGCCACGTGCCCGTGAGCCGGTGGGTGATCAGTGCCGGCTCGATGCCCGCCAGCGCGGCAAGGGCACGCACGACGAGCGTCTGGGAGACGCCCACGCGAAACTCACCGGTGAGCAGCTTGTTCAGGACGAAGCGCTCGAACGTCGGCAGCTCGCGCCACCACCCCACGACCCTCACCCGGCGTTCCGCATCGTCGGCGGCGCGCAGGGCTTCGAGCCGCGCGATCCACTCGGCCAGCGCGACGTCCTGCCGCTCCTGCGCGTCGGGCGGCGGCGCGACGCCGTCGAGGAGCAGCGCCGTGGTCTCGGCGAGGTCGCCGACGGCGGCGTAGCTTTCGTCGAGCAGCCAGTCGCTGATGCCGGCTTCCTCGACCGTCCACTGGCGGAGCAGCTTCGACGGCAGCAGGCGCAGCAGGCGCCGTCCGCTGAGAAAGTAAACGGCCCAGGCCGCGTCAGCCGGCGGCGCGTTGCGAAGATAGGCCACCAGCGCGTCGACCTTGGCGTTGGTGGAGGTCGTGCGCTCCAGCGCAGCGTAGAGCGCGGCGAACGCTCGCACGTCAGGCCTCGCTCCCGAGCGTGGGCAGCTCCAGCGACGCGGCGTCGAGCCCCTGCTCGCGCAGATGACGCGCGAGCACGTCGGCGTAGCCGTGCGTCGTGACGACGCGCCTCGCGCCCGTCGCCGTAATCGTGTCGAGCAGCGCGGGCCAGTCGGCGTGGTCGGAGATCACGAAGCCGCGATCGACGCCGCGCCAGCGCCGTCGTCCGCGGACGCGCATCCAGCCGGAGACGAGCGCGGTGGACGCACGGGGGAACCGCTTCATCCACGGGGTGCCGAGCGCCGAGGGCGGCGCGAGCACGACACGGCCGGCGGTTGCCGCGCCCCGCAGCGCGGGGTCGATGGGCTCGACATGTGGCAGCCTGCGTCCGGCTTCCATGTACGCCGCATGCATCGAGGCGACGGCGCCATGGACGAGGATTGCCGCCTCGAGGCGCGAGGCAAGCGCGTCGATGAGCCGTTGCGCCTTCCCGAGAGCGTAGGCCAGCAGCACCGACGGACGTCCGTCCCGCTGGTTGCCCTCGATCCACTCGTGGAGGGCATCCAGCTCACGCCCGGGTGACGGCCAGCGGTAGATCGGCAATGCGAAGGTGGACTCGGTGACGAACGTGTCGCATCGCACGAGCTCGAACGGCGCGCACGTCGGATCCGGCTGGCGCTTGTAGTCGCCCGACACGACGGTGACGCCAGAGGCATCCTCCAGGCGAACCTGGGCCGAGCCGAGCACGTGTCCGGCCGGGTGCAGTGACACGCTGACGGGCCCGAACGCACGCGCGGTGCCGTACTCGAGCTCGTCGACGACCGCGCCCTCAGGCAGGCGCCGGCGCAGGACGGCCGCCGTGCCTGGCGTGCACACGTAGCGGTCCATGCCGGGCAACGCGTGGTCGGCGTGCCCGTGCGTCACGACGGCCACGGGGACGGGGGCCACCGGATCGATATGGAAGCCTCCGCTCACGCAATGGAGGCCCGCCGGCGTCGGTTCGAGGATCACCTGCAAGCAGCATACGCGCGGCCGGCGTGTCCGTCACATCACCGGCGGAACAGCCGAGAAGTGGGCAAGCTGTTCAGTGCAGGCAGCTTCCGAGGGCCGTTGCCCCGGCCGCCCAGAGCTGGTTCCCGACGTCCGAGTACCGGGCCCACTCGACCACGAGGGATGCTGCCGGTGCGTCGTGATCCGGCTCGACGTACAGTCCGAAGCGCTGACCGTAGAGCGCCGGGAACAGCGACGTGACGTCGATGTTCGCGCGGGCGCCTGCCTCCACCGTCAGGGGTTGCGTCAGCGGCGGCCCGTCCTCCCGCAGCGCGCTGACCTGGACGGACACACCGACGTCACCGGCATTGACGATGAGCCCGTACGTCACCGTGGATGCGGTCCACTCGCCCGCAGCGATGGCCCAGCGTGGACAGGTCTCCGCGGAAGCGACGCCGTTGTGCGAGCCGTACCACGTGGCCGGTCCGCCGGGCCACCACATCGCCCGCTCCGCCAGGATCGGGAGGTCGGCCTGCACACGAATGCCCATGGCGGCATCCGCCAGCGGGCGGCCGTCGTCGAGTACCTCCTGGTCTACCCAGATCGTCCGACGCGCGCGCGGCTCGACGATGACGGTCCGGGGCGGCGACGGTCCATCGGGAAGGAGGTACGTCACGGCAACCGTGGCCGGCACGTCGTTGGGGTTGGCCAGCAGCAGGAACATGTCGAACCAGGGGCCGGTCGCGCCTTCGGCGAACGTCCAGGCTGTGGACGGCGCGGTCACGCCCGCAGCGCCGTGGCCGGCCTCGAACGGCGGCCGGCCTTCGGAGTACATCGCGCGTTCGGCGACGATCGGCGCGTCGGCCGTGATGACGACCGACGATTCGGTGCCCGCCGCAGGTGTCGTCGGATCGACCTCGTCGAAGTTCACCCAGATGGTCTCGCGTCGTCCGGCCTGGACGCGGTGCGTCCGGACGAGCGGCGGCAGCGGGTGGGCGCGCATGTACGTCATCGTCACGTCCACGTCGTGACCGTTCGGGTTCTGGAGCAGGTAGAAAAGCTGGAAGCCGGAGTGCGTCGCGCCTTCCGCGAAGTACCAGGTGGTGGATGGCGCCTGCACCCCGCGCTCGGCGTGGCTGCCGTGGCCGCCGTCGCCCCAGGTCACCACACGGTCGGCGACCACCGGTCGATCTGATTCGAGCAGAGTGGCGAAGCCGTGTCCGGCCAGGCCCGCCACGTCGCGAGCATCCACCGTTCGCCTGGCGCCTGGTGGCACGACGACGCGCGAGGCGTAGACGTCGCCGTCGGTGGTGACGTGGCGCAACTGCACGTGCGCCGCAGGCTGATTCCAGGCCGGCTGGACGATCGCGAACATCGTCGTGAACGACGGGACGCGCGCCCCTTCGGCGAAGTAGCGGCGGAAGAACCCTCGCGGGTGGGTCTGGTCGGCATGTTCCTCGGCGTTCGTGCGGCCGTCGCCGTCCGGGTCGCCGTCGGCACCCTCCGGGCCGTCGCCGTCGGCGGGATCCAGGCCCATCGCGGCTTCCCAGGCGTCAGGCAGGCCGTCGCCGTCGGCATCGGTGATCACGGGCGGGCGCCAGCCACGCTCCACCACCTCGAAGTCGGTCGCCCGGATCGTGCGCATCGCCGCAAGGATGCCGCTCATGTGCGGCTCCCATCGCGGATCGTGGGTACCGCTCACGTAGAGGTCGCTGCCGTTGTCGGCCACGATGAGGCCATAGGTCTTCATGGCCTGGAAGAGCCGCTGCATGTGGGGCGGGTATCCCGACAGGTCGACGCCGGCCTTGAGCCGGAGCCGCAGTCCCATCGGTGGCGCCGCCGGGTTCGAGCCGGCCCGATGCGACGCTGGAAACACGTAGTAGTTCGCGGTCTGCCGCACCGTCACGCGCAGCGCATGCCGGATGGGCTCGCTGCCGAACACCTCGTCGTAGCGCGCGAGGCCGGGGAGGATCGCAAGGCCCGCGGCATCCGCGCTCGTCCAGCCTTCGGGGCGCCTGTCGGAGCGCGCCAGATCATAGGCGGCCCCGGAGTCTGCCTCCCACCGCTGGAGCGCCTCGTTCCAGCGGGCGCGATACAGCTCGAACAGCTGACGGCGGTCGCGGTCGACGATCAGCAGGTGGCGGTCGCCGCCGGGATCCACCGATCCGGGCGGGCCGCCCTCGATCCAGCCGACAGAGGTCTTCGCCTCGTCGGGGATGGGGTAGCCGGGCTCGTCGCCCGGGGCTCCCGCGTCGCTCTCGCTGCCGTAGGCCACGAACGTCACCGGGACGCGTGGCTGCGTGCCCGGCACGGTGACGTAGGGAATGCCGTAGGTGAGGCCGGGCCCGTCACCTGCGCCGCCCCAATCCTGACGCAGCCGGCGGTCACGCCCGTTGTCGATGAAGGCGATGAACGCGTCACTGGCGGGATCCACAGGCGCCTGGCTGATGTCGGCGTTCCACCAGTTGTCAGCCGGGAACAGCGGCAGAGGGGCCGGCAACGGCCCCGCGAGCTGCGCGCCCTGTCCGAATGCGGATCCCGCCAGCGTCACCAGCGCGATGCCGGTCAGCAGTACCCTCTGCGTGCGTGCCTCCACCAGGTTTCCCTCCCGGAAGAGGTATCGGCACCTCGCGGCACCGGCATCTGGTGTCGGACGTTCAGACCGGAGGCGGAGGCATGTCGTTGCGCTGCCAGGCGACGACGGCCCGCGCGACCCGGTCGACTACCTCATCCACAGGACCGTCGCCGTCCACCCGGACGGCATCCTCGGGTACCTCGAGCGCCGCGAGCTGGCTGTCGAGGAGGGAGGGCGGCATGAAGTGGTCGCGGCGGTGCTCCATGCGGTCTTCGAGCTCGTCTCGCGGAACGTCGAGCCACACGAACACGACCCGGGTCAGGTAGCCGCGGAGTACGTCCCTGTAGGTCTGCTTGAGGGCCGAACAGCCGATGATGGCGCCTTCGCCCGCGGCGAGCACCTCCTCGGCCTTGCGGTGGAGCGCCTCGAGCCACGGGCGCCGGTCCGCGTCGGTCAACGGCGTCCCGCCGCGCATCTTCTCGACGTTGGCGGGGGGATGGAAGTCGTCGCCGTCGTGATAGGGCCAGCCCCAGCGGGCGGCCAGGGCCTCGCCGGTCGTGGTCTTGCCGCTGCCGCTCACGCCCATCAGCACGACGACGAGCGGACGCGGAGGAGGAGATGCCGTCATGCGCCGCCCAGTGTACCCCTGCCGGGC
>JBIQIB010000056.1:7153-26108 GCA_044508265.1 Acidobacteriota bacterium
GCCGACATGCCGATATGATTACGGGATGAGCAGTGACAAGGGCTACGCGCATCCCGAGGCGCTCGTCTCCACCGACTGGGTGGCCGCGCACCTCCAGGACCCGAACGTCCGCCTCGTCGAGTCGAACGAGGATCCTCTCGTCTACCCCGCGGGGCACATCCCTGGCGCCGTCCAGATCGACTGGACGGCCGACCTGAACGATCCGCTTCGCCGCGACTACATCTCGACCGACGCGTTCGAGCAGCTGATGTCGCGCCTCGGCATCACGCCCGAGACGACGGTCGTCTTCTATGGCGACCGGAACAACTGGTGGGCCTGCTACTCCTTCTGGGTCTTCCAGCTGTTCGGCCACTCGAACGCGAAGATCATGGACGGCGGACGGCTGAAGTGGGAGAAGGAGGGCCGCGAGCTGACGCGCGAGGTTCCCCAGTATCCTCCCACGACGTACCGCGCGCGCGGGCCGCGCGACGATCGCCCGCACCGCGTGTTCCGCGATCAGGTGCTGGCGCACGCAGAGGCCGGCGGTCAGCTCGTGGACGTCCGTTCGCCCGACGAGTACACGGGAGCCAAGCTGCACATGCCCGAGTACCCGAACGAAGGCGCCCTGCGCGGCGGCCACATCCCCGGCGCGAAGAACGTCCCCTGGGCGAAGGCGGTGAACCCCGACGACGGCACCTTCAAGCCGGCCGATGAGCTGAGGGCACTCTACGTCGAGCAGCAGCGACTCGATCCCTCGAAGGAGACGATCGCCTACTGCCGCATCGGCGAGCGCAGCAGCCACACCTGGTTCACGCTGAAGTACCTGCTCGGGTTCGACAACATCCGCAACTACGACGGCAGCTGGACGGAGTGGGGCAACCTCGTGGGCGTGCCGGTCGAGAAGGGGAGCGGGGAGCAGGGGTGACGGCGCAGACGAGCGCGGAGCGGCTCGACGATCTCTACGCCACGCTCGAGATGTTCAGCGAGCCGTCCGCTCGTGCGGAGCTGCTGATCAGCCTGGCCGATCAGTTCAAGGAAGTGCCGCCGGCGGTGGCGATGCGGCCGTTCCCGAAAAGTCACCAGGTGCCGCACTGCGAGTCGGAGGCCTACGTCTGGGTGCGCCTCACGCCCGAGCGACGCCTCGCGCTGCATTTCGCCGTCGAGAACCCCAGCGGCATCTCGGCGAAGGCGCTGGCGGTGGTCCTGACGCAGGTCTACGAAGGCCAGCCGCCCGACGATCTCCTGGCGCTGGATCCAGGCATCGTCGAGACGGTCTTCAGGCAGAACATCTCGATGGGCAAGGGCCTCGGCCTGAAGAGCATGGTGGTGGCGGCGCAGGCGCTCACCCGCGACGCGATCCGCCGCAGCCAGGAGTAGGCGTCACTCGAGATTCGCTTCGAGGAACGCCCACTTGTCCGCAGCTTCCTCGATCTGTTTGGTGGTCGGCTTCCCGGCCCCGTGGCCGGCCTTCGTCTCGATCCGGATGAGGACCGGCGCATCTCCCGCCTGCGCGGCCTGCAGCGCCGCGGCAAACTTGAAACTGTGCGCCGGGACGACGCGGTCGTCGTGGTCGGCGGTAGTCACGAGCGTCGCCGGGTAGGCCGTGCCGGGCTTCAGGTTGTGCAGCGGCGAGTAGCGATAGAGGACGTCGAACCCTTCCTTCGTCTCGGACGAGCCGTAGTCGGACGTCCACGCCCAGCCGATCGTGAAGCGGTGGAAGCGCAGCATGTCCATCACGCCCACGGCGGGCAATGCGGCGCCGAAGAGGTCGGGGCGCTGCGTCATCGCGGCGCCCACGAGCAGCCCGCCATTGCTGCCGCCGCCGATGGCCAGACTCGCGGGTGACGTGTACCCCTCGGCGATCAGGTACTCCGCGGCCGCGATGAAGTCGTCGAAGACGTTCTGCTTGTTGTCGAGCCGTCCGGCGTCATGCCACTCCTGGCCGTACTCGCCGCCGCCCCGCAGGTTCGGCACCGCGAAGACGCCGCCGCGCTCCATCCACGCCAGGTTGGCCACCGAGAACGCAGGCGTCAGCGAGATGTTGAAGCCGCCATACCCATAGAGATAGGTCCTGGCGCGACCGTTCATCTCGAGTCCCTTCCGGTGCGAGATGAACATCGGCACACGGGCGCCGTCCTTCGACGTGAAGAACACCTGCCGCGTCTCGAACTCCGCCGGGTCGAAGGCCACATCCGGCTGCCGGAACACGCTGCTCGTGCCCGCGGCGACGTCGTACCTGAAGATCGTCGTCGGCGTCGTGAACGAGGTGAACGAGTAAAAGGCCTCCGGCTGGTCGCGGTCGCCCTGCACCGACACGCTGCCGATGCCGGGCAGCGTGATGTTGGCGGCGCCCGTGCCGTCGATGTCGTACACGCGCAGGCGGTCCTGCGCGTCGACCCGCCACGTGACGATGATGCGGTCGCCGGCCAGGACGGCGTCGGAGATCACGTCCTGGCCGGGCCCCTGGGCCACGAGCGTCTTCCAGTCCGAAGGTCCAGCGTGTCCCAGCCTGATCGCGACGATGCGCCTGCGCGGCGCGCCCTGCGTGGTCAGGACGTAGAACGTCGTGTCGTCGTTGCCGAGCACGATGTACTCGGCGTCGAACGCGTCGAGGAAGGGCAGCACCGGAGCGTCCTCGCCCTGCGAGAGGTCCTTCACGAACAGCCGGTTCTTCGGCTCGGTGCCCTCCCACTGGCTGATGACCAGGTACCGGCCGTCGTCGGTGACATGGGCTTCGAAGCCCCAGTCGGGTTCGTCGGGCCGTTCGTAGACGAGGCGATCCTCGTCCTGCGGCGTGCCGATCGCGTGGAAGTACAACTGCTGGTTGCGGTTCACGCCCGTCAGCGCCGCGCCCTCGGCCGGCGCCTCGTACCGGCTGTAGTAGAAGCCGGAGCCGTCACGGCGCCACGCGGCGCCACTGAACTTCGACCACTGCACGTCGTCGTCGAGGTCGCGTCCCGTGGCGATCTCTCGAACCTTCCAGCGCATCCAGTCGGAGCCGCTCTCGGAGAGCGCGTAGGCCAGGTACCGTCCGTCGTCGCTGATGCTCGTGCCGTTCACCGCGATCGTGCCGTCGGGTGACAGGGCGTTCGGATCGAGCAGCACCTCCGGCTCGGCGTCGAGCGTGCGAGCCTTGTAGTAGACCGCCTGGTTCTGCAGCCCGTCGTTGCGCGTGTAGACGTAGAAGTCGCCGCGCCTGCGTGGCAGGCCGAAGCGCTCGTAGTTCCACAGCTCGGTGAGCCGCTGGCGGATCGCGTCGCGCGACGGGATCTGCTCGAGATAGTTGAACGTCACGCGGTTCTGCGCTTCGACCCAGGCCTCGGTCTCCGGCGCGTTGTCGTCCTCGAGCCAGCGGTACGGATCGGCGACGACGGTGCCGAAGTAGTCGTCGGTCTGGTCGACGGTGCGCGTCTCGGGGTACGGCAGGCGCGTGATCTCGGGGCGCGGAGAATCGCCCGCGCAGGCAGTCAGGGTGACGGTCATGACGAGGAGCGTTGGCAGGGCATGGCGGCTGGCCATGGCCCATTATGGCGCGCGCGAGCCGGTTTCAATGCCTCTCACCGGGTTCCCGCTTGCTCCGGCGGGCGCTCTGGCGGAGAATCGCCTCCGAATCGTTTCCCATACAGCATCGGAGTACCTCCCCCATGAATCGTCTGACTCTTTCCCTGGCCTGCATCACCGCGCTCGGCTTCGCGCTGCCGATGCTCGCGGTGGCGCAGACCTCGTCATCGTCTGAACCCCTCCGCATCATCATGTTCGGTGCGCACCCGGACGACTGCGACATCCGGTCGGCCGGCACCGCCGCCAAGTGGGTCGCGCTCGGCCACAAGGTGCGCTTCGTCTCGGTGACCAACGGCGACGCCGGCCACCACGAGATGGGTGGCGGCATGCTCGCGATGCGGCGCAGGGCAGAGGCCGAGGAAGTGGGCCGGCGGCTCGGCATCGAGTACGTCGTGCTCGACAACCATGACGGCGAGCTCGTGCCGTCGCTCGACGTACGCGAGCAGATCATCCAGCAGATTCGCGAGTGGGACGCCGACCTCGTGCTCGGGCCGCGCCCGAACGACTATCACCCCGACCACCGCTACACCGGCGTCCTGCTGCAGGATGCCGCGTTCATGGTGACGGTGCCCAACATCGCGACGAAGACGCCGGCGCTCAGGAAGAACCCCGTGTTCCTGTACTACCAGGACGGCTTCCAGCGTCCCAACCCGTTCCGGCCAGACATCGTCGTCAACATCGACGACACGATCGACAAGAAGATCGACGCGCTCGACGCGCACGTCTCGCAGTTCTACGAGTGGCTGCCGTGGCACGCCGGCTATCTGGATCAGGTGCCGAAGGACCCTGCGGAGCGCAAGGCGTGGCTGAAGAAGTCGCGCGGCGGCAACCTCTCGCCCGCGGTGCGCGAGGCGCTCGAGAAGACGTACGGCAAGGAAGCCGCCGCGAAGATTCAGCACGCCGAGGCGTTCGAGATCTGCGAGTACGGCACGCGTCCGACCGAAGCGGACATCAAGCGTCTGTTTCCGTTCCTGCCGTAGCGGATCAGCAAGTCCGCGAGTCGGCGGGTCGGCGGGTCAGCAAAGTCAGCAGCTGGCCCTGCCGACAAGCCGACCAGCCGACCTGCCGATCCGCCGCCTTACCTTCCCGACATCACCTCGAGTTCCATGTACACGATGCCGCCGATAGGCGCGCGATTGTACGGCGCCGTCTCGCGGAAGCCGAGCGACGTGTACAGCTCGCGCGCCTCGCCCATCGTCGCCAGCGTGTCGAGGACGATGCGCCGGTAGCCACGCGCGCACGCACGTCCGATCGCCGTCCGGGCGAGCGCGCGGCCGACAGCCAGCCCGCGGAACCCCGGCCGCACGTACAGCCGCTTCATCTCGCAGGTGTCGTGGTCGAACGGCCGGAACGCGACACAGCCGACGGCCTCGTCGCCGCGACGGGCGAGCAGCAACGCCCCTGACGGCGGGGCGTACATCTCGTCGAGATGTTCCAGCTCGTGTGAGAGGTTCTGGTAGTCGAGGTTCACGCCGAGCGTTGTGGCGTACTCCTGGATCAACGCCCGCGCGACGGCGATGTCCGACGCGGTCAGTGCGTCGACGACCTCGATCGTCTCCATGGATGCCGCACAGTATACGGCAGCACGGTGGCCGGTCCTGGCGCGCTGGCCGACGCCCGAACGCAACGGCTGAGCCCTGGATCTACCCGTGGATGGTCGACTCCGCGAGCAGCTTCTTCAGCCGGTTGTCAGGACCGCGGCTCGCGACGAGTCGCGTCCCGTCGCGCAGGATTACGGCGTACTCGCCGTGGAAGAGCGGCTGCAGTTCCCGGATGCGGTCGGCATTGACGATCGTGGACCGGTGGATGCGGAAGAAGACCGCCGGGTCGAGCGCGCTCTCCATGCCCTTCATCGTCTCGCGCAGCAGGTGCGACTGCTGGCCCATGTGCAGCCGCACGTAGTTGCCTTCGGCTTCGATCCAGTCGATCTCGTCCACCTTGACGAAGAAGACGCGGCCTGACGACTTCACGAGCAGTCGTTGGCGATCGCGCTGCTCGGCCGCGACCCACGAGACCAGGTTTCGAAGGCGATCGCGCTGCATGCCGCCGGCGTCGTCGCGGGCCAGCGCCGAGCGCGCGCGATCGAGTGCCTGTCCGAACCGCTCCGCGTTGAACGGCTTCAGGACGTAATCGAGCGCGTGCACCTCGAAGGCCCGCAGCGCGTACTTGTCGTACGCCGTCACGAACACGACGTAGGGCAGCGCCTCGCCCTCGAGCGCACGCAGCACGCCGAAGCCGTCCACGCCGGGCATCTGCACGTCGAGGAACACGAGATCCGGACGGTGCTCGCGGATGGCCGACACGGCCTGCTGGCCATCGCCGCACTCGCCGACGATCGCCGTGTCGGGATGTGCGGTGAGCATCATGCGCACGCGCTCACGAGCCAGGGGTTCGTCGTCGACGATGAGGGTTCGGAGGGTCATGCTGGTACTCCTTCGTAGGAGGGTTCCGGCGAGTGCATGTCGTCACCCAGCGGCAGGTGCAGGCGCACGACGGCGCCGCCCTCGGGATGATTGGCAAGCGTGAGCACGGCGCCCGGGCCGTACAGCTCGCGCAGGCGTTCGCGCGTGTTGCGCAGGCCGATGCCGCCAACCGGCAGGCCTTCCGGTCCGAGGCGGATCCCGGGGCCGCTGTCGCGGACGGCGAGATCGAGCCAGGAGCCGGCGCGCCGCGCCGTCACGATGATTCGGCCGCCATCAGGGCTCGCCGACAGCCCGTGCTTGATGGCGTTCTCCGCAATGGGCTGCAGGACCTGGTTCGGCACCATCACGCCGAGCAGCTCGGACGGCACCGAAATCTCCACGTGGAGCCGGTCCTGGAAGCGCGTCCGCTGGATGTCGAGGTAGCGCGACAGGAAGTCGATCTCCTGGCCGAGCGTCACCTCCTGCACGCCGATCGAGTCGAGCGACATGCGCAGCAGGTCGCTGAGCTGCGTGATCATCTCGTCGGCGGCCCGCGCGTCGCGGTGGACCAGGGTCGATATCGCGTTCAGGGTGTTGAAGAGGAAATGAGGATGGAGCTGCCCCTTGAGCACCTCGAGCTGTGCTCGCGCGAGCCGGGCCTCGAGCTGCGACGCGCGCAGGGCCCTGTCGCGGAAGCGCATGTAGTTGTGCCACGCCTGATGCACGGCCACCAGCACCCAGTACGACTGGAACGCGAGATAGAACTGCGACACCAGCAGCCACACGAACGGCAGCGGCGAGGGATCGACGATGGGCACGTGGCTCAGGGCCCAGCGGAGGACGGCGTACCCGAGGCAGACCGCAAGGGAGCCGCCCGCGTGGACCAGCAGCGAGAACCGCCACGTCGCCGGCTCGAGCGGGTAGCGCCGGGCGAGCGTGATGATGAGCGGCGCCAGCGCAGCAAACGGCAGCCATGTGGCGAGACCCGAGAAGACGATCTCGTGCCACGGCAACGACACGCCCCGCATCGAATACTGCAGCGCAAGCTGCGGCATCGTCAGCACACTCAGCACGAGCAGGACGGCGAACAGGAGCAGCCACGCCCGTCGTTCCACAACTTCGGTGTGGATGGAATGGGGCGCGCGCAGGCTGTCGAGCACGGCGCCACGGAGGGTCGAGACGGCGGGCCCCGCAGCTGAGCCGGAGGACGCAGGGGACGGATGGATCGGTTCGTGCGACATGCGGCTCAGCCGAAACGCCCTCCCGTGCTACCCCGGCACTGCGCCGGTTCGCAACAATCGTGGGACGTGCTTCCAGCGTGATGTGACGAACTGGAGGGGCCGCGCGTTCAGTACTCGACGGCCGGGCGGCCGCCTGTACGAGGGACTGAACTCAGTGCGCGGGACCGCGGACGGCAGCCCAGCGCTGCGCCGTGGCGGGCAACTTTGCCGCGGCGCGGTCGATGACGGCCGCCAGATCGGCGAAACGGGATTCGTCGATACGGACGTTCACGTCGCCGATCTGCAAGTGCAGGCAGCCGTGCTCGCAGCGGTAGACGCAGCAGTCATCCGACTCGGCCAGCACTTCGTACCCGTCATCGTCCAAGTGGTCGTGCATGTCGCGCAATCGGTGCCCAGCATAAGCCGACCATTCTGGTCGGTCAAGGTCACCGGACGCCGCGTCGCCGCAAGGCATCCAGGTGGCTCCGAGAAATCGGCGCGCCGCGTCGTGCCTCGGCTAAGATCGACGGATCGTGCCGCGCTCTCGCCGGCGCGTGCTCCTGTGGCTCGCCGCCGCGGTGCTCGCGCTGCCCCTTCTTGGCCTCGCCGCGCTCCACCTGCCGCCCGTGCAGCGGATGCTGACGCGCCAGGCGCTCGCGGCCATCCGCACCTCGGCAGACCTCGTGGTCGAGGCCGGCCGCGTGCGTGTTCTCCCGGCGCGACTTGCCGTCGTTGCCGAGCAGGTGCGCGTGTCGGCCGTCGGCCACACCGACGAGCCGCTGCTCGTCGCCGACGGCCTCGAGGTCGAACTCGGCTGGTCTGTCGTGACCACGCGCGGACGCGAGATCGCCATCGAGCGCCTCGTCGCGACGTCGCCCCGCATCCTGCTCCGCCGCGGCGCCGACGGCATCTGGAACCTTCCCGCATCGGACGGCGCATCGGAAACGCAGGTGCCAGGCATCTCGCTGCAGGACGTACGGCTTTCCGGCGCTCTCGTCGAGATCGTGGACGTGCCGTCTGACTGGCACGTCACCCTGCGTGAGCTGTCGATCGAGCCACACGACGGCGCCCTCGCTGCCGCGGGCGAAGTCGATGCGAGGGTCCGCGACGACGTGATGCGCGGCACGACGCGTGCTACGTTCACGCTCGACGACGGCGTGCTCGACATCCGCCAGGCCGACCTGCGGAGCGGCGCCTCGGCGCTGGACGTCTCCGGGCGCTTCGACACGCGCGACAGCGATCTCGACCTCGCCGCGGCGCTACGCCTCGACGTCGCGGACGTCAGAGGGCCCGCGGGTCTGCCCGACGCACGCGGCACACTCGATGCGCGAGGCGAGATCACGGGCACGCTGGAGGCACCCGCGGCAGTGTGGACGATCGCGGCCGCGGGAGTGACCGACGGGCGTCTGGCGCCCGTCACGCTCGATGCGCGCGGCTCCGCGGATACATCGCAGGTAGTGATCGAGACGCTGTCGGCGTCGATCGCCGGCGGGCGTGCGGCGCTTGCCGACGCAACAGTCGCTCTCACGTCCGAGGCGTCCACGCGCCTGCACGCGACCATCGAGGGCGTCGATGTCGGCACCCTGCTGGCCGGCTACACGCCCGGCGTGCCGCTTGCCGGCCGGCTCGACGGAGAGATCGATGCCGCTGGTCCTGGCCTGGAATGGACGTCATGGCGTGCGTCGGCACAGGGCCGCGTGCGAGGCACCGTGTCGTCGCACGAGGGCAGGGCTGACGTACGCACCGGCGTTGCCGTGCCGCTCGACGGGCGCATGACGGCCGCGCTCGCAGACGGACGGTGGCAGGCAGACGGCACCGTCACGCTGCAGGATGTCGCCAACGCCGCGGCCAATCTCGAAGGCGACATCGACGGCGATGCGGAGAGAGGCGGTCGCGTGGACGGCATCATCCGCGCCGACGTGCAGGACCTCGGCCGCGCGATGGGGGCATTCGCCTCCGCCGCGCCAGAGGTCGGCGGCCGTGCCGCTCTCGTCGCGCGTGTTACCGGCACGACCGCCGAACCCGAGGTCGCCTGGACGTTGGATGCCACGGCATCGTCGCCGCTCACCGCGCCGGCACACGTCGCGGCTGCCGGGAGCGCGACGCGTCACGCGATCGTGGCCACGACCGTCGAGGTGACGTCTGGACCGAACCAGCTCCATGGCACGCTCAGCGCAGGACTGACGGGTCAGCAACTGCTGACGGGTCGCCTCAACGGCACGCTGCCGGACCTTGGCGCGCTCGTACGCGACGCCGGTATCGAGGGATGGAGGATCGCCGGCGAAGCGTCACTCGCAGCGGACCTCGGCGGAACGCTGACGCAACCGTCAGTCCGCGCGGACGTCCGCGCGGCCGACCTGTCCGCCGCAGGGCAGCGTGTTGACGAGTTGCGCGCGCGCCTCGCGTGGCAGGCCGACGACGTCCGTCTGACCGACATCGAGGCCCACGCTGGTCCCGGGCGGCTGAGCGGAGGCGCGGAGGTGAATCTTGCGCGCGGCACGCACGTCGCGCGGTTGCGCGTGGACGACTGGCCGCTGCATCCCGTAACCGACGCGTCCGGCGCGGTCGTAGCGCCAATAGCCGCCGTCCTCGATGTGGACGTGGACACGCATGGACCGTGGCGACGTCCCTCAGGCACTCTCGCGCTGGACGCGACATCGGTAGCCGTGGACGAGAAGCCCGGTCCATCCATAGCGGCGCGGCTCACCGCCGACGGGCAGGTCGCATCGGGCACAGTCGCGGTGCCCGAGTGGAACACGACCGGCGAGGGCACGCTTGCGCTCGCCGATGGGCATGCCTTCGAGTGGTCCGCGAGAACGGACGGTCTGACGTTAGAGCCGCTGCGGCCATGGCTCCCGGACACGCTCGCCGGGATCAGGGCTTCGCTGACGGCGGACGTCGCTGCCAGCGGGTCTGCAGATGCGCCGGCGGAAACGACCGTGGCGCGTGCGACGGTTCACGCGCTGTCAGCATCGTCTGGTGATGCCACGCTCGCTCTCGAGGGACCGGCGATCATCGACGCCAGCCGCGATCGCGTCGCGGTGGGCGACTTCGTCGTCAGGACGGGCGGACTCGTCGTCTCGGCTGAAGGAGCTGTGGGGCGGCAGTCGGAGGAGCGGCCGCTTGAAGTCCGCGCCCAAGGCGCCATAGACGCGCTGCAGCCGTGGCTGTCAGCGTTCGAGGCAGAGGCGCCCGCGATCTCGGGGCAGGTTGACCTGCGCGCGCGCTTCGACGGCACGTTCGACGCGCCGCGGCCGAGCGCGTCGCTCACGTTGTCCGATGCCGCCGTCGAGGTCGCCGGTGCGCCGCTTCGGGTGCCGAGTCTGCAGCTCTCGCTCGAGGACGGACTCGTCTCTGCCGGCGAATCTCAGCTGCTGTGGCGGGATGCGCAAGCGACGCTTGGCGGTCGCGTTCCCCTCCGCATGCTCGCGCGGTACGTGCCCGACGCCGTGCAGCCATGGCTGGGCGACGCGCAGGGCGTCGCGCGGCTCGACGCTCAGGCCACTCGGCTGCAGCCCGCACTCCTCGAGCCGTTCATCGGTGCGGACGTGCTCGGAAGCATCGACGGACTCGTTTCCGCCACCCTCGTCGCCGAAGCCACCGGGCTTGCGGTCGAGCAGGCGACGGCGACGCTGACGCTGGACGAAGCACGGTTCTCCCTGCAAGGTATCCCGCTGGCCCAGGCGCGGCCGACCGTGGTGCAGCTCGACGCCGGCACGCTGTCGGTCAAGGACGTGCTCTTCTCGGGCCCGAACACCGACCTCGCGGTGGACGGTGAGGCCCGGTTGACCGGCGACGACGCCGGACTCGACGTGCAGCTCCGGGGCATTACCGCGCTGGCGCTGCTGCAGCCGTTCGTCGAGGGCATGGCGCCGGGCGGACGTGCCGAGATCGACCTGCGTGCGTCCGGCCCGCTCGACTCACCGCAGGTGCAGGGTCAGGTGCTGCTCACCGATGCGTCGCTGCGCGTAGCCGAGCCGCGGCTCGTCGTCGAACAGATCGACGGCACGGCGACCTTTGACGGGCGGCAGATGACCATCACCTCGATGCGTGGCCTGGCGAACGGCTCGCCGGTGTCGGTAACCGCCGACCTGTCGCTCTCGCCCGACAACGAGCCGCGCGGCGAGGCGCGCCTGCGCGTAGACGGCATGCCGCTCGAGTACCCGGAGGGGCTGCGCGTCGAAGCGGATGTCGATCTCGCCGCCGCGTTCCTGCCCGGCAACCGCATCGACGTCACCGGCGACGTCGCAGTCCTGCGCGGCGCCTACCGCGACCCCATCGCGCTGTCTGCGCTCTCCACCGCATTGCTCGCGACGGAGGCGCCGACGTTCGGGGGCCTCGACGGCTCCGCCGGCGCCGACATCCGCTTCGGCATCGACGTCGAGACGCGCGACGACGTGGTGGTGGACAACAACTACGGACGCTTCGCCGTCGGAGGAAATGTCAGGCTGACGGGAAGCCCCGCGGCGCCCGTGCTGTCGGGACGTCTCACGCTCGAGGAGGGCGGCGAGCTCTACATCGGCGGACTCACCTACCGTGTCGAACGCGGCGCCATCGACTTTGCCAACGCGGCCCGCATCGAGCCGATCGTCGACCTCGCGGCCGAGACGCGCGCGTCGGGCGAGCGCATCCGGATCGAGGCATCGGGTTCCGTCGAACAGCTCGAGGTGACGTTGTCGGCTCCGGACGCAAGCCAGCCGCTCAGCCAGGCAGAGCTCGCGTCGCTGCTCGTGAGCGGCCGCGGCCTCGACGACCTCTCCGGCACTGCCGCCGGAGAGCAGCTGCTCACGCTGATCTCCGCTGATCTCTTCGGCGTCATAGGCCGCGGGGTGGGACTCGACGCGCTGCGCCTCGAACGCGACCTGATGCTCGACGACCGCGCAAGTGCAGGTGAAGTGGACGTGGCGGCTGAAACCGACCCGGTAGCGCGCCTCACGCTCGTCAAGCGCCTGCACTCGGACGTCGAGGTGCTCTTCTCCCAGAACCTGCGTGACGCCAGCGCCATCACCTGGCTCGTCACCTGGAGGCCGCTCCGTCGTGTCGAGGCCCGCCTGCTGCAGCGCGACGATCGCTCGATGTCGTACGAGTTCCGCCATGAGATCGTGTTCGGCGCGACGCCGTCACGCAGCGGCAGCCGCGAAACGAAGCCCGAAGTGACCGGCGTGACGCTGACGGTGGACGACCCGACACTCCACGACGGCCTGACCGGCGTCCTGCGCCTCGACGAAGGAGACGCGTTCGACTTCTACCGCTGGCAGGAGGACCGCGACAGGCTTGCGCGATGGCTTCACGCGAGGCGCTACTACGAGCACCGGGTCGTTGCCCGGCGCGAGACCGCTGACGGCCAGGACGGGCCGGTCGTGTCATTGAGCTACGACGTCCAGACGGGGCCCCGGGGCGAACTCGAGGTGCACGGCGCAACCCTCGGTGAGGACGTGCGCGCGAGAATGCGCGAGGCCTGGCAGGGATCGGTATTCGATGGTTTCCTTGCCGCCGACCTTGCCCGCATCGCACGCGAGGCGATGTTCGCGCGCGGGTTCCCGCTGACGGCCGTCGACGTGACGACGGCGCTCGAGGACGACGGCCGGAGCAAGCGGGTGTCGGTGCACATCGACCCCGGTCCGCCGCTCGACGCTGCGGTGGAGGTTGCCGGCGTGGCGCCGGCGCTCGACGAGGCATTCACGCAGTGGCTGGACGCCGGCGGCCGCCTGCTGGCATGGCTCGATCCCGAAGCGCTGGCCTCACGCGCTCGCACGTGGCTGCGCAATCGTGGCGCGCTGGCCGCGGAGGTGTCGCTCTCCGACCCCGTCGCGGAGGGCGGACGCGCCGTACGCGCCATCCGCGTCGTCGACGGCGGGCTCTACACGCTCCGTCGGCTCATGGTCGAGGGGGTGCCGTCCGCCAGGGAGACGCTCGCCAGGCAGGAACTGGGGCTGTCGCCGGGGGAGCCGTTCGATGCGACACGCCTCGGCATGGCGGTGCGCGACCTCGAACACTGGTACCTGTCTGAAGGCTTCCGTGCCGTGGACGTCGCCGCCTCGTCGGCCGTCCACCACGAGGAGCAGGCGGTCGACGTCACTGTGAACGTGGAGGAGGGGGCGCGCGCAATCATCGTCGCCACACACATCGACGGCCGTGAGCGGACGCGCGAAGCCATCCTCGAACGTGCCATCGCCATGCCGCTCGGCTCCGTCGCGACGCCCTCGGGACTGCTGGCGGCCCGCAAGCGCCTGTACGACACAGGCGTGGTCGCTTCGGCCGACGTGCGGATCGACGAGGCAGGCGCCGTCGAGGTCGAGCCCGACGGCACGCGCGTGCAGCCCGTCGCCGTCACGGGCGTCGTGCACGAGATGCCGCGGCTGCGGCTGCGCTACGGCCTCGCCGTCAACGACGACGTGTTGCAGGCGGACGTGCTGCGCGCGACGGAGACGCGGCGCGTCACGCCCGGCCTCTCGGCGCTCCTCGAGAACAGGAACCTCTTCGGACGCGCGATCACGTCGGGCGTTTCCGCTCGCTACGAGCGCGCCCGCCAGACGGGCCGGACGTTCCTGACGACGCCGGCCATCCTCGGCTACGATGCGTGGCTGCAGCTGTCGGCAGGGATTGCACGATCGCGGCTCGCGCCCGATGCGACAGACAGCCCGATCGACATCCGCACCGACGTCAGCACGGGCGTCACCCAGGCGCTGCCCTGGCTCGAGGGGTTGCGCCTCACGTACGGCTATCGGTACGAGCGCAGCCGCACCTACGATCCGCAGAACCCCGACCTCTTCGACATCACCATCACCGCGCCGCGACTCAGCTCCACGGCGTTCATCGACAGGCGCGACGACGCGGGCGCGCCGACGAGGGGATGGTTCCATGCCTCGACGCTGGAGCTGTCGCGGGGCTGGCTCGGCTCCGACTTCGAGTTCGCGAAGTACTACGTGCAGCAGTCCGCGTATCGATCGATTGGTAACGTCGTGCTTGCGGGTCGCGCGCAGCTCGGCCTGGGCCGCGGTTTCGGCGGCCAGGACCTGATCGGGTCGGAGCGGTTCTCGGCAGGTGGGGCGACGAGCGTGCGCGGGTATGGCGAGAGCGCCATCGGCGAGATCGACCCGATTCTCGGCATTGCGCGCGGCGACGGACTGGTGGTCCTGAACGGAGAGGTCAGGCTGCCGATCTGGCGCTGGATCTCGGGCGTCGGGTTCGTCGACGCCGGCGGCGTCTATCCGCGGGTGGGTGACATCGGGTGGGACGGCCTGCTGTGGGCGACCGGCGCCGGCGTGCGTGTCAGCACGCCGGCCGGGCTGGTGCGGGTGGACGTCGGCGTGCCCATCAGGCGCCGCCCTGCAGACAAGTCGTGGCGGGTGTACGTCGGCCTCGGGCAGGTCTTCTGAGCCGCCGGCGTGCCCGTTATCCCCGCACCGTGCGCATGACGGCTTCGACCTGCGACCGCTCGGGCGCCGACGGCGCCAGCTTCAGGAAGTATTCGAAGTGCTGGGCCATGCGGTCGACGCGCTTGGCGCGATAGAACGCCTGCCCGGCGTAGTAGTGGGCGTACGCGTGGTTCGGTGACAGCTTCGTCGCCTGTTCGAATGCTTCGGCGGCGCCGGCCCAGTTGCTGGCGGCGTAGAGCGCCTGCCCCAGCTGATAGCGCGCCGCGAAGAGATCTCCGTTCAACTCGACGGCCCGGCGGGCGGCCGCCTCGGCGGCGGCGTGGTCGCCGTCCATCTGTGCAGCCGCCGATCGGCCCACGAACGTCCACGCGTTGTTCTCGTCTCCGCCTCCGAGCCGCGACAGCCGTGCCTTGGCCTCACCCGCCTGCTTCAGACGCTGGTGCGCCAGCGCGGCGAGGTACCCTGCATCGTCACCCGCCTCGGCGGGGACGGCCTGCACCACCTCGTTGTACTTGCCGGCGTTGAACAGCTGCTCCGGGCTCATCTCCTGGGCCGCGTGCACCGTCCATCCGCTGAGGACGATCACCAGACTGGCTACCAATGCTCGGCTCACGTGGGACTCCTTCCTCGTCACTCCTCCAGCGTACCGTCAAACCGGCCGCCGCGTGACGGGCAGTTGAAGCGTGCCGGAAGGCAGGGCTACGACGCGGACGGCGACGGTGCGCCGGTAAAGCCGCTCGCCGTGCCGATGCCGAGCATCTCTTCCCAGCGTGGCCACATGCGTGTGAGGTCGGGGTCGAGCGCCCTGTCGATGCAGAGCTTCGCCATGCGATCCACCACCATGTCGAAGTAGAAGGGCGTGATGCGGTCGCGCTCGAAGTCGCAGGCGGGGTTCAGGAAGTCGATGGCGTACGGCACGCCGTCCTGGATGGCGAACTCGATGGCGTTCATCTCGTAGCCGAGCGCCTCGTTGATGGTCTGCGCGTCGCGCACGACGCGGGCGCCGAGCTCGGCCGTCAGGTACTCGTGCTCCATGAGGTACCGGCGCTGCTGCGGGTCGTAGGCCGCGGGTACGATGTCGGTCTTGCCGAAGGTGAAGCAGCGGACGTACTGCTCGAAGTGGATGTACTGCTGGAGCATCATGCAGTACGGCGCCGTGCCGTCGTAGGCTTCGAGCAGTTCCTCGCGGTTGTGCACCTTGTAGACGTGCTTCCACCCGCCGCCGCCATACGGCTTGAGGATGGCGGGGCGGCCGACCTGGTCGAGCAGCGCGTCCCAGTCCATCGGGTACTCGAGGTTGCGCAGCGACGCCGGCAGGATGTCGACGTCGTGCGGGTAGGCCTTCTGCGGCAGCAGCACCGTCTTCGGCACGGCGACGCCGAGCCGCGACATGACGGCGTAGTTGAAGAACTTGTCGTCGGCCGTCCACCAGAACGGGTTGTTGACCACGTAGGTACCGTTGAGTACGGCGACCTTCAGGAACGCGCGGTAGTACTCGACCTCGTGCGAGATCCTGTCGACGATGACGGTGTAACGGTTCGGCTCGTCGAGCGGCGTGCCGCCGAGCGTGACGTACTCGCCCGTGATCCCGTGCTCGCGTCCGAGCTCGTTGACCTTGTCGAGGAACGCGGGAGGAAAGCTGTACTCGCGTCCGACGAGCAGACCGATCTTCATGGAGGATGGCTCCGCGATGAGGCCGGCAGTCTACCACACGGCGTCTCGGGTGCGAGGACGCGCCGCATGCTGTTGGGGTGAGCTGGAGAAGAGGCCAGACAGACGAAGAGCGCCCCCACCAGCGGCAACCCGGGATCGGGTTCGCGAAGACAGTCGGGCCCTCCCCTCCCTTCTGCCCTCTTGAACCCGATCCCGTGTATGCCGTTGGCTGGACGACTCTTCGTAGGGGAATAACGACACGGCCGAGCCAACCGAACGCGCCGCCTACAACTCGACGTGTCCGGGCGTGAGCAGCGCGTCGAGATCGACGACGTACATCGCCACACCGCGTTCGTCATGCGTCGGCCCGTCGTGCGTGAACGAGAGGCCGGCGCCGGCGACGAGATCGTGGACGGCCGACGACACGACGACCATGTCGGGCGGCAGGGCAGACGTGAGCTCTTCGGCCCGCATGACCGCCGCGCCGCTGACGCCAGCATCGGTAAGCGCGCACTGGCCGAGATCGAGCGCGGCCCTGACGGACAGGCCGAGGCGGCGCGCGGTGAGCGCGAGTGCCGCCGCGCAGCGCACGGCACGTGCGGGCCCGTCGAAGGCCGCACGGATGCGACCATCGCCGGCCTCGACGCCGACGCCCCTGAAATGCGCCACCTCGCGACGCACGAACGCCTCGAGCCGGCGCCGTGCGTCGTCACCCTCGACGCCGCCGTGCACCTCTGCGACGAGCACGGTCGCCAGCACCTCGTCGTAGGCCATCCCCGGATGGAAGCCCGTCAGGAACGCCTCGATGGGGTGGATGATGTCGTCCTGGTTGCCGACGAACGGCAGGTGATCGTCGCCCGGCAACTCGATGAGCCTGGCGCCGGGAATCCTGGACGCCACGTACCGCCCTTCCTCGATCCGCAGGCACCTGTCGCCCACGCGATGCAGGATGAGCGTGGGCACACGGATGCTGGGCAGCACCTCCCGCACGTCGATGCGCGTATTCATCTGCGTCAGCGCCAGGGCCGCACCCGGGCTCGCGCCGTGACGCAGGTAGGTGGCCCACCAGCGCCGGAACGCCGGGTCGTGCTGGCGCGACGGCGCGCGATCCTCGATCCCGATCGGCTCACCCCAGCGCGCCCGGATCTCCTCGTAGAACGCGTCGCGCTGCTCGGGCGTCGGCGCCCACGGGTAGTCCGGCGCGTAGATGCGCTTGGCATACGTGCCGATCATGACGAGCGCGAGGGTCATGTCGGGATGCGTCGCGGCAAACAGGCTGCACATCGGCCCGCCCTCCGAGACGCCGAGCAGTGCCGCGCGCGTCGACCCCACCGCCTCCATCACCGCCCGCACGTCGTCCATGCGCTGTTCGAGCGAGGGCAGCGCCGTGACGCGATCCGAGAGGCCCGTGCCGCGCTTGTCGAACAGGATGAGGCGCGAGAACGACGCCAGCCTCGTCAGGAAGCGTGCGAAGGACGGCTCCTCCCAGAACGAGTCGAGATGCGAGACCCACCCCATGACGAACACGATGTCGATGGGGCCGTCGCCGATCACCTGGTACGCGATGCTCGTGTCGCCGCTGAGGGCGTACCGTGTACGCGGACGCGTGAACCCGCTCTCGGCCAGCGGGTCGGCCGCTGGCACGCCGGCGTCCGGGTGTCCGTCGATGCCGTGAACGTGGCTGGCCGTTGATGTCACGCCCGTGGCGAGGGGCGGGGTGGCGGGCAGGTTCCTCACGACAGGGGCCGTGAAGCGGTACCCTCGTCTCGGCACGGTTTCGATGTAGCGGATGCCGCCCTCGCCGTCGCAGAGCGCGCGTCGCAGCGCCGACACCTGCTGCGCGAGGTTGTTCGGCTCGACGAACGTGTCGGGCCAGACGCACTCGATCAACTCCTGGGTCGGCACGAGCCGTCCGTGGCGTTCGACGAGGACACACAGGGTCTCGAATGCCTTGGGAGTCAGCGTCACGGCAACCCCGTCGCGCACGAGCAGGTGCTCGGCGGGATCGAGCTTGAACGGACCGAACGCGTAGGTGGCGGTCGTCACGACTGGATGCACCTGAGGTATGGATACAGCTGGGAGGGCACGCCCATGATGCACCAACTGGCGCCAGCTGATCGACTCCGATGTACGGGCGTCCGGGGCATCGCGCCGCGGGAGGATCGGCGGTGACCAGAGCGCGCGGCGCGTGGCCGCTGGCTTTCGGCGTCACCGCCGGCGTCGCGGCCGCCGGGCTTGCCGTCCTTGTCTACGTAGATCCGCGACCAACTGTTCACATGACGAAGGCGGATGCGGGCGCGCGGCCTGCCACTGCGCCGGCGGCGTGGGCCGCGTCCGCGGCGGCAGTGGCGTCCTCCCGCCCGGTCTGGCTCCGGCCCGTGCCGCCCGCGATCGTCCTTCCACCCGGCGACGAGATCGACGAAGCCGTTCGGCCCTGGCAGGCCGGCAACTACGCCGGTGCGGCGATGTGGCTGGAGGCACTCGCCAGGGAGCATCAGGAGATCCCGATGCTCGACTTCTACGCCGGCGTGGCCTGGCTGCTCGCGAAGGTCCCGGCCGACGCCGTGCCCGCCCTCGAACGGGCGCTCGCGCGCGCGCCAGACGACGCGCACGGCGAAATCGCCTGGTATCTGGGGCTGGCGCACCTGGAACTGGAGCAGTTCGCCGCGGCCCGTACGGCGTTCGACGCCGCATGTGAGCACGGGGCTGGCGCCGCCTGTCGCGCGCTCGCCCACGTCGACGGCGCGCTGTCGGACGAGGC
>JBIQIB010000210.1:0-3671 GCA_044508265.1 Acidobacteriota bacterium
GCTCTTGGTCGTGCATCGCGCGATGGTAGTCGCCTCGCCGCGCGTCGGCAAATGGCGATGCACGCGGTCCGCGTGTCCGGCTGTCGCCGTCACGTCCCGCTGTCGCGTCTGCTAGGCTGAAGGCGCCAGCCTCCAACATTCCGAGACGCGAGTGCGAACCACTGGATTCTGCGCGCTGTTTGTGGCCATCGTGTGCCTGACCGCCCGGGCACAGCAGGGTGACGCCCCGCCACAACCGTCGTTCCGCACGGGCGTCTCGCTGGTGGAGGTGACGGCCGTCGTCGTCGGCAGCGACGGGCGGTCCGCAGACGACCTCACCGCAGACGACTTCACGGTGCTCGAGGACGGCGTGCCCCGGCCGCTCGCGAGCGTGCGGCGGCTCACGACGGCTGGCCGCCGCACAACGCCGGCGCCGCCCATCGAGGGCGCGCACGTCGAAACGCTGGCCACCAATGTCGGACAGGCCGACGCGCCGGCATTCGTTCTCGTCCTCGACGACCTGAACACGAGCCCGTACGACGCGCACCGCGTCATCCGTGCCGGCCTCGGCGTGCTCGACGCCATCCCACCGGAGGGCCTCGTCGGAGTCGTGACGACAAGCGGTGTCGGCGGGCGGTTGCTGACGCTCTCGTCGCCCGGCCCGGAGCACGAAGCCTTCGTCCGGACGTTCCGCGGCCGGATGCTCCTCACCGGGCCGAAGGCTGCGCCGATGGCCCGGATGTTCGCGTACTCGGCAGGCCCGCAGATCGGAAGCACGGCCGATACACCGTGCGGGTCGGTTGCATACGGCGAGGCGCAGTCGCAGGACTGCGGCGACCCCACGCGCGCGGCACGCCGCGCACAGGTCGTCGAGGCGGTTGCCGGTCTGCTGGGGCGCGCCGGGTCGAGGCGCAAGGTCGTCTTCTGGTTGACCGAGGACATGGGCGTCTCTCCGCTCGATCCACAGGGCAACCAGGCGGCGCAACTCGCGGCACTGCGGGGCGTACTCGACGCCGACGTGGCGGTGTATCCCGTGAACCCGCGCGAGGGGCAGGCAGACATGCGCTCGACGGCCGCCCTGCAGGAGGGAGACCGCGGCGAGAACCGCCCCGATCGCCGGACCGGCGGCGTCGTCCGCGTCGGCCCGGGGGATGGCGCGCTCTCCGGCAGCAGCGGCGCAGGCCAGAGTCTCGAGCTCAACACTGATGACATGGCGGGCGTCACGCTGGGCGAGATCGCACGGCTCAGCGGCGGGCGCTGGATTCACGACGCCAACGACCTCGAGACGGTGCTCGGCGACGTCGTGGTCCAGAACACGACGTCGTACGTCCTGGCATTCGAAGCGGCCCAGGCACACACGCCCGGCAGGCACGTCATCGACGTGCGGGTGCGCCGCGACGGCGCTCGCGTGTTCGCGCGGCGCGCCTACGTCGTGCCCGCCGTGGACGCGACGGCCGCGTCAGGATCGCCGGCGATATCCAACGACACTGCGCTGCTGCTGCGCAAGGTCGCGGCAGGCACCGTGTCTCAGGGGCAGCTGGCCATGCGCGTCCAGGTGGTCCCGGAGTTTGCGAAAGGACGGACGAGCCGCGTCCTCGTCAACGTGGAGCTGAATCCGGCGTCCGTCGCAGGGACGTCGGTCGACCTGGTCCTGTTCACGGTGGACGACAGCGGCGGGCAGGGCACGCCCCAGGCCTTTCGAATCGCTCCTGCTGCGCCCGGTTCGCCGGAACGGGCGGCGGTGACGACCCTGCTGCCCATCAGCCGCGGCGCGCATCAGGTGCGAGTGGCCGCCGTCACGGGCGACGGCAAGCGCGCCGGGCTCGTGATCGTGCCGGTGGAGGTCGTCGAACCCCGGAACACGCTGCTGATGTCGTCACCCGTGCTCCTGACGACCGGCGACGACGGCATCGTGATGCCGACGCTCGCACGCACGTTCAATGTGGGCTCGTCGATCGGTCTGCACGTCGACCTGGCTGGCCGTCCTGTGCGCGACGGGCGGGTGACGACGGCCGTCACGCTCGTGGATACGGAGGGGACGACAGCACGTGAAGCGCAGGTGGTCCTCGACGCCGACACTCACCCCGATCGCACACGAATGACCGCAAGCCTGGCGACGGCGGGGATCCGCCCTGGCGACTACGTGCTGCTCGTCGAGGCACACGACGCGAGCGCTTCTGCTCCCCTGCGCCGCGCCGTCGCGGTGACGCTGCACGACAGCCACCCCTCCGGCGCCCGCTCTTCGATGGAGACTGGCGCGCCTCCCAACGGGACCCCGCCGCTCCAGCCGCTCACGGTCGCGTATGGCCCGGAGACGCGGCACCCACGGACCGACGCGCTGGTAATCCGCGACGCGACAGCATGGGCGGAGTTCTGGCAGTACCTGCCGACGAGACGACCGCCGCCGGACGTCGACTTCGGACGCGTGACGCTCCTGGCCTTCGTGCTCGATGGAGACGCAGCCGACCGTGTGCTCGCGCAGGTCGAGCGCCTCGATTTCGACGACGAGACGCTGGTCGTGCACTGGGGCGCGAAGCCCGCCCCGTCGGCGCCGAGGCCAACAGCCGGCGACGCCGCACGTCCATTCACCGTCGTCGGCATCAGCCGGCACGACGGGCCGGTGCGGTTCCTTCGGACCGACCGCTAGCAGCCCGTGGTGAAAGCGCGGCCCTCGAACTCGGCGCGCAGGTTGTCGAGCGCCGCGACATAGGCCTGCTTCGTCTCCGGCTCGACGTTCAGCGAAATGAACATCAGCCCCTTGCCCACCTTCTCGGGCCAATGCTCGGAGGGGAGGACGCAGCCGTTCTCCTTCATATTGACGAGCTTCAAGCTCTGCCGTAGTCTGCCGATTTCCGTCCAGGGTTTCGGAGTTCTCACGGGAGGCAGGGCATGCGTCTGTCAGGGGTTGTCGTCGGTATCGTCGCGGCGGGGCTGGTCGGGTGCGGAGGCGGCAGCAGCGGACCGACGGCCCCGACGTCCACGACGCCCACCACGTCGTCCATCACCATCAGCGGATACGCGGACGAGCTCACGTCCATCGGACAGACCGTTCAGCTGAAGGCGACGGCCACGATGTCCAACGGCTCGACGCAGGACGTGACCAGCACGGCAACCTGGGCGAGCGATGCGACTGGCGTCGCCACGGTTTCCGGCTCGGGCCTGCTGCGCGCCGTGTCGAGCGGCGACGCGACGATCACGGCGACGACCAACGGCGTGGTGGGCCGGCAGCGCATCACGGTGAGCCGCCCGAAGGACGCACAGCCGGAGATCTACGCGCTGCTGACCGTCACGCAGTCGCCGGAGCTCGCCTTCATGTATCGAGCGCAGCTCGAAGCGGACTTCGTGGAGATAGGCGGCGGCGTCGGCTACAGCGTCAACTTCATCGACATCATCTGGCGTGACCACGGCGACGAGGTGATGGTGAACCAGCACATCAACCCGGGGCACCTGCAAGGCATCTGGGGCTCGAACTACGTCCCCGCCGGCGGCGGTCAGGGCATCCTCGCGCTGATCGACTACAACAGGCCGCTCTCGCACATCTCGGCCGAGGTGACCATCTCGCTCTCGGACGACTTCGGCAATCAGCAGACGTTCAGCCAGACGTTCCGCAACAGCGTCGGCGTGACCGCGCCGGCGCGCAGCACCACGGCAGCCACGAGTGCGCCGGCCAGGGCGTCCGACATCGTCGGCCG
>JBIQIB010000211.1:0-3606 GCA_044508265.1 Acidobacteriota bacterium
TCCGTCAGCTTGCCGTCCTTCGCCGCGCGGTCGAACAGGCGCTCGCCGAGGTGGTCTTCGAGCCTGCGGATGGCTTGACTCACAGCCGGCTGGGTGCGGTGCAGCCGTGTGGCCGCCTTCGAGAAGCTCCGCTCCGCCGCGACCGTGAGAAACACCTGCAGTTCAGCGAGATCCATGGACTCCTCAGATGCCTGGCACGTGGACCTGTGAGCTAGTATAGGTTATTCTTGCAAAAGGATTATAAATTTGACTAACCATCCGTCGTGGAGTGAAGTGGGGACTGACTGGTCGAGGTGTGCATGGCATCCGAGGTAATCGTCTTCGATACGACTCTGCGGGATGGAGAACAGGCGCCGGGCTTTTCCATGCGGGTGGACGAAAAGCTCCGCCTGGCCAGGCGACTCGAAGCGCTCGGCGTCGATGTGATCGAAGCGGGGTTCCCGATCGCCTCCGCTGACGACGCGGCGGCCGTCCGACGTGTGGCGCAGGAAGTCCGGGAGCCCGTGATCGCGGCGCTTGCGCGGTGCACGCCGGCCGACATCGAGTGCGCCGGGCAGGCCATCTCCGGCGCGCGCCGTGGGCGCATCCACACCTTCCTGGCGACTTCCGACCTGCACCTCGAGCGCAAGCTGCGCATCACGCGGGAGCAGTGTCTCGAGCGCGCGGTCACGAGCGTCACCCAGGCGCGGCAATACACCGACGACGTGCAGTTCTCGGCCGAGGACGCCACGCGCAGCGACATCGACTTCCTGTGCACCGTCGTCGAAGCGGTGATCGAGGCCGGCGCAACGACGGTGAACCTCCCCGACACGGTCGGCTACTGCACCCCCGAGGAGATTCGCGAGTTCTTCACGACGATCATCGGGCGCGCCAGGGGCTCCGAGCGTGCCGTCTTCAGCACCCACTGTCATGACGATCTCGGCCTGGCAGTGGCCAACAGCCTGGCGGCGCTGCACGGCGGCGCACGCCAGGTCGAATGCACCATCAACGGCATCGGAGAGCGCGCGGGGAACGCCGCGCTCGAGGAGATCGTGATGGTGGCCACCGTGCGGCACGATCGCGCGCCGTTCACGACGAAGGTCCGCACGAAGGAGATCTTCGGGGCCAGCCAGCTGCTGACCGAGCTCACCGGCGAGGCCGTCCAGGCCAACAAGGCCATCGTCGGACGCAACGCCTTCGCGCACGAGTCGGGCATCCATCAGGACGGGATGCTCAAGGACCGCCGCACGTACGAGATCATGTCGCCCGACAGCGTCGGCGTCCCCAGCACGACCCTCGTCCTCGGGAAGCATTCCGGCCGCCACGCCGTGGCGCAGCGATGCGAGGCCCTCGGCTTCACGCTGCAGAAGCGCGAGCTCGACCAGGTCTACCGCCAGATGATTGCGCTGGCCGACACGCAGAAGACCGTGACCGACGACGATCTCGCGCAGATAGCAACGGCCGTCCGCGACGGCCTGCCCGTGGCGACGCCGGTCGGGTACGGCCACGGCGTCTGATTCCGCCCCGTCCGTTCAGGTCCTGCGCCGTCGTTTACACTTCCGCCCATGCAACGTGAGCTCGTCCTGCTGCCGGGAGACGGCATCGGTCCTGAAGTAGTCGCTGCCGCGCGCCTCGTCCTCGATGCCGTCGCGCGGAAGTTCGGCCACTCCATCGCTACCCACGAGTTCGAGATCGGCGGCGCGGCCCTGCGTGCCGGCAAGCCCGTGCTGCCGGACCCGACGCTGTCGGCCTGCCGATCCGCCGACGCGGTACTGCTCGGCGCCGTCGGCGATCCCGCGTTCGACCACCTGCCGCGCCCGGAGAAGATCGAAACGGGACTCCTGAAGCTCCGCGCGTCGCTTGGCGTCTACGCGAACCTGCGACCCGCCAGGGCGTGGGACGGGCTCGAGGACGCGACCCCGTTCAAGCCGGAGCGCTTCCAGGGCACCGACCTGCTGATCGTGCGCGAGCTGCTCGGCGGGCTGTATTTCGGCGAGCCGCGCGGCATTGCCGACGACGGATCGTCCGCCCTCAACACGATGCGGTACACCGAAGCCGAGGTCGCGCGCGTCGCGCGCGTCGCGTTCCAGCTCGCCCAGTCGCGGCGGGGGAAGCTCACGTCGGTAGACAAGGCCAACGTCCTCGAGACGTCGGTGCTCTGGCGGCGCGTGGTGTCGGCGCTGGCGCCCGAGTTCCCGGACGTGACGCTGGAGCACCAGCTGGTGGACTCGTTCGCGATGAGCCTGGCGCTCACGCCCAACAAGTTCGACGTGGTGCTCACCGAGAACCTGTTCGGCGACATCCTCTCGGACGAAGCCGGGGCCGTCTGTGGATCGCTCGGCCTGCTGCCGTCGGCCAGCCTTGGCGACGGACCCGCGCTCTACGAGCCCGTGCACGGGTCGGCGCCGACAATCGCGGGCAAGGACCTCGCGAATCCCGTCGGCGCCATCGGCTCCATCGCATTGTGCTTCAGGCACTCGTGGCAGGCTGAAGACGAAGCGGCAGCGATCGAAGCCGCAGTCGCGAAGGCGCTCGTCGAGGGCTACCGGACGGCCGATCTGACTCCGGCCGGCGCCACGCCCACGCCGTGCTCGACGTTCGCGCGCGCGGTAGCCGACCGGATCTGACACGCCCGCCGGGAGGGCGCCCGGGCTACGTGCCCTGGCGCCCTGCCTGTTTCAGGTACCTGTCGAGGAACGTCACGTACGCGTCGGAAGCGGTGATCCGGTTCTCGCGCTTCGTGAACCCGTGCCCTTCGTCAGGGAAGAGCACGTACTCGACCGGCACGCCGTTGGCCTTGACCGCCTCGACGATCTCGTCGCTCTCCGCCTGCAGCACCCGCGGGTCGTTGGCGCCCTGTATCACCAGCAAGGGCACCTTGATGTTCGCCGCGTGGAAGAGCGGCGAAATCCGCCGGTGGCGCTCGCCGTCGGTCGCCGGGTCGCCCATCTCGTCGTACAGCGACTCCTTGAACGACTCCCACCAGGGCGGGATGCTCGTGAGGGTCCGTACCCAGTTCATCACGCCGAAGATGTTGACGCCGACGTCGAACACGTCCGGCCGGAACGCCAGCGCCGCGCCCACCATGTAGCCGCCATACGAGCCGCCGATGATACCGATGCGATCGGCGTCCACCCAGTCGAGCGATGCGAGGTACTCGCGGCCATGGACGATGTCGTCGAGGTCCACCTCGCCGTGGCGCTTGTCGTCCATGTGGAAGAACGTCTTGCCATAGCCCGACGACCCGCGGTTGTTGGCGGCGAGCACCGCGTACCCGTGGTTGACGAGGTGCTGGGTCATCGCGGAGTACCCGGTGCGGCTCTGGCCGCCCGGCCCGCCGTGCACCAGCACGAGCGCCGGCACCTTGTTGTCTGCCGACGCGCCCTGCGGCTTGTACAGGATTGACGGAATCTCCAGCCCGTCGCCGCTCTTGTACCGCACCACTTCCGACGGTACCAGGTGACGCTCGTCGATCTCCGGATTGAGGGCCGTGGTCAGCCGGGCGCTCTGCCGTGCCTCGAGGTCCACGACGTACACGTCGTTCGGAGAGGTATCCGAGCTCAGCATCAGGGCGAGCTTCGTCTCGTCGCGCGAGAACCGCACCTGCGCCAGATCGCCCGGTGGCAG
>JBIQIB010000057.1:0-25446 GCA_044508265.1 Acidobacteriota bacterium
TGGCTGGGAGGCAGGGATTCGAACCCCGATACCCGCGTCCAGAGCGCGGTGTCCTACCGTTGAACGACCTCCCAGCACGGGGCATGAAGCCCAGGAGGAACTCCCATTCTAGCCAAAAGACGGCAGAACGGGCAACTGCGTCCCCACCACGCGCAGGAAAACGGCGTTCGCAGCGCGGTCAGCGCGCCTGCGGCCATCACTAGGGCCAGGCGCACACCCTGTCAGTCGCGCTCCCAGTGCGTCACCTGATGACACGCCACGCCCACGTCAATCTGGAGCGTGACGTGCTCAATCGGGAACCGCCTCCGCAGCACCGTCGTCGCACGCCGCAGCACGTCCCCCGCCGACTCCGGCTCGACCACGAGATGCGCCGAGAGCGCGACGAGCCCGCTCGTGATGCTCCAGACATGCAGGTCGTGCACGTCGGTGACGCCCTCCACCCCGAGCAGCGCGTCGCGCACGACGTCCACGTCGATGTGCCCCGGCGCGCCCTCCATGAGCACCGCGACGGCGCCCTTGAGCAGCCCCCATGACGAGACGACGACGATGCCGGCGATGAGGAGGGAGGCGAGCGGGTCGATCCACGTCCACCCGAACGCCCAGATGAGGCCCGCCGCCGCCACGACCTGCACGCTCCCGAGCGTGTCGGCCATGACGTGCAGCCACGCACCGCGGACGTTCAGGCTGCCGTGCCGTTCCCCGTGCAGCAGCCAGAGCGCGAGCGCGTTGATGACAAGGCCACCCGCCGCGACAGCCAGCATGAGCGGCGCCGCCACGGGCTGCGGGTCGCGCAGCCGCTCCACGGCCTCGACGCCGATGTAGAGCGCGATGCCCACGAGCAGCGCGCCGTTGGCGAGCGCCGCGAGGATCTCGGCGCGATGAAAGCCATATGTCCGCGAGGCGGTGGGCGCGCGTCGCGCGAAGCGGAACGCCAGGAGGGAGAGACCGATGGCCCCGGCGTCAGACACCATGTGGCCCGCGTCGGCGAGCAGCGCGAGCGACCCCGACACGAGCCCGCCGACGACCTCCGCGAGCGCGTAGAGGACGATGAGCGCCAGCGTCCACGCCAGCCGCGTCTCGCTCGCGCCGCGGTGACCGGCGTGCGACGTCAACGCCGGTTCCGATACTCCGGGCTCTTCCGCAGCTCGCGTTCGACGTCCTGCTGCGTCCAGCCGTCACGCAGGACCCGCTGCACGTACGAGCGGCTGCCGGGGTCCGGGTCGCGCCGCAGCACGTTGCGATAGGCGCGGGCCACGATCTCCTGCGCCCTCGCCGGCGTCATCGTCTGCTTCTCGCGGTACTCCGGGCTGCTGCGGATCGACTCGCGCACCTGCGCTTCCGTCCACCCGTCGTCGATCATGCGCCGGCGGTACTGGCGCATGCCGGCAGCGTCGGGCTCGCGATCGAGCAGGTCCTGGTAGGCACGGCGGATGACGCGCTCGGGGTTGTCGCCCCGGCCTCCGCCAAACGGCGGACGCCCGCCGGTGAACGACCGCCCGAGGACCTGCACCGACGAGATCTTGTCGTTCAGCCGCTCGCGTTCGAGGTTGCTGACGTCACGCGTGAACGCCCGCGAGTTCCCGCGGAAGCGCCGGCTCTCGTAGACGACCACCTCGGCGCCGCCGAAGATCCTGATCGACGAGATCTCGTCGTTGGCGCCCGACGGCATCGACTCCAGCTCCTCGCCGGCGTCCGCGCAGAAGTACGCGCCGCGGTAGTTGGCGTCCTTGTAGAAGCAGGCACCCTGCCGGGGCGTCCGGCCGCCACGGAACTGCGCCTCGGCGACGCCCGCCGACGCCATCAGCAGCCCCGCCACTCCAATCGTCAGAAGATTGATCCTCGCCACGCCCACTCTCCCGTCCGGACCGGCGGAGCACCTGCCCCGCCCTCCTGCCCGGCACGTGATTCTAGTACCGACAGTGCCGGCAGCTCGGTATCAGGTTCACGCCGGACGACCTGCGGGGGCGCGCCGCCCGAAACGGCGGGCGAGCGCTTCCTGTGCGGCGTCGGACCATGCCGTGGCACTGACGTAGAGCACCGGCGTCAGGAAGAGCGTGACGGCCGTCGACGCCAGCAGGCCGCCGACGACGACGCGCGCGAGGGGTGCCTGCAGCCCAGCCCCCTCGCCCCAGCCGAGCGCCAGCGGCAGCAGCCCGAGCACCGTGGTCGCCGTCGTCATCAGGATCGGCCGCAGCCGCGTGCGGCCCGACTCCAGCGCCGCGTCCAGCGGCGCCATGCCGTCCTCGCGGCGCTTCAGGTTGATGTAGTCCACGAGAACGATGGCGTTGTTCACGACGATGCCGATGAGCATGACCATGCCCATCACGCTCTGGACGTTGATCGTCGTCCCCGTCAGGATCAGCACCGGCACCACGCCGACGAGCGCAACGGGCACGCTGCTCATGACGACGAGCGGATCGAGGAACCGCTCGAACTGGCCGGCCATCACCATGTAGACGAGCGCCAGCGCCAGCAGCACCGCGATGACGAAGTCGCGCTCCGCCTCCTGCTGCTCGCGGTACGCGCCGCCGAACACCACCGAGAACGAGGGGGGCAGCGGCAGATCCCGCAGTTCGGCACGGATGTCTTCGACGGCGTCGCCCAGCGCGACGCCCGTCTCGAGGTTCGCCGTGATGAAGACGACCCGCTGCCCGTCGATGTGATTGATCTCGGTCGGCCCGCGGCCTTCCTCCTCGCGCACGAGCGCCGATGCCGGCAGCATCTGCCCGTCCGGTGTCCTGACCGAGATGCCGTTGATGTCCTGGGCCGTGAGGCGATCCTCCGGCCGCAGCCGCACGGTGATCGGGAACTGATCGCCGCCTTCACGGAAGTAGCCGGCGCGGCGCCCGCCCACGTTCGTCTGGATCGCCTCGGCGACGTCGGCCACCGACAGGCCCGCGTCGGCGATCCGGGCCCGCTCGAAGCGCAGGTTCTGCTCGGGCCGGCCTTCGCGCTGGGTCACGTTCACTTCGACGACGCCGGGCACGCGCTGCATGCGCTGCCGAATGAGATTGGCGGTGTCCATGGCCCGCTCGATGTCGTAGCCGCGCAGCTGGACCTCGATCTCCTCGTCGCCGCCACCCGCGCTGAACAGACGGCGCAGCACCCACAGCCCCGACTGCGCGTCCACGCGGATCTCCGCGCCGGGAATGCGCCCCATCGTGGCTTCACGCAGCCGGTCGGCCAGCAGCGCCGGATCCATCGAGCGCTGACCGGCCTCGACGAGCCTGATCTCGACCTCCGCATCGCCATCCCGCCGCACCTCCGTCGAGAACGACGCGACCTCGTCGTCGGGCAGCAGCGGCCGGACGATCGACTCGAGCTCGTCGAGATAGACCTGCGCGACGGCGATGCTCGTACCGCGCCCCATCTCGAGCTCCACGTCGATCTCGTTGGTCTCCATCCGGGGCGCAAGTTCGACGGGGATCAGCGGCCACGCCGCCGCCGCAGCGAGGACGAGCACTCCCACGACGGCGAGCACCGGTGTGCGATGTGCGAACGCCGTGCGCAACCAGCGCGCGTACCAGCGATCGAGCCGCGCCATGATGCGCCTGGTAGACGTCGCCCTCTCTCCTCCCGACTCGCTGTCGGGCCGGACGGTGAGGAACCGACTGGCCAGCACGGGTACGAGCGTCAGCGCCACCAGCAGGGAGCACGTCAGCGTGAAGACGACGACCAGCGCCAGCGTCTGGAACAGTTGCCCGCTCGTCGTCCGCATGAAGACGACGGGCAGGAAGATGACGCACGTCGTGAGGGTGGACGCGACGACCGCACCGGCGACCTCGCGCGTACCGACGCTCGCGGCGTCCATGGCGGTCCTGCCACGCTGCCGCTGCCGGACGATGTTCTCGATGACGACGATGGAGTTGTCGACGATCATCCCGATACCGAGGGCCAGCCCGCCGAACGTCATCTGGTTCAGCGTGAGGTCTGTGAAGTACAGCAGTCCGAAGGCGCCCATGATCGAGATCGGGATCGCCAGCGCGATGATTGCCGTCGTCGACCCGTTGCGCAGGAACACGTAGAGGATGGCGATCGCCAGAAGGCCGCCCCACAGCGCGGACGAGCGCACGTTGTCGATCGACTGCTGGATGAAATGACTCTGGTCGCTGTCGATCGTGAGATGGAGATCGTCGCGCTCGTCATTGACGAGGGCGACCGTCTCGCGAATGCGTTCGGCCACCGCGACGGTGTTCGCGCCACTCTGCTTCTGAATGCCCAGCCGGACAACGGGGACGCCGTTCACCTCTGCCAGGTTCTGCACGTCCTCGTAGCCGTCCACGACCTCTGCGACGTCGCGCACGCGGATGGGGCCCGACTCCGCCGTGGTCACGACGGTGGCCGCTATCTGGTCGAGATCCCGATACTCGCCGAGGGTGCGGACGTACAGGTCGTTGATGCCCGACTTGACGTTGCCGCCAGGCAGCTGCACGTTCTCGCGCGCGAGGGCGTCGGCGACGTCCGTCGCCGTGAGCCCGGCCGCGCGCAGGCGGTCGCGCCGGAGGCGCACCTGAATCTCGCGATAGATACCCCCGCGGACGTTGATCGCGCCGACGCCGGCAATCTGCTCGAAGCGCTGGGCAAGCTCACGCTCGAGCAGTTGCGTCGTCGAGGCAAGGTCCCGCAGGGATGCCACCGACAGCACGACGACTTCCTGGGCGTCGGCGTCGAACTTCCAGATCGCCGGCGCCTCGGCCTCGAGAGGCAGCTCGTCGCGCAGGCGATCGAGCGCGGCACGCACGTCGTTGGCGGCCTCGTCGATGTTCGTCCCGCGGCTGAACTCGAGGCTGACGCGGCTGCGGCCTTCTTCCGACCGTGACGTCATGCGCTCGAGGTTCGGAATTCCGGAGAGCGCGTTCTCGAGGGGATCGGTGACTATCGATTCCATCTCCTCGGGCCCGACGTTGGCGTAGTCGACGGTGACCGAGAGACGCGGGAACTCGATCCGGGGGAGCAGGTCGACAGGCAGGTACAGGAATCCGACGGCGCCTACAGTGATGACGATCAGGTACAGCATCGTGACGGCCACGGGGCGATGGATGGATGTGTCGACCATCGAGGCCATGCGTCACTCCTGTCCCTGGGGCCGTCCGCCGGCCGCTGCCGTCGTCTGGGCGATTCGCTGCTGACGCGCCATGAACTCGCGGAGCAGGTCGTCACGCTGCAGCGACTGCAGTTCCATCAGCCGCTCCCAGCCGATCGGGCGGACGCGGCCCTGCGGCTGCTCGCGCGCCGCCTGCGCGGCGAGCAGGTGCTGCCCGACGACCACCACCCACTCGCCCTCTCGCACCTGGTTGACGGCCATCGTCTCTGGTCCCTCGGCCACGACGGTCACGGGACGGAACTGCAGCGGACTCGCCTCGATGCGGCCGGTGTCGTCTGCGTCAGCCGCCGCCTCGGGCCCGGCAGCCGAGACGTAGACGCCCACCTGTCCCGTATCCGGGTGCGTGTAGAGCGCGCTTGCCGGCACGAGCGTGGCGCTGTCGCTTTCGCCGTAGTACACGTCCACGGTCACGAACATGCCGGGCAGCAGCCGCCCGTCATCGTTCGGGACGTCGATCTCCACTTCGGCCGTGAACGACCCCGCTGCAAGGAACGGCGAGATGCGCGACACCTCGGCGACGATTGCCGACTGCTCGCTCTGTGTACGGATCTCGACGCGCTGGCCCTGCCGGATCCTGCCGAGGAGGTCCTGCGTCACCGGCACCTCGACGCGCACGTTTCCGAGTCGTCCGACCACGAAGAGCGGAACCTGCGGATCTACCCGCATGCCGACTTCGGCATTCCGCTGGCCCACCCGTCCGGAGATCGGGGCCCGGACGATGCTCTGGCGCGCCACCTCCGTCACTTCGGCGACGGCGCCCTCGGCGCGCGCCACTTCGGCGCGCGTCCGTGCCACGGCCGCGCGAGCCGCCTCCACGGACGTCCGCAGTGTCGTCACGAGGTCTGCCGCGACGAGGCCCTGCTCGCCGAGCGTCGCGTTGCGGTCGTACTGCGCTTCGAGTTGCTCGAGGCTGGCCTCCGCCTCGCGCTGCGCGGCGCGCGCCACGGCGAGAGACGACTCGGCCTGGTCGATCTGGGCGCTGGCGCCTGCGGTGCGGATGCGGACGAGCACGTCGCCGCGCTGCACGGTGCTGCCGTTCTCCGCGACGACCTCGACGATCGAGCCGGGAGCCTCTGGATAGATCGCGACTTCGCCAGACGCGCGGACCGTGCCCGTGAGGCGCTCGAACAGCGGAACGGCGCCCGTGCGCGCCTGCGTCACCTCGACGGCGGGTATGAGGGCGCCTGCCCCGTCCGTGACCTCGCCGGCAGCGGTTCCTTCGCGGCAGCCGGACGAGAAGAGCAGGCACGCCAACGCAGCCGCCGGGAGCAGCGCGAGGCGCCCTGCACGAGGCGCCTTCCGAGTTATCCCATCGTTGTTCTGACGCCCCGCTCGCGCGAGTCGTTGCAGGTGCGGCGGCCGAGTCCGCTCCTGCGCTGGCACCGCCCCAACATCAGGTATCCCACGCGACGGTCGAGGTGGGTGGCGAGGAGCTGCAACGCGCAACCCCAGAACGACTCGTCCGTGTAATTCTTTCCGCCACACAGCTCGTCAGTGGTGGCGGCTCATGGTGGTTCCCCCTTGCCGAGGGCTGGCCCGATCCTTGCTCAGCTAAGCACTGCAGCGGCCTTCCCGGCCGTCGCTCTTCCAAGAATGGCTGACGAGACTCCTCGGTTCTGGCACGGCTGGCGTGAGCGCGCCCAAGCCCTCCGCAACATCCCGGCGTTGATGCGCATCGTCTGGGAATCGGGGCCGTGGGTGGTCGCCGGTGGCTGGGCGTTCCGCATCGTCGCGGCCCTGATCCCGCTGGCGATGCTGACCGTGGCCAAGCAGATCCTCGACGGCGTGCAGATCAAGACCGGCGGCGGCGAGCTGCCGCCGGGCTTCTGGTGGCTCGTGGCGCTCGAGTGCGGCCTTGCCGTGGCGGGCAGCCTGCTCGGACGCACCATCGGCTTCTTCGACTCCCTGCTCGCCGATCGCTTCACGCGGCACGTAAGCGTGCGGGTCATGGAGCACGCGTCGCGCCTCGACCTGCGGGCGTACGAAGACCCGGCGTTCCACGACCAGCTCGAGCGTGCACGCGTGCAGGCGACCGACCGCGTCGCGATGATCCAGGCGCTCGGCGCCGTGGCGCAGCAGCTCATCGTCGCGGTGTCGCTGTCGCTCAGCATCCTGTACTTCTCGCCGTGGCTGCTGCTGGCGCTGGTGCTCGCCGTCGTTCCGGCATTCATCGGCGAGAGCCATTACGCGTTCCTCGGGTACGCGCTCAACGTCAGGCAGACGCCGATGCGCCGGCAGCTCGATTACCTGCGCGTGCTCGGCGCCAGCAAGGAGTCGGCAAAGGAGCTGAAGCTGTTCGGCCTCTCGCCGTACATCACCGGCGAGTACGCGCGGCTGTCGGACACCCTCTACACGCAGAACGTCGCGCTCGCGAAGCGGCGGCTGCTCGCCGGCGCCCTGCTGTCGCTCGTGAGCACCGGGAGCTACTACGCCGCCTACGCCTACGTGATCTACCGCACGGTGACGGGCGACCTCACCTGGGGCACGCTGCAGTTCCTCGCGGGCAGCATTGCGGGTGCGAGCGCGAGCATCCAGACGATCTTCGCGACTTTCTCGAGCATCGCCGACCAGTCGCTGTTCTTGACCGACCTCGTCGAGTTCTTCCGCGTCCGGCCCAGCATCGCGTCGGGTGCCCAGGGCCTGCCGGCACCGCGGCCGATTCGCGACGGCTTCCTGTTCGAGAACGTGTCGTTCGCGTATCCGGGCAACGACCGCCTCGTTCTCGACGACCTCGACTTCCGCATCTCGGCCGGCGAGCGCGTCGCGCTGGTCGGCGAGAACGGCCAGGGCAAGACGACGATCGTCAAGCTGATCACGCGGCTCTACGACCCGACGGCCGGGCGCATCCTGCTCGACGGCGTGGACCTGCGCGAGTACGACCTCGACGATCTGCACCGCATCATCGGGGTGATCTTCCAGGACTTCGTGCGCTACGAGATGACCGCCCGGCAGAACATCGCCGTCGGCCGCCTCGATCGCGAGCACGACGACGTGCGGATACGCGACGCGGCGCGCAAGAGCCTCGCAAGCGAGGTCATCGATCGCCTGCCTGGCCGCTACGACCAGCTGCTCGGCCGGCGATTCGACGGCGGTCTCGATCTGTCGGGCGGCGAGTGGCAGAAGGTCGCGCTGGCGCGCGCCTACCTGCGCGACGCGCAACTGCTCATCCTCGACGAGCCGACCGCCTCGCTCGACGCGCGTGCCGAGGCCGACGTCTTCCAGCGTTTCGCTGAACTCACCGCAGGCCGCATGGCCCTGCTCATCTCGCACCGGTTCTCGACCGTGCGCATGGCCGACCGCATCGTCGTGCTGTCGGACGGGCGCATCGTCGAGGACGGCGGCCATCCCGAACTCATGGCGCAGCGGGGACGCTACGCCGAGATGTTCGAAATGCAGGCCGCGAGTTATCGCTGATCCGGAGCTGCCTGTGCACCCTGAGCCAGTACTTCCCATCACGGATTTCCCGATTCGCCAGCGCCTCGCCGAGCCCGAGGCCGGCCCGCCGATTTCTGCGCGCGTGGAATTGCTCCGCGCTGCCGGGACCCGGCTCGGCAACCGCCTGCCCGACCCGACGCAGCACGTCCCGGGCGGGCGGCAGCTGCGCGCCCGGACCAACCGGCTGCGCGACGACCTGCGACGGATGATCGCGAAGGCCGCCACCAGCGACGAAGCGGCCATGCCGGGCCGCACCTGGATCACCGACAACGCACGCCTCGTCTCGGCTGCCGAGCGTGAGGCGCGCGAGTTCGTCTGGAGCACGCCCGAGATGCCGGCCGTCGTGCTCGAGAGCGGCCTCGTGCCCCGCGTCGCCGTGATCGCCGAGACCTACTGCGACGAGACCGACAACGGCTTCGACGATGCGACGCTCGTGGCGTTCCTGCAGGGACTGCAGGACGTCCACGACCTGGAACTCGGTGAGCTCTGGGCGATGCGTCCCGCGCTCATGCTGGCGCTGCTCGACAGGCTGCTCGCGTGCGTGGCCGAACCCGGCGACTGCCCCGCACACGTCCAGATCCCGCGCCTCATCGACAGCATCCGTCACGTCTCCGAGGCCGACTGGAGCGAGCTGTTCACGAGCGTGAGCCTGGTGGACGCCGTGCTCGCCCGCGACCCCGCGCGCGCCTATCTCGCGATGGAGAAGGAGAGCCGCGACGCCTACAGGCACGTCGTGTCGTATCTCGCCAAGCACTCCACCCGGAACGAACGGCAGGTCGCCGAGGCCGCCATTGAACTGGCCGCGGCGACGGCGCCCTACGCGATGCACTCGGGAGACGTCGCAGCGACGCGGCGCGCGCACGTCGGCTACTACCTCGTGGACCGAGGCGTCGCCGCGCTGCGCGCCAGGGTCGGCGTGAAGCTGCCGCGGCTGCACCGGCTCGCGCTGCTCGTTCGCGAGCATCCCGCCGCGACGTACCTCGGCGGGATCGCGTTCGTGACGCTCGCGATAGTGGTGCTGATGCTCAGCAACATCGACGTCCCGACGTCGGCCGTCGTCGCGTCGCTGCTGTTGCTGCTGCCGGCGACGCAGGTGGCGGTGGAGTTGATCAACGGGCTCGTCCCCGTCGCCGTCAGGCCACGCGCCTTGCCACGCCTCGACTTCTCGGACGGCATCCCGGCCGAGTACCGCACGCTCGTGGCCGTGCCGACGCTGCTGCTGCACGAACGCCAGGTCCACGAGCTCGTGATGGACCTCGAGATCCGCTACCTCGCGAATCGCGACCCGCACCTGCACTTCGCGCTCGTGACCGACTCGGTGGACGCCGAGCAGCCCGACGACTCGCTCGGGGATCCGCTCGTGCCGCTGGCCGAATCGCTGGTGCGCGGGCTGAACGAGCGGTACGGCACCACGAACCACACGCCGTTCTACCTGCTCCACCGGCACCGGATCTACAACCCCTCCGAGAAGCGGTGGATGGGATGGGAGCGCAAGCGCGGCAAGCTGCTCGATCTCAACCGGCTCCTGCGCGGCAGGTTCGACGCGTTCCCGGTGAAAGTGGGACGGCTCGAGACGCTGCGCGCGATCCGCTACGTGATCACGCTCGACTCCGACACGCAGCTGCCGCGCGATGCCGCCCACCGGCTCGTCGGCACGCTTGCCCATCCGCTCAACCGCGCGGTCGTCGACCCCGGAACGAAGATGGTGGTCGAGGGATACGGCATCCTGCAGCCGCGCATCGGGATCAGCACGCACTCGGCGTCACAGAGCTGGCTCGCGAGCCTGCTGTCGGGCCAGACCGGCTTCGACATCTACACACGCGCCGTCTCAGACGCGTACCAGGACCTGTTCGGCGAGGGCAGCTTCACCGGCAAGGGCATCTACGACGTGGATGCGTTCATGGAGACGCTCGAGACGCGCTTTCCCGACAACGCGCTGCTCAGTCACGACCTCATCGAAGGCGCGTTCGCGCGCGCGGGACTGGTCTCCGACATCGAGCTGATTGACGACTACCCCACGCACTTCAGCGCGTACACGCGCCGCAAGCATCGCTGGATGCGGGGCGACTGGCAGATCCTCCGCTGGCTGATGACGCGGGTGCCCGACGCGCAGTCACGCCTGGTGCTCAATCCGCTCAGCGTCGTCTCGCGCTGGAAGATCGCCGACAACCTGCGGCGCAGCCTGTTCGAGCCCGCGACGCTGCTGCTCCTGCTGGCCGGCTGGTTCATCTTCCCCGCTTCGGCGTGGCTGTGGACCGCGCTCACCGTCGCCATCCTGCTGATGCCGGCGTACGCCGCGCTGCTCGTCGCGATGACGCGCGCGCCGTGGGGACGGCGCGGCTTCGGCCTCTGGTTCACCGACACGATGCGGACGTTCGGCCGCCAGCACCTGATGGCGCTGCTGACGCTGACGTTCCTGCTGCACGACGCGCTGCTGGCGATCGACGCAATAGCCCGCTCGCTGGCGCGTGTCTTCGTCACGCGGCAGCGGCTCCTCGAGTGGGAGACCGCGGCCGAAGCCAAGGAGGCCGCCGGCCCGCGTCGTGCCGCGGACTTCTATCTGGAGGCGCTGCCTGTCGTCGCCGCAGGGCTGCTGCTCGTGCTCGGCGTCGCGCGCGGGCCCGCGTTCCTCGTGGCCGCACCGGTCATCGGCCTCTGGATCCTCGCCGCGCCGCTCGCGGCGTGGCTGAGCCGTCCGCCACGCAGCAGTGCGCTGGTGCTCCAGGACAGCGACGAACGCTGGCTCGGGTCGCAGGCCGTGCGCATGTGGCGCTACTTCCGCGAGTTCAGCACGCCGGAGCGGCATGCGCTGATCCCTGATCACGTCCGCGAGGACGGCCTGGTTGCGGAGCGCCTGTCGCCGACGAACCTCGGGTTCCTGCTGAACGCGCGCATCGCCGCCGTCCACCTCGGCTACCTCACGGTGCCCGAGTTCCTCGAGCAGACGCGGCACACCCTGGATGGCGCCGCCGGCCTCCCCTGGGAGCGCGGGCACCTCGTCAACTGGGCGGCCACCGACACGCGCGAGGCTCTCGAGCCGCGTTTCGTGTCCACGGTTGACAGCGGCAACCTCGCCGCGTGCCTGTGGACGCTGAAGCAGGCAGCGCTCGCCTTCGCGCAGCAGCCGCCCGATGCGGACCGCCTGTGGACGGGCATCTGTGCCGTCGCCCGCGAGCTCGACTCGCTGGAACATCCCGCGGGCCGCGTGCTGGCTGAGCGTATCCTCAGGACCGGGCCCGACTGGCGCGAGGCGCTGCCGACCCTCGAGGAACTCGCTGGTCATCTGCTCAGCGCCGCCAGCGACGAGGACGTGCGGTGGTGGGCCGGCGAGCTCGTCGATCGCATCGTCCGCACGCGGCGGTGGCTCGCGACGGGCATGACGGCAGACCTGCAGGCCGGACTCGAGACGCTGGCGGCGGACGCCGACCGCCTCGTCTCGAACATGCAGTTCGCGTTTCTCTACAACCCGCGCAAGAAGACGCTGTCGGTCGGCTACGACGCCGGCGCCGATCGTCTCGAGGCGTCCACGTACGACCTGCTCGCGTCCGAGGCGCGCATCGCGGCGTTCGTGGCCATCGCCAAGGGCGATGCGCCGCAGGAAAGCTGGTTCCACCTGGGCCGCACGCACGTCATCTCGTCGGGCGAGCGGGTCCTGTCGTCGTGGACCGGCACCATGTTCGAGTACCTGATGCCGGCGCTCTGGATGCGGCAGTATCCGCGCACCATCATGTACGACAGCATGCGCGCCATCGTCCGCCTGCAGCAGAAGTACACGCGGTGGCGGCGGGTACCGTGGGGGATCTCGGAGTCGGCACACGTCGGCGTCGACCCGGCCGAGCCCGGGTATGCCGCGTTCGGCCTGCCCGACGTCGCGCTGAAGCGCATGGACGCGAAGGCGCTGGTCATCTCGCCGTACGCGTCGTTCCTCGCGCTGCTCGTCGATCCGCGGGAGGCCCTCCGCAACCTCTACGAAATGGAGCGCCTGGGCTGGTCGGGCCGCTACGGGCTGTACGAGGCGGTCGACTACAGCGGCGGAGAGCCCATCGTGGTCCGCTCGTGGATGGCACATCACCTGGGCATGAGTCTGCTGGCCGTCTGCCAGACGCTCTGCGGGCCCGTGATGCAGCAGCACTTCCACGCGGAGCCGCAGGTGCTGGCGACCGAGCTGCTACTGCACGAGCGCGTGCCGCCGCGGACGGTGGCCGAGACCGAGCAGTGGCTGCCGCACCCCGCGAGCGAGGTGCAGACGGCGTAGCGGAGGCGGCGCGCCAGGCCTGCCTGGCGTCACAGCCCGTCGGCGCGAGCGGGATGCGGCCACCGGTGTCGTTGCGCCGTGCCGCGCGGTTCATCACCGACGGCCCGGCGTACGACCGCACGTCGCCGAGGCCGTGCAGGTGGCCGATCTCGTGCAGCAGTACCTTCGTGACGCCGTCGCAGCTGTCGAGCAGCCGGCGGTCTGCCGACAGCCAGATGTTCGCCTGCTCGAGGTAGCCATCCTCCGCACGTACGCCACCGGTCCAGCCGCCGCCGGCCTTCCGCGCAAGGGCGAGGCCGCCCGGCCTATCGAACTTCACGACGATGCCCCCCGTGCCGCGCTCGAACCTGACGTCGAGCCCTGTTGCCGCGTTGGCGTGCGTCCACGCGTCGAACGCGCGATCCACGCAGGTCTCGAAGTCAGCCGGAAACGGCTGGCCGTCGGGCGCGCGCTCGGTCATGTAGCGCACGAGCGAGCCGGGGCGGAAGCCGACCTTGTTGATCACCGGCGGGCGGCAGACGGGCGTGCCGGCGCTCACGGTCTGCGCGAGCTGCATCAGGCAGAGCAATAACCACAACAGACGGGCTTGCATCGGCGAAGCTCCTTTCGCAGCGCGCACGCCGCTGCCATGGAGATCGCAGGTGGCCCGTCGGATCCGACTCGTCACCATCGATGGCTGGCGCCGCGTTCGGTCGGCTGCAGCGCCTGCGTTTGACTCGATGCGCCACCGCACCACCGCCATGAACGCAGCCGCCCCGCCCGCCACCGAGACAGGAACCGCCGCCGACAGGCTGTTCGCCGCGCTCTATCGCGACCTGCACCGGATGGCCCGGCGTCAGGTCTTCGCCCGCGGCAGCCGCGCCGCGCTCGGGGCGACGACGCTGCTGCACGAGGCCTACCTGCAGATCTCGACACGCGCGAACGCGGTGTTTCCTGACGGTCCGCATTTCCTGGCATACGCGGGCCGCGTCATGCGCGGGCTCGCGATCGACCACGTGCGGCGGCGGCACGCCGTGAAGCGCGGACGCCTGTTCGAGATCACCGTCCTCGACACGACCGTCGCCGTCCCCTCCGGCAATGCACGCGAGCTGGAGCGGATGAGCGACGCGCTCGACGAGCTCGCGGCCGTGGACGCGTCGTCGGCCGAGGTCGTCGACCTGAAGTTCTTCTGCGGGTTCTCGTTCGGCGAGATCGCGGCGATGCGCGGCGTGTCCGAGCGGACGGTGCAGCGTCAGTGGGAGAAGGCCCGCATCTACCTGCGACGCGCCCTCGGGGAGGCGGTGCCCGTCACCTGACGGGCCGTCACGTCACGCATGGCAGACCTGCTGTCGGCGGCGCCTCTGCCGCCCGAGCGATGGCGGGTGCTGAGTCCCTACCTCGATCAGGCCCTCGAGCTGACGACCGGCGAGCTCGACAGCTGGCTGGAGCGCATGCGTCAGCACGACGCCGGGATCGCGCGCGACATCGAGACCCTGCTCGGCGATCGTGACGCCCTGCGCAGCGCCACCTTTCTCGAGCGCGGGCTTGGGCCGGCGCTGCACGCGGTGCACGCCGGCATGCGCGTCGGGGCGTACACGCTCGTGTCGCCGCTCGGTCGCGGCGGCATGGGGGCCGTGTGGCTCGCCGACCGCAGCGACGGCCGGTTCGTCGGGCGTGCTGCCGTCAAGCTGCTGCACGCGTCGCGGATGGGGCACGAGAGCGAGGAGCGGTTCCGGCGCGAAGGCCACGTGCTGGCCAGGCTCACCCACGACAACGTCGCGAGGCTCATCGACGCCGGCATCACCGAGGCGGGACAGCCCTACCTCGTGCTCGAGTACATCGAGGGCGAGCACATCGACAGGTACTGCGAGGCGCGCGCCATGGACGTGGACGCGCGTCTCCGGCTCTTCCTGTCGGTGCTCGACGCCGTGGCGCATGCGCACACGAACCTCATCGTCCACCGCGACATCAAGCCGTCAAATGTGCTGGTGCGTGGCGACGGCACCGTCAAGCTGCTCGACTTCGGCATCGCCAAGCTCCTCGAGGACGAGCGTAATGCCGACGAGGCGCCGCTGACTGTGGAAGGTGCGCTCCTGCTGACGCCCGAGTACGCGGCACCCGAACAGGTCACCGGCGGTGCCGTGACGACGGCGACGGACGTGTATGCGTTGGGGATGCTGCTCTACGTCCTGCTTGGCGCGCCCCATCCGGTGTCGGCCCGTGGCACCTCGATTGCCGCGCTGCTCGAGGCGATTGTGGACGTTGTGCCGCTGCCCGTGTCGAAGGCGTCACCGCACGGCCGTGCCATGCGCCCCGACCTCGACGCCATCGTCGGGAAGGCGCTGAACAAGGTGCCGCTCGAGCGTTACGCCTCGGTGGACGGGTTCGCCGACGATTTGCGTCGGTACCTGCGCCACGAGCCGGTGAGCGTGAGGCCGGCAACGCCCGTCTATCGAGCCGGCATGTTCCTGCGGCGTCACGCGGCGGCGGCGGCAGGCGTGCTGCTGGCGGCGATCGCGGCCGCCGGTGTCGTTGCGTTCCACACGTATCGACTGGCGGAGGAGCGCGACCGCGCGCAGCTCGCGGCGACCCGGTCGACACGCGTCGCGGACGTGCTGTCCGGCGTGCTGAGCGGCGCCGATCCGTACGCGACCGAGCAGCACGAGCCCACCGTACGGGGGCTGCTCGAGGCCGGTGCCGCACACGTTCGCCGAGACCTGGCCGACGAGCCGGAGTTGCGTGCGGAGATGCTTACCGTCATCGGCCGGACACAGCAGCGCCTCGGCCTCTTCGATGCCGCAGGCCGCACGCTCGAGGAAGCGATAGAGGCCGGACGCCGCGGGCAGCCGGCCGGGTCGCTGCCGCTGGCGTTTGCCCTTACTCAACACGGCGTGCTGATGCGCGAGCGCGGCGACGCGGCGGCGTCGGTGGCCGTGCTCGACGAGGCGCTGGCGATGCGCAGGGCAGTCGGTGCCGACCCGAAGGACGTCGCCATCACGCTGATCGAACTGGGGCGCGCACTCGAGGAGACAGGAGCGCTGGATCGGGCGGAGGCGCACTATCGGGAGGGTCTCGCGATCCGCCGTGCCGTGTTCGGCGAGATGCATCGCGAGACGTCGACGGCCCTGACCGACCTCGGCCTCCTGCTGCGCCTGCGCGGCGACGTCCTCACCGCGGAGTCGCTGCTGCTCCAGGCGCTGACCATCAGCCGGGCGGTGCTTGGCGACGACCATCCGAACGTCGGCGCGGCCTGGAACAACGTGGGTCTGACGCGCCTCGACAAGGGCGACCCGGCAGGCGCGGAGCCTGCGCTGCGACGGGCGCTCGCGATCCGCGAGGCGCAGTTCGGCAGCGAGCATCCGAGTCTCGGCATCAACCTCGGCAACCTGGCCGGCTGCCTGCGCGAGCTCGGTCAGTACGACGAGGCCCGGCGGCTGCTCGAGCGGGGGCTGACGCTGACGCGGTCCGGCTATGGGGATCGCCATCCTTCGATGGCGCACCTGCAGTACGGACTCGGCGTGCTCCTCCTCGCGCAGGACGATCCGGCGTCTGCCGAGGGGGTGCTGCGTGACGCGCTCGCGCGGCAGCAGGCGCTGATGCGTCCCGACGACTGGCGGCTTGGCGTCACGAAGAGCGCGCTCGGCGCGGCGCTGCTGGCGCTCGGCCGGCCCGGAGAGGCGCGGCTGCTCCTCGAGGAGGCCGCGGCCGTCCTGCAGGATGTTCCCGGGCGGCAGGGCCGCGAGGCGCAACGCACGCGCGAGCGCCTGGCTGCGCTGCAGCGGCTCGTGTCGTCTGCTCCGGCGCAGGCGCGATGAGCGAATCGTGCGATCATCGATCGTCGTGCGCTTTCCCCCGGCGTCCGCTTCATCCAGCGCTGCGTGAGTCCATCGCGCTCTTCGCCGGTCGACGGTTGCGCCTCGGCGGCACACGAGCCACCGCCAATGTTCCTGTTCATCTCCCATCTCACCGTGCCCGAGGACGACCGCGCCGCGCTCGAGCAGCACTTCCGCGAACGCTCGCGGCTGGTGGACGGCTTTCCGGGCTTCCTGTACCTGCAGCTGCTTCGTCCGCAGGCGGGTGAGGCAACGCACACCTTCCTCACCGCCTGGGAGAGCCGGGAGGCCTTCCGCCGCTACATGTCCAGCGCGGAGCACGCCACCTCGCACAGCAGGGAACCTGCCGACATCATGGCGCGCACCGAGGTCCGTCACGAGGCGTTCGAGGTGCTCATGGACTCGAGAAGGGAACCCGAGTGGCTGGCTACGGGCTAGGGGAAGAGGCCTCCGAAACGCTGCTCGCGCGCAAGGAAGCACTGGCGCTGGCGGTCACGGGCGCGCTGTATGCGGAGCGCCCGGAGCTCCTCGACCGCTTCGGCGAGAGCGGCCGCCAGAAATGCCTGCAGGACATGCGCTACAACATCGAGCATCTGGCGCCGGCGGTCGCGCTGGGCGAACCAGCGATGTTCACCCGCTACGTCGTCTGGCTTCGCGATCTGCTCGAGGCGCGCGGTGTGCCGTCCGGGGAAGTCGTTCGGTCGCTGGAGCTGCTCTCCCGTGCCCTGGACGATGATCTGCATCCGGACGAAGCGTCTACGGTGCGGAAGGTGATCGAAGCGGGGCTGGCCGCCGTCGCGGGTGCCCCCGAGTGAGCGTCGTTCTCGATGGCCATCGAGGCGACGCTGATCGCGAGGCGATGACGACAGAGGAAACGCTGGAGTGCTACCTGGAGGCCGTGCGCGCCGGCGAACGCAGGCGCGCGTTCGACGCCGTCCACGCCGCATGTCACGCCGGGCTGGGGATGCGCGAGCTGTACCTGGGCGTCTTTCAGCCGGCGCTGCGCCGCGTCGGCGAGCTGTGGCAGCAGAACCTCCTGAGCGTGGCGGAGGAGCATCTGGCCACTGCCATCACCCAGACGGCCATGCTCAGGGTCTTCGCTGATGCGCCCGTGCCGCATGACGATGGTCCGCTGCTGGTTGCCGCCTGCGCGGAGTCCGAGCGACACGAGATCGGCTTGCGGATGTTGTGCGACTTCATGGAGGTCGAAGGCTGGCACACCCTGTTTCTCGGAGCGACGGTGCCGCGCGAGAGCCTGGTGGAACTGGTCGCGCGCCGGCGCCCGGAGGTCGTGGCGCTCTCTGCGGCCCTTCCCCCGCATCTGCCCCAGCTGCGCGAGACGATCAACGAAGTCCGCGGCGCGCTGCCTGACGCCCCGCCGTACATCCTCGTCGGGGGCCGTCCCTTCCTGGAGCAGCCCGATCTGGCAGCACTCCTGGGCGCCGACGGCACCGCCGCCGATGCCTGGGAAGCGGCGAAGCTGCTGCGCGAACGCAGGCGTTGACGACTTCCTCCCTCCCCCGATCGCTGCAGCGCTATCCAGGCGCCGCGCTCGAGGTCTCCGGCGACGGCGTCGTGCTGGCGTCGAACGGCCGCCTGGACGCGCTCGTCGGACGCGACCTGACGGGCGAGCGCCTCGAGGGCGTGCTGGACGACACCTCGCGCGCGAAATGGCGACGCATCCTTTCGGCGGAGGAGCGCTGCAAGCCGGCGTGCACCTGGGAGCTCGTGGTCGCGACGCCCACGTCGCTCGAGCTCCGCACCTTCCTCGCGATCTGGGAGGGGCAGGAGGCGGGAGACCTGCTCCTCCTCCTCGAACACGCCGTGGATCCGAAACTCGGGCAGCTCTACGGAGAGCTGGCGGAGTTGCACCGCGAGCTGATCGACGCGCAGCGGGAACTGGGCCGCGAGCGGAACCGCCTCGTCCGGGCGCTCGAGGAGGCCCGCAGCGCCATCATGTCGCGCGATGAGGTCCTCGCGGTGGTCTCGCACGACCTGCGCAACCCTCTCAACACCATCGCCATCACCGCGGCGCTGCTCGAACTGCCGTTGACAGGGGAACAGCGGGCGCAGCAGGTGACGACGATCAACCGCACGGTCCGATCGATGACACGGCTGATCGACGACCTGCTCGACGCGAGTGCGGTGACCTCCGGTCAACTTGCGCTCGACGTGGAGGTCGTCGACCTGTGCCTGGTGGTCCGCGACGCCGTGTCGCTCCTGCGCACGCAGGCGCGCGACGCGGGTATCCAGCTCACGCTCGCGATCCCCGGGACGGAGGTTCTGGTACAGGGAGACGCGCATCGCCTCGGGCAGGTGCTGTCGAACCTCGTCGGCAACGCGCTCAAGTTCACCGAAGCGGGCGGCACCGTCGAGGTGCGGGTGGCCAGGCAGCCGGAGAACGCGCTCGTCCAGGTGATCGACTCGGGTGCCGGCATCGCGGCCGAGGACCTGCCGCACATTTTCGACCGGTTCTGGCACACCGCCCGGACCCGACGGGGCGGCTCGGGGCTCGGCCTCGCGATTGCGCGCGGCGTCGTGCAGGCGCATGGCGGCGAGATCCACGCCGTCAGCGAGCCTGGCGTGGGCAGCACCTTCTCCTTCACGCTGCCGCTGTCGTCTTCTGCTGCGCCCTTGCGATGAACCAGATGCGGGCCCCGGAAGTCCGGGGCACCGTGTTTCCGTTCCCGTTCATCGCAAGCGGCTGGCCGATGGCCAGTCGATGGAGAAGGCGTCATGTTCCGTCATTCGCTGTTTCGTCTGCTCACACTTGCCGCGGCGCTGGGTGTCGCGGCCGGCCCCGCGGCGGCCGGTCCCGCCGCCGCCGATCCTCTCTCGGCCGATGCCGTCGCGGGCGGTCCGCCGCAAGCGAATCCCGTCATCGAATGGGCCACGATCGTGCAACCTGCCATCCACAGCGCGGCAGCCCCGCGGTCCGGCGGCACGTCGCAGATCCTCCACACGATGATGTCGCTGGCCGTCTACGACGCCGTCGTCGCGATCGAGGGCGGATATCGTCCGTATGCCGCGGCGATCGACGCGCCGCGCGACGCCGACGTGCGTGCCGCCGTCGCGACAGCGGCGTATCTCACCGTGCGGCCGCGCCTTGCCGAGGTGCGCAAGCCGTACCTCGACGAGCAGTACGCGGCGTACATGTCGGCGATCGCTGACGGGCCGCCGAAGTCCGACGGCGTCAGCGTCGGCCAGCAGGCGGCCGAGGCCCTGCTGGCGCTTCGCGCGCATGACGGCTTCGACACGACCGTGCTCTACGCGTGCAGCGACGATCCGCTGCCTGTCGGCGAGTTCGAGCCGGATGCCGGATGCCCCGGCGCCGACGGGCAGCCCCAGCCGGCCGACGTCAAGGTGGGCGGCATCCAGCCGTTCACGCTGCACGACGCGGACCGCTACAGGACGAGCGGCCCGGCGCCGATGGGCTCCCGCACCTACACGCGCGACTTCATCGAGACGCGCGACTACGGCCGGCGCGACAGCACCGTGCGCACGGCGGAGCAGACCGACATCGCCTACTTCTGGTCGGAGCACCCGTACCAGCACTGGAACCGCAATCTCGTCAGGCTGGCCGTCGCACGGAAGCTCGACGTGCCGCGCGCGGCGCGGTTCTTCGCGATGGTGCACACCGCGGCGTCAGATGCGGTCATCGCCGGGTTCGCGGCGAAGTACCACTACAGGTCCTGGCGACCCCGGACGGCCATCAAGCTTGCCGACATGGACGGCAATGCGCGCACCGACGCCGACACCACATGGCAGCCGCTGCTGCTCGTGAACCACCCGGAGTACCCGTCAGGGCACGGGTTCTGGTCGACGGCGCTCATCGGCTCTGTGGCGGCGTTCTTCGGTACCACGCGTGTCGAGTGGACGCTCGAGACGTCGAAGGCGGCGGTGCCGCAGCTGGAGGTGACCGAGCGGACGTACAGGAATCTGGGCACGCTGCTCGGCCAGATTGGCAATGCGCGCATCTGGGGCGGCTTGCACTGGCGGCATGCGGTGGACCACGGTGCGTTCATCGGAGGGCGCGTCGCCCTCCACGTGGCCACGCACCACTTCAGGCCGGTCCGCGGCCGCGGCCGCGGTCACGACAAGGTGACGCCGTCGGCGCCCGGCCGTCCGCGGCGTCCGGTCCTGGAGACGGCGGCCAGCCGATAGACGCCGGTCCCGAGCATTTCGGCGACCCCCTCGGCAACCAGCGCGCGGTTGCCGAGGCCTGCCTCCGCACGTGACAGCCCGGTGACCCGCGCGAGCTCACCGCGCGTCGTCAGCGTCGCCGTGGTGAGGAAGGCCCGGGCTATCTCACGCAGCGCGACCTCGCGCGAGATGCGACGTCGCAGGGCGTCGGGGAACCTGCCGACGGCCAGCGTGTAGATGTACGTGAAGCGAGGGGCGTAGTACACCTCGCTCGGGACGACGAGCATGGCCGACTGGAGCTCGTCGAGCGCCCTGGTGAACGCGGCCCTGTCGGTGATGCCGGCGTCGGCCCGCAGGTCCGCGGTGCTGATCTCCCACTCTCGCCTCAGCACGCGCAGCATCGCGCGGGCGTCGCTGCTGAGGCGGGCCGCTTCGTCCGCACGACGGATGCCCCGCACGGCGTGGAAGTACGGCACGAGGCGTGGGGCGATGAAGAGCGTGCGCGTCCCGAACTTGGCGTAGTACACGCGCCCGCGGCGGACGAGCTCGTCCTTGAGCAGCCAGGTGCGCGAGCTTTCCGGGTCCTTCTGCACGTTGTGCGGCAGCACGGCGTCGCGGCGTCCGCAGACGGCCACATAGAGGGAGGGCCCTGGCCGGCGCGAGTCCGTGAGGCAGGCGGCGAAGCCCACCTCGTCCACGAAGCGTTCGGCGTCCGCCGGGGAGTCCACCTGGCGGTCGCCCTGCCGCCGCCACGTGACGTCGCGGAGTTCTTCGATGTCGGGCGGCAGCGTCGGTCGTGCTTTCATGGCGCGGTGTGCGGGCGGGTCGCCCTGCGGGTGATCATGACGCGCGAGGGCTGCGGCCGCCAGTCCTGCGTCGTCCAGACCTGACCCCGGAAATGCGTCGGGTTCAGACCTGACCCCGGCAAGCGCCGAACTGGAGACCTGACCCCAACGACCGCCGAACTCGAGACCTGACCCCCGAATGATGCCGAATCGAGACCTGACCCCGGAAATCCGACAGGCGCGGCCGGACGATGAGGCGGCGTTGTACGACATCTGCCTGCGGACCGGCGATGCCGGGGCCGACGGCTCGCAGATCTTCGCGGACGATCCGGACGCGCTCGGACGCATCTTCGTTGGTCCGTACCTCGCCTTCGAGCCGGGGCTGGCGTTCGTCCTCGAGGATGCCGGCGGCGTCTGCGGGTACGTGCTGGGGGCACTTGATTCGCGCACGTTCTACGCCCGGTACGACGCGGAATGGCGTCCTGCGCTTTGCGCGCGGTACCCGATGCCGCCGGGTGATCCGTCCGGGTGGACGCGCGTCGAGGAGGTGCACAGCTGGTACCACGCGAGCGGCCACTTCTCCCCGGAACCGTACGACGAGTGGCCGTCGCACCTGCACATCGACCTGCTGCCGCGGGTCCAGCGCCGCGGCTACGGGCGCCGGCTCGTCGAGACGCTCACCGCGCGCCTGCGGGAGGCGGGATCGCCGGGCGTGCACCTCGGCGTCCGCCCGGCAAACGGCGGCGCCATCGCGTTCTACCGCCGGCTCGGATTCGTCGAGCTGACGCGCCGCGGCCACGGCCACGGCGCAACCCTCTACATGGGCAGGCGCATCGCCTCGTAGGCCGCCGCCGGGTGCACGCGTGCTTCGAGGTCGAGCAGGAAGCGCTTCGTCGGCAGGCCGCCGCCGAAGCCGGTGAGCGATCCGTTGGCGCCGATCACGCGGTGGCACGGCAGCACGATGGGCAGCGGGTTCCGCCCGTTGGCCGCACCGACAGCCCGTGACGCCCGCGGACGACCGACGCGCTCGGCGAGCTCGGCGTACGAGATCGTCCGGCCGTACGGGATCGTCGCGAGCGTCTGCCAGACCTGCCGCTGGAACGCGGTGCCCTCGGGGGCGAGCGGCAGATCGAATACCTCGCGCGTGCCGGCGAAATACTCCTCGAGCTGCCGTGCCGTCTCGCGCAGCACGGGGTGGTCGCCGGCCGTCCACGCAGGTCCGCGCGGTGCGACGTGGCGTGGGGCGTGAAACTCGATGACGTGCAGCCCGGCATCCGACGCGGCAAGCAGCAGCGGGCCGACGGGGCTGTCGACGTGGGTATGAAAGACGGTCATCGTGAACTCCTCGTGGTGCGGGCGGAGGGACGCGCGTGTGCGGCATCCCGCCACAGGTGCATGACGGCGTACGCACGCCACGGGCGCCACGCCTCGGCATGGCGTCGCAGGGTCGCCGGACTGACGGTGGTCCCGTCGTTCGGCAGGGCCCGCCGCAGGATCAGGTCCTCGACGGGACAGGCATCGGGATGCGACAGCGCCCGCATCGCCAGGTAGTGGGCCGTCCACCGCCCGACGCCCGGCAGGGTCGTCCACTGCGCGACGAAGTCGTCGAGAGCAACCCCGGGCGCCAGGTTCACGCGGCCGTCGACGAGCGCCTTCGCCAGCGTGCGAATCGCGAGCGCGCGATCGCGCGTCAGGCCGAGTCCGTCGAGCGGCTGATCGGCGAGAGCGTCGATCGTGGGGAACAGGTGCGTCAGGCCGATGGCGTGCAGGTCTGGCGGCAGCGCCTCGCCGTGACGGCGCGCGAGCCGCGTCGCGATGGTGCGCGCGGCGGCGACGCTCACCTGCTGGCCGATGATGGCCCGCACGGCGATCTCGGCCGCATCCCACGCGCCGGGAACGCGAAGCCCGGGCGACCGTCTGACGAGCGGTCGCAGCCGTGGATCGCGGCCGAGCACGGCAGCTATCGCATGCGGGTCGGCGTCGAGGTCGAACATGCGCCGGATGCGCGTGACGAGCGGCAGCAGGACCGCCGGCCGTGCGCCGAACACCTCGAGGCGCAGCGCGTGAGGCGACTCGCCGCGTCGAGCCGGCATCCTGCTGACGCGCCACCAGCCTTGTCCTTCGCGGCCGGAGAACGCGCGCGCGTAGCTGTCGTCGGTCACCACCTCGATCCCGGGCAGCGCACGCTGCCGCAGGAATGCCAGGAGCGCCTCGAAGTCGCAGGGCGGGCGGAAGCCCAGTCGAAGGGTCAGCCCGGCCGACGTCTCGTGCCGCGGCGCCTGCCGGCGCAGGTCGCGCGGCGCCATCCTGTAGGCGTCGCGGAACACGGTGTTGAAGCGCCGCAGGCTGTTGAAGCCGGCGGCCATCGCCACCTCCGTCACCGGCAGCGACGTGTCGGTCAGCAGCTGCTTGGCGAGCAGCAGCCTGCGAGTGCCGTGCACCCCGACGGGCGGCGCGCCGAGCCGCTCGACGAACAGCCGCCGCAGCTGGCGTTCGCTCAGCCGGACCTGCGCCGCGAGCGTGGACATCGGCGCCTCCGTCAGCGCGCCGGCGTCGATGAGCGCGAGCGTCCGAGCGACGACGTCGTCGCCGTGCCGTCTGGCCGGATCGCCTGGTGCGAGCTCGGGGCGGCAGCGCAGGCACGGCCGGAAGCCGGCGGCCTCGGCGGCCGCGGCGTTCGGGTAGTAGCGCACGTGCCGGGCCAGCGGCGCCGGCGCGGGGCAGACCGGCCGGCAGTAGATGCCGGTGCTCGTCACGGCCGTGAAGAAGAGGCCGTCGAAGCGCGGGTCGCGGCTGCGGCGTGCCCGCTCGCACGCTTCGACGTCGGGCATCGTCGTCGCCGGGGAGATGAAGGCGTTCACGAGGACGAGCGTAACACCGGCTCCGGCACCACACTCGCCGTTTTCGGCCACGGTAGCGGGCGGCCCTCGGGGCCGTCCTCCGATGGCCGAGCTTGCACCTCTCGCGAGCGGCCGACGAGAATCCCAGACAACCCAAAGGAGGAGCCATGAGACGGATTGTCCTGATCCACGTGGTCGCCGTGTCGCTGTGCGCGACCGCCTTCGCGCAACCCGGCCCGCAGGCACCCGACCGCGAGGTGACCATCGCGTCGTACAACATCAAGCACGGCGCGGGCAACGAAGACTGCACGACGCCTCCCGCAGAACCGGGCATGCCCCCGAACCCCGACTGCTCACTGGATCTGCCGCGCATCGCGACGGTCATCGAGTCGCTGGGGGTGGACATCGTCGCGCTCCAGGAAGTCGACAGGTTCTGGGCGCGCAGCGGCACCGCCGATCAGACGCAGGAGCTCGCCGACATGCTCGGCTGGCATGGCTGCTACGGCGCCAATCTCGATCACGATCCGGACAACCACGCGACGGTGCCGCACCAGTACGGCACGGCCATCGTGAGCCGGTATCCGATTCTCGAGTGCACCAACACGCACCTGCCGAAGGCGAACCCGCCGGCCGGCGAGCAGCGCGGGCTGCTGTATGCGCTCGTCAACGTCCGTGGCGTGCCGTTCCTGGTGTACAACACGCACCTGCACACGCAGCTGGCCGACCGCATCGTGCAGACGCAGGCGATTGCGGAGATCCTCGACGGCAGGCGCCGCGGACCGGCGGTGCTGCTCGGCGACATGAACGCGCGGCCCGACGAGGAGTCGCTGCCCGTGCTGATGTCACGCCTCGTGGACGTCTGGCCCGCCGCGCGTCCCGACGACCCCGGCTACACCTACGTCGCGAGCCCGACGCGCGTCGCCGACAGGCGTATCGACTACATCCTGGCGTCCGGGAACATCCGCATCGAGGGTGCCGAGGTGGTGGTCAACGAGCTCACCGCCATGGCCGCGGATCACTATCCCGTGGTCGCGCGGCTCGCGCTGCCCGGCAGCGAAGTCGGCATCGGCCG
>JBIQIB010000058.1:0-20245 GCA_044508265.1 Acidobacteriota bacterium
GGGCGGCATGTGGCGGGACGCAGCCCTGGACCTCGCGAAGAAGCTTGACGCCTGGGTCGCCGCAAACAAGGCCACGCTCACGCGGTAGCTCGCCGGCGGCGCAATGCCGTCGTTGGCGGATCGGCAGGCTACTTCGCCAGCACGTGCGCGAGGTCGAGCAGCGTCCTGTCCAGTTCCCGCTTCGTCGCAATCACCTCGGCCAGCGGCGTCGTCACGGTCCGCCCCTGGCGCACGTCCACGAGTACGCCCGTCCGGCCCGCGATGCACTCGTGCACCGCCGCGGCCCCGAGCCGCGTCCCGAGCAGCCGGTCGAACACGTTCGGTACCCCGCCCCGCTGCACGTGCCCGAGCGTCGTCGTGCGGACGACGAAGCCGAGGTCCGCGCTCGCGAGCCGCTCCGGCAGCAGCGGCACGCACCGCGCCCCTTCCGACACGACGACGATCGCGTGCGTCTTGCCGCGGTCGTGCATCCGGCGGATCTCGGCGGTGACGTCATCGGGTCCGACGTCGAGTTCGGGGATGACGATCACCTCGGCGCCGCCCGCGACGCCGGCGGCCAGCGCAAGGTAGCCGCACTCGCGCCCCATCACCTCGACGAGCATCGCGCGGCGATGCGACGACGCCGTGGCGCGCAGGCGGTCGATCGACTCGAGCGCGACGTTGAGCGCCGTGTCGACGCCGAGCGCGATCTCGACGCCGTGCACGTCGTTGTCGATGGTCCCGGCGATGCCGACGACAGGGACGCCGCGCTTCGACAGCGCCTCGGCGCCTGCGAGCGATCCGTTGCCGCCGATCACCACGAGTGCGTCGAGTCCAACGCGCTCCATCGCCTCGACGGCGCGGCGCTGCCCCTCGTCTGTCAGGAAGTCGGGAGCACGCGCGGTGCGGAGGTACGTGCCGGCCGCCTGGATGATGCCGCCGACGTCGCGCGCGTCGAGCGGATCGAACAGCCCATCCATCAGGCCGGCGAACCCGTCACGCACGCCGAACGGCTCCAGCCCCTCGCTGGTCGCCGTACGCACCACGGCGCGGATGGCGGCGTTCATCCCGGACGCGTCTCCGCCGCTCGTCAGTACACCGACTCGTTTCATGTCCCTCGTGTCCGTCGGCCGAAGTGGTCCGCCGCGACGCCCGCGTCCCTGGCGACGTCCTCAGCGGCGTCGATCACCCGTCGGCCCCCATACCGCGACGCCCACCCCGAGGCCTGCCACCAGCAGCACGGCCCCGCCCCAGATGACCAGCGGCACGACGGTGTCCATCGCCGTGTCGATGCGGGCCTGGAACGGGTCTTCGGGGTTGTAGAGCACCGGCACGCGCTCGCCCACGGCATACGGCGGCTCGCCGTAGCTGGCCACGGTGCGGAACCTCACGCGCGTGCCCGCCGCGGTCGCGTACGAGACGACGATCCGGAACCGCTCGCGCGGCGTGCGCGCCTCGCGATCGAACGCCTCGTGGCCGACGACCTCGCCCGTCGTGCGCTCGGCGACCATGAGAAAGCGCCGCATCTCCGACGTCGCCTGCCAGCCGGTCACAAACAGCACGAGCGCCATCACGATCAACAGGCTGCCGACGGTGCGACGAGGAAGGACGGGCATCGCGCATCAGAGTATCGCAGCCGCCGCGCGGGCGGGCCGCCAGGCGCCTTTCACGGCCGCTGTATGATCGACAGGTCGCCGGTTGCGACGACCTGACGACATGCCAACCCTGCCCGACCGAATCGGCACCACGATGCCGGCCAACGCCCACACGACGTTTCCGTACCGCCTCGCCGCCATCGACATCGACGACACGCTGGTCGGCCCCGACAAGCGCGTAAGCGAAGCGAACGCCGAGGCCATCGGACGGCTGCGCGCGCGAGGCTGCCGCATCGTGCTCGCCTCCGGCCGGGAGCACGCCAGCATGTGCGCCTTCCATGACCTGCTCGGCCTGGACGACTACGTCGTCTCGAGCCAGGGGGCGCTCGCCGTCCACCCGCATACGGGCCACGAACTGTGGCACTGCCCGGTGCCTGCGTCGCTGGCCACGCGCCTGGTGGCGGACGGGCGCACGCGCGGCGCCGACGTGCTGCTCTACACGCGCGACGGCATCTTCGCCGCGCTCGACAGCCCGTGGATCATGGGACTGCGTCAACCCGTCGACAGGACCTTACGTTTTCAGGGAGGCGACCTCGACGCGCTGGCCGCCGCGGGCCCGCTCAAGGTCCTCTGGTATGGCCGCGCGGACGCCGTCACGGAGTGGGCCGCCGAAGCCGTGCAGCGTCACGGCACGTCGGCCGAGATCGTCGTCACCGCACCGGAGCTGCTCGAGTTCAACGCCCCGCATGCGACGAAAGCGACAGCGGTCGCTGCCGTCGCGCGGCACCACGGCATCGCGCAGGCGGAGGTCGTCGCGTTCGGCGACGGCCTGAACGACGTCGCCATGCTCCGCTGGGCGGGATGCGGCATCGCCGTCGGCCACGCCATGCCCGAAGCGCGTGCCGCCGCCGACTGGGTAATCGACGACGGCGATCCGGAGACGGCGCTCGCCAGGGGGATTCAGGTGTTGCTCGACGGCGGCCGCGCGTGATCACCGCCTAGACAGGAACAGGCCCGGCGCCTGGGCACCGGGCCTGTGAAAGGAATTCAGGTTGTTGACGAGGTTGCGTCGGCGACCGCGCCTGAGTGACGGGTGGCACGAGCCACCAGGAGCTACTGTCGAGCTCTCGAGTCAGTGGCGATGGACGCCGGCGACCCGCTGTCCGGGCCTGCGTGGTGCGTCACCAGGAGCGCCCCTCACAGACCCCTTCGTTCTTCGGTGGAACCCCCTCAGCCATATCCAACCCCTTTCTCCCCTGACGGGTAAAGCGGCGGTTCGCGCTGTCTGAGTGCAGGCTACCGCCCCACCCAATGTGTCTCAAGGGGGTCGACATCACGATATGGACATCCTGATATGCCGCCGTGAAGTTCCCTCTTGCCAAGTGGTCGGGTGATGGCTTTACACTTGCATCTCATCCGCCACGCATGGTGATTTCGCGTCTCCGGTTTCGTCGAGTACGTTGCTGCCGCGTCATGGGCGGCGTGTTGGTCTGCGCGGTCGCAGCGATTGGCGGCGGTCGTGCGTGGTGCCAGCAGGCCCCCGCGACGGCTCCTCCCCAGGCACCGCCCCCGACCGTGCCGCTGCCCGGCCTCCCCGTCGCGGCCGTTGACGATCACGCGGTGCTGCGCTCGGTGACCGGGCTGTTCAGGAACAAGGACGACGGCTGGTTCGCCCGCGTGGGCGGGCTGGGCGACGGCAACGGCGTCGCGCTCGGGGGTGGCTACAGGGTCTCCACGGCCGAAGGCGTGCTCACCACCCGTGCCATGTTTTCGCATCGCGAAGCGTACCTGGTGGACGCCGACTGGACGCACCGGCTCGACCGCGACGGGCGATGGGCGCTGTCGATAGGCGTCTCCGAACGGCGCGATGCGCAGCAGTTGTTCTCGGGCCTCGGCGCCGAACCCACAGGCGTCGAGAGCGGCTTCGCCCTGACGACGCGGACTGCCGACGTGGCCGCGCGCTGGCAGGCCACGCCCTGGCTGCAGACGTCGTTCGGCGTCGCGGCGGTGAAGCCGTCGCTCTCGCAATCGACCAACGAGAGCATCCTCCCGCTCCACAGCGGCTACTCCCCTGCCGACGTCGTGGGCATGGCGCTCCAGCCGACCTTCGGCGTCGTGCACGCCGGCGCGCAGGTGGATACGCGGCGCGACTCGCGCCAGGCGAGCTACGGCCGCTACGCCGTCGAGTGGAAGCAGTATGACGACAGGGCCGACGCGGGCTACGCGTTCCGGACCGTGACCGTCGAGGTCGAGCAGAACATCGCCCTCGGGGCGCCGACACGCGTCCTCGCGTTCCACGGCGTCGCACAGCAGGCGACGCCCGCGCGCGGCGCGGCCGTGCCTTTCTACTTCCAGCCGGCGCTCGGCGGCAACCGTTCGCTGCGCGGCTACGACCGGCAACGATTCCGCGATCGCAGCGCATTTTTCCTGCAGTCGGAGTACCGCCAGCGCGTGCACCGGTACGCGTCGGCGGCCGTGTTCCTCGACGTCGGCCAGGTAGGGCCACGGTTCTCGGCGATGCGCGCCGATGCGCTCCTCACCAGCTACGGTGTCGGCGTCATCCTCGGCAAGGAAGGTGGCGCCGGGCTGCGTACCGACGTGGCCTTCGGCGGCGACGTCCCCGTCCGGCTGGTGGTGGGCTTCTCGACAGGCTTCTGAGCCGCCCCGGGCACCGCGGCGTTCGGTCGGCCCCGGCAGGGCTGTTGTATAACGTCGGCAGCCACCGTGCCCTCTCTCCGCGCATTTTTCGGGTCCGCCCGACCAGCAGCCGCCCGCGCCGCCGTGCGTGCGGGGATCGCCGCGCTGCTGATCTCGGGCGCTGCCGGCCTCACGCCGCGAGCGGCGCACGCGCAGCCCGCCGACGAGCCCGAGACCCGTGCCGCCGCGGCGGCGGCCCAGCGCCGTGCGAAGGCGGCAATCCCCGTCGAGCAGCCGATCCCGACCATCGACAGGGTCTTCAGCACGATCGAGGACTCGCGCTTGATCCTGCGCATCTTCGACCCGCCGGAGGGCTGGTTCGCCACGGTCGGCGGGATGGCCGAGGGCAACGGCCTCACGGCCGGTGGCGGCTATCGCCTGGCGCTCGGCAGCGGCCAGCTCAGTGCGCGCGCCGTCGCCTCGTTCCGCCGGTCGTACCTGCTCGACCTCACGTGGCTGCATCCGCTGACCGAGGACGGCCGGCTGACGGCCATCGCCCAGGGCGGCCGGCGCCGCGAAGCCAGGCTGCTCTTCTCGGGGCTGGGCCCGCGGCCGGCACTCGATGACAGCGTCGACTTTGCCGTCGGGGCGACTTTCGCCGACGCCGGGTTGATCTACCGCCCGACCCCGCGCCTCTCGCTGACCGGTGGCGCCGCCGTCGTGGCCCCGGAGATCGACGTCCCCACGGCCGACGACGGCGACGACGAGCCGGAGCTGGGCGACCTGTTCACGGACGTTACCGCCCCGGGCCTCTCGCACCAGCCCGACTTCCTCGTCTGGCGGGGCGGCATCCTCCTGGACCTGCGCGACGCCCCGAACGCGCGGGCCGGGGCGCTCTACGCTCTGGACGTCCGGCGGGTGGACGACCGCGGCGACGGCAGTCAGAGCTTCACCGGGGCGCGGATGGAAGCGCAGCACTACGTGCCCTTCTGGAACCGGACCCGCGTGCTGGCGCTGCGCGTCGTCGCCGACCACAACGACGCCGATGACGGCGCCGTCGTGCCCTTCTACATGCGGCCGACGATCGGCGGCAGCCGCACCCTCCGGGGCTTCGAGCGCCAGCGGTTTCGCGACAACGCCGTCCTCCTGATGCAGGCCGAGTACCGCTACGAGGTGAACGCGTTCGTCATGGGCGCCCTCTTCGTGGACGCCGGCCAGGCAGCGCCGTCACTGTCGCGGCTGCGGTGGCGCGACCTCGAGACGGACTACGGCGTCGGCATCCGTCTCGGGTACACGACGGGCGTGGCCATCCGTACCGACGTCGCCTTCGGAGGCGACGGGGCGGCACGGCTGATCTTCACCTTCTCCGCGGCCTTCTGACGTGAACAGCCGTCCTGTCTTCCGTCACGTCTCGTTCGGCCTTGCCGCCGCGGCACTTCTCGTCGGCGCCTCGCTGACGGCGCAGTCGCCGCGGTTCCTGCCGGACGACCCTGTCACTCGCGACGACGACCGGCTCGTGGACGTCGGCAAGGTCGAGCCGCTCGAGCTGAGCCAGCAGCTCGACTTCCTGGCCAATACCTTCGCGAAACTCGGCGACAGGCGCGACATCCGTGCGCTGAACGTCAACACGCTCGACGAAGTGCCGGACTCGAGCTGGTTCACCAACCGGATCGCGCATCGGGCGCTCGGCGACGACGAGCTGCGGCGTGGCCCCGACGAGTTCGACGCCCTTCCCTACACGCGCTGGCGCATCGTCGGCGGCAAGAGCTCGGGACTGCAGCCCGGCTTCCGGGCCGTGGCCGTGGACGATCCGTCCGGGCAGCTGTACCAGATCGAGTTCGACCCGCCCGGCTACCCCGACCTCGCGACGGGCGCCGAAATGGTCGGTACCGGCCTCTACCACGCTCTGGGCTACAACGTCGTCGAGAACTACCTCGTGCAGATCTCGACGGACAGGCTCGAGATCGCGCCCACGGCGACGACGCGCGACAGGGCCGGGCGGCGGGTGCCGTTCACGCCGCGGCACCTGCGCGAGGTGCTCGACCGCGCGCATCGCGACGCCGACGGCACGTATCGGGGGCTGGCCAGCCGGTTCGCGCCAGGCACACCCGCGGGCAACTTCCGGTACTACGGCACGCGCCCCGACGATCCCAACGACATCTACCCCCACGAGCATCGCCGCGAACTGCGCGGCGCACGCGTCTTCGCGGCCTGGGTGAACCACGACGACTCGAGGGCCGTCAACACACTCGACATGGTCGAAGGCGAGCCCGGCGGGCGCTACGTGCGCCACTACATGTTCGACTTCGGCTCGATCATGGGCAGCGGCACCGTGGCGCACGACTCGGCGCGAGCGGGCCGTGCCCACCTGGTCGAGCGCGCCGCGTCATTTCGCACCCTCGCGACGTTCGGCCTGTGGGCGCCCGAGTGGGCCAGGCGATCGAGGCCCGAGGTGGCGCCGTCGGCGGGACCGTTCCACGCCGACGACGACTTCGATCCCGCGGCCTGGCGCGCCGAGTATCCCAACGTCGCGTTCCTGAACATGCGCGCCGACGACGCCTTCTGGGCCGCCCGTCGCGTGGCGGCTTTCACCGACGCGCAGATCGAGGTGCTCGTCGGGCGCGGCGCCTATCGCGACCCGGCGGCGCACGCCCAGCTCGTGGCCGCGCTCGTCGCTCGACGAGACGCCATCGCGCGCACCTGGCTCACCGGCGTGACGCCCATCGCCGCCCCGGCACTCTCCGCCTCTGGCGAGCTCACGTTCGAGGACGCCGCGGCCGCGGCGGGCGTGACGACCGACGCGCAGTACACGGTGCACTGGCAGCACTTCGACAACGACACCGGGACGCACACGCCTGTCGGCGAACCGGTGGTCACCGGCGAGCCCCGCGCAAGGGCCCCAGAGGCCATCCGAACGGCGTCCGGCTACGTGGCTGCCTCGGTGTCGGTCGTCCATCCCGGGTATCCTTCATGGAAGCAGCCCGTCGTGCTGTACTTCCGCCGGACGTCCGACGGCTGGCAGGCGGTGGGCCTCGTGCGCGAGGTCCCGCCACGCGACGCGCCGGAGTCTCCCCGCGAATGAACGAACCGCGAACGCTCGTCTCGCATCCCGAGCTGCGCTCTCACCACTCGTTTCCGCTGTTCAGCACCGTGGGCGAGCGGCCGAAGAGCCTGCTCGAGCGGGCGCTGAGCCTGTTTGCCGACGTCCGCGCCGACGAAGGCGCCGGCGCCCTGTTGATGGCGCTGACGGTGTTCCTGCTGCTCGGCGGCTACTACCTCCTGAAGACCGTGCGCGAGGCGCTGATCCTGACGGAGGGCGGCGCCGAGGTGAAGGCGTACTCGTCGGCGGCGCAGGCCCTGCTGCTGCTCGGCGTCGTGCCGCTCTACGGCTGGCTGTCGTCCAAGGTCGGGCGCCTGCCGCTCATGGCGACGACGAGCACGTTCTTCGCCGTCAACCTCGTGCTGTTCTTCCTGGCCGGCCAGTCGGGTGCGCGCATCGGCATCGCCTTCTACATCTGGCTCGGCATCTTCAACGTCTTCGTCATCTCGCAGTTCTGGGCCTTCGCCAACGACATCTACACGGAGGGCCAGGGCCGACGGCTGTTCCCGCTGATCGGCGTGGGCAGCTCGCTCGGGGCGTGGCTCGGCGCCGAAGCCTCCGTGCCGCTCGTCCAGCGCCTGGCCAGCGGCCCGTACGCGGTGCTGCTCATCACCGCGGCGCTGCTCCTCGTGTGCCTGGGGTTGATCGTGGTCGTGAATGCCCGCGAGGCGCGGCGGCAGCCGGAGACCGCAGCACAAGGCGCGCAGCCGCTGACGGGCGCGGGCGGGTTCGCGCTGGTGATGCGCGACCGCTACCTGCTCTGGATCGCGGTGCTCGTCCTGCTGCTGAACGTCGTGAACTCCGCGGGCGAGTTCATCCTCGGGTCGCTGGTCGTGGAGGAGGCGTCGAGGACCTTCGCGGACCCGGCGCAGCAGGACGAACGCCTCCGGTTCGTCGGGACGTTCTACGGCTCCTTCTACGGCAACGTCAACCTGATGAGCTTCCTGGTGCAGCTCTTCGTGACGTCGCGCCTGCTCCGGTACCTCGGCGTGCGCGGCTCGCTGTTCGTGCTGCCGGTGCTGGCGCTGGTCAGCTACTCGGTGATGGCGGTGGCGCCGCTGCTCGGGCTGGTGAAGGTCCTCAAGACGTTCGAGAACAGCACGAACTACTCGCTGCAGAACACCGTGCGCGAGGCGCTGTTCCTGCCGACGAGCCGCGACGCCAAGTACAAGGCCAAGGCGGCCATCGACACGTTCTTCATGCGCATGGGCGACGTCGCGCAGGCCGGCGTCGTCAGGGCCGGCACGTTGCTCGGCGCGGGCGTCGGCGCGTTCGCGTGGTTCACCGTCGGTCTGACGGTGCTGTGGCTCTGGGTGGCCGGTCGGATCGCCCGCGAGCATCGCCGCCGGACCGTGTAGCGTCGGACGCCGCGGCACGCGACAGCTCCAGCAGCAGCGTCTCCTGCGAGCGCAGCAGCGCGTCGCGCGCCTCCTCCGCCGATCCGAGCGTGGGGACTGGCTCCCCTGGCCCCACCAGATCCCACAGCTTCGTCCGCACCGTCGCGGGCAGCACCGCGTGCAGGTACTCGAACGCGAGGCCGCGCAGCATGGGCTCCTCCGTGTGGATGGCCCTGAAGGCGACCTTCATCGGCTCGCGCGGCAGCACGGTGACGAGCAGCGAGAAGACGTGCTCGAGGCTGCGGTTCGCGCGGTCGCGCAGGTGCTCGTCGAGGAACATCAGGGCGTCGGCGCTCTCGAGCTGATCGAGCAGCCGGTGCCCGTTCCAGACCGGCCGCGCCACCGACAGCTCCCGCTCGACGGTCGCATAGATGCGATCGGCGTCCACACGGAGGTGCGGCTCGGCTATCAGTACCCGATCCATCGCGCGGCTGCACTGGTAGCGCACCTCGAAGCGCGGATCGGAAAGGCCGGCCATGAGGCCGTCGAAGGTGCGCTGCGACGGCACGGTCACGAGCAGCCGCGGAATGCGGCGGCGGATCGCGAAGTCGGTGGCGCCGTCGAGCAGGAAGTCGATGAGCAGGCCCACGTGGCGCTCGGCCGTGCGTTCGAGCGCCACCCGCGCCGCGGCCGTCACGTCGTTCCATGCCAGCAGCCTGATCGTCTGTACCACGTGCACGGTGTCGAAGCGCGGCGCGCCGGCGAGCGCGGCGAGCACGCGCTCCCTGTTGCCCGACCGCAGGTGCTGCAGCGTCTCGATGAGCGGGTCGGACGGGATGACCAGGTTGCCGCTCGGCGTGACGCGGGGCGCGGCCACTTCCTGAGGCGGCAGCTGCAGCGGCGGGAGATCGCCCGTCAGCAGCGACGCGGTGCCGAACGTCGAACCGCCGTCGAGGTCGTCGTCGGCGTGGTCGAGCAGGCGTCGTTCGACGGCACGCAGGTACCGGCTGTCGAGCCGCTCGCCGATCCAGATGCCGCCGGCGGCCATCAGGATGGCGAGGCCGAGCAGCTCCGAGACGACGAAGGCCGACCCCGTGAGCAGGATCAGCTGCACCAGGCCGGCGCCGAGCGCGTCGCCGGCACGATCGCACGTGACGTCGAGGAAGGCCTTCACCCTGCGTTTCTCGCCGGGCGCCATCGGCGAGAACAGCAGCTCGTACCCGCTGCGGAAGACGGACGCGCGGAGCACCGCCTCGACGCCGCGCGCGAGCGTGAAGACACCGAGCGTCGGGAACAGCAGGGCCAGCACGCTGCCGCCGCCGACGCCGATCGGCAGGCTCGTCACCGAGCGGCCCACGCCGGCCCCGACCTGCCGGCCGGTGACGACGCTCGTCTGCAGGACGAACGCGACGACCTGCGTGGCCGTGTAGAAAATCGCGAAGAACTGCAGCAGCGATCCGTCGTTCTCGAACCGGAGGACGGCCTGTTCCTTCAGCAGGTAATCGAGAATCGCGGCGCTCGCCGTGCCGAGCGCGACGAATATGGCGATGTCGCGCACGTAGGGCGAGGCCTTCAGCGCCTGCTTGATCCGCATCGGCTCGGAGACGATGGGGCTCCGGCTGCCGACGATGCCGCGTCCCAGTACGAGCGCGAGCAGCGCGCACCCTGCGTGGAACAGCGCCAACGCGAGCAGCGTCGCGTCGGTGGTGGTCCACGCCCCCATGCGCTCGATGGCGACGCCGCCCAGGATGCCCCCGAGCGTGCCGGCGCCCGCGATGCGGGCGAAGTGGCGCTTGGCCGTGTGCGCGTCGAACAGCTCGCTGGCAAGCGACCAGAAGCCCGAGAGCAGGAGCGCGCCGAATGCCGCCACGTGCAGGTAGACGATGACGGCGACGACAGGTCCGCCATCGCCTGTCGCCCACTCCGCGACGTGCGCCCCGGCGCTCAGCGCGAAGCCGACGGGCACGAGGTAGCGCGGCCCGAGCCACGCCAGCGCGCGGCTGTACACGGGGACCGCCGCCACCGACAGCAGCGCCGCCCCCATGACCATCTTCGGGATGTCGGTGACGGGAAGCGCGCTGAGGAAGATGGCGTCGCGGACGGCCTTGGCCGCCACCTGGTGGGCGAGCATCAGGCCCGCGCCCACCATCGCGATCCGGATCAGCGTGGGTTGCGACAACACTCCGGCCGTCAGCGTACCTCGACTGGCGACGGAGCGGCCGTCGGCTCGAGGGTGGCACGCCGGAAGGTAGACGAGGGCGGGAGGTGCGTCTGCCACCACACCTCGGCGTCGGACTCGGTCCACTCACCGGCGTCGCGGCAGGCGTCGAGCAGCTGCACCAGGTGCGCGGCACTGGAGGGGCGGTCTTCGGGCCGCTTCGCGAGGCACTGCAGCACGACGCGCTCGAGGTCGGCCGGAACCGGCAGTTCCGTCCGTGTCGACGGCGGATCGGGCATCTTCTGGACGTGCGCCACGGCCATCGCGGTCGGGCTGAGCTCGTTGAAGACGAGCGACCCCGTGAGCAGGTAGTACGCAACGCAGCCCAGCGTGTAGATGTCGGCACGCTGGTCGATGCGCTGCTCGCCCATGGCGATCTCGGGGGCGATGTAGCCCGGGGTGCCCGCCGACACGCCGTCGAGCGTCAGGCTCGTGTATTCCTCCACCGTCGTCGGCTTCACGAGCCCGAAGTCGAGCACCTTCACGAAGTCGTACTGGAGCGCGACCTCACAGGCCATGATGTTGGACGGCTTCAGGTCGCGGTGGACGAGGCCGCGCGCGTGGGCTTCAGCGAGCGACCGGCACACCTGCCGCAGCAGATAAATCACCCGCGACGGCGGCTGCGGCCCGAAGGTCTGCACGAGCGACTGCAGGCTGATGCCGTCGAGCAGTTCCATCACGAAGTAGAACGACCCGTCGCGCGACGTCCCGAAGTCGTAGAGGTAGACCGTGTGCGGCGATTGCAGGCTGGCCGTCACCCGCGCCTCGCGCTCGAATCGGCGGATGGCGATGTCGGACTGCCGCGCCGACATCCCGTTGGCGAGCTCCGGCCGGACGATCTTGATGGCGGCATCGCGCGCCAGCATCTTGTGCCGGGCCTTCCACACCTCCCCCATCCCGCCGCGGCCGATGAGCGCCTCGAGCTGGTAGCTGCCGAGGTCGACGGCCTTCTGCGCCGCAATCTCCATCCCGTGGACGCGCTTGCCGATGAAGAACGTCAGGACGGCCGCCAGGTAGTTGAGGAAGTTCCAGGCGACCAGCCGGTTCCACGGCAGCGGATCCGCCGCCAGCCTGTCGAGGTTGATCGCGTACGCGAGCGGCCACATCGACGCGGCCAGCAGTGCCGTCAGCAGCGTCAGGCCAGGCCGGTTCGGGATCAGCATCCCGACGAGGATGATCCACAAGGCGATCTTCGAGGCGCCGCGCACGGGCTCGTTGGCATCGAACGGCAGGCTGGTCTCGGGGAACGCGATGCAGAAGGCGACCATCACCTCGAACGCCATGCCGAACATCAGGAGCGTGGACGGCGGCACGAGGCGGTAGTGCTGCAGGGCCATCAGCCCGGCGGCGGACAGGACCACCGCCAGCACCGCCAGCCCGTTGAGCGGGTCTTCGTGCAGCCCGGCAAACTCGGGCTGGATGACCCGCTGCACCATGAACATCACCACGGTGGTGACGGCCACGAGCAGCGAGAGCCAGCACAGCCGCCGCGAAGCCTGGTTCAGCAGCTTCGGCGGCAGCCGGAACGGCGAGCCGGGCTGCTGGCCCGTCGGGCGTTCTCCGGGAGTGTTCACGCGTACGTCTGGCACGGCGATGTCCTCCCTTGACAATACGCGGCACCATGCCGCTTCGGCTACCGGAAACCGCGGGAATGAGGTTTGGGAGGCCCTGCGGGTACGGACTCGCTCCCCCGTGTCATACGCAGGTCGGGACGGGCGGGTTCACCCGCGGACGGCCTGTCGGACGGGAGGGACACCGGGCCCCCGGCAGGCACGCAGACGGCACCGTCTGAGGTAACGACCTCGAGATCGACGGCCGAACGCCCGGCGTTCCGGACGGCCGAGCTCCACCATCGAGTGACCGCTACCGCCGCGGCTTCCGGCCACGGATGCCACAGCCGGGCCAGCAGCAGCGCTGCTGCAAGATACGCGGGCAGCAGCACGAAAGTCCAGGGTGCGACGTTCACGCCCCACGCCTCGACCGTCCCGACGCCGAACCGCAGCGCGTCCTGCACGATGAGGATCGAGAACGAGCGTGTGCCCGCCCAGCGCAGGAGGCTGCCCGTCCACGGGTTGCTCAGCGCGCACAGGGCCAGCCACCAGAGCGCCGGCAGGGCGACGCCAAGCGGCAGTGCCGGCCCGAGCACCCCCAGCAGCGTCGTCGGGTCGTTGACGCCGGCGCCGAGCCACATGGCGCCCGTGAGCACCGCCACGGCGCCCGCCGAGAGCGCGAGCGACCCCGGCCATCCCATGGACAGCGGGGCGCGCCCGCTGATCCGTCCGCGCACCAGGCCGGCCGCCACCATGCCGAGCGCCGGGGCGATCAGGCGGAACGGCAGGAAGCAGATGACGGTGGCGTTCGCGTCGAAGCCCGGCAGCGGCTCCACCGCGAACACCCAGGCGCGCCCGGCCCACGAGATGGCCGCCGCCAGGGCGACGAACGCCGGCCCGCCCAGCGCACCGTACACGCGCCGCAGCAGCGGGAAGAGCACCAGCAGTTGCGCGACCAAAACGATGTACCAGAGCGACGGCGCGACGACCTGCATGGCGCGCGCGTCCTCGAGCCGACCCACGAGCGAGAGCGAGCGCAGCACGTCCAGCCACACGAACCGGTAGGGCTCGCCGGCCAGACGCGCGCCATCGTGCAGTTCCCAGGCGAAGGGGTGCGGCCCGACGGCAGCCCGCAGGCCGGCCAACGTGAGGACGAGGCCCAGGATGGCCAGCGACCCCAGCCAGTACTGCGGCATGATCGACCGTGCCCGTCGCGCGTAGAAGGCGCGCGCGGCGACAGGACGGCCGTGCATGCTGACGAGCGCGGTGACAAACAGCAGGAGATCGAGGCGGAAGCCCGGCAGTGCGACGAGCGACCGGACGGCCACGGCACACGCCTCGACCAGGCGGCCTTCCGCGAACGCGGCCCACGCGGCGGCGGCACTCGCGACGTCGGGGCCGGGCACGCCGCGTCCGTCGGCGTAGAAGTGAAACGCCGTCACCCAGAGGATGGTCAGGGCGCGCAGGGCGTCGATGACCGGAAGGCGGCGATCGCCTGTCGAAAGGTGGGGCGGTGCGGCGGGAAACGGACGCAAGGATGCAGAAGGAGCCGAGGCACCGGGGCGAGGCCGGCCGGCGTGGCCGGCCCCGCCCGCTGCCGTGAGGAACTAGCGCGCGCTGGCCGTCGAGGTCGTGGCGCCCACGCTCGGGAACTCGTACCCCTTCCTGTACTCCCGCGTGAGCAGCTTGTCGGCCTCGGCGTCGTTGACGAACTTCTCGGCCGCCGGATCGAACTGCAGCGGACGCCCGACGCGGTACGCGATGTTGGCCAGGTGCGGCAGCGTCGACGAGAGGTGCCCCTCGAGCGCGTTACACGTCAGCAGCTTCTCATCGTCGGCGCGGATGGCGTCGACGAAGTTCTGGTAGTGCGGCGACTCGATACTGAACAGCACGTTCGGGTCGCTGCCGCCTTCCGACGGCGGCGCATCCGAGCCCGGGCCCTTCTCGCTCTTCGGCCCCATGTACGACTGCCAGGTTCGGCCGTTGCCGTCGAGCATCAGCCAGCCGTCGGTGCCGTAGAACAGGTTGCCGATCTCGACGCCGCCCTCGGGGTTGGTGAACTGCCCGCGCGTGGCGAACTCGAGGATCAGGCCGTCGGCATACTCGAAGCTCGCCGACTGCGTGTCGGGCGTCGTCTGCGACGACGGCGGCCCGTAGTAGCCGCCGACGGAGCTGATGCGTACCGGGTGCTCGTTCTTGTTCAGGCCCCAGCGCGCGATGTCGAACTGGTGCGGCCCCTGGTTGCCCGTGTCGCCGTTGCCGTACTCCCAGTGCCAGTGCCAGTTGTAGTGGAAGTGGTTCCTGTTGAACGGGCGGTTCGGCGCGGGCCCGAGCCACAGGTCGTAGTCCACCTTCGACAGGTAGGCCGCGTCGTAGGTGGGCTCGTAGCTGCCGGCCCGCTCATTGAGCTTGTACTTCTCGCCGGGCTGCATCGGGCCGTCGGGATACGAGCCGATGCCGGGACGCGGCTTGAAGCACAGGCCGCGGGCCATGTACAGCTTGCCGATGCCGCCATCGTGCAGGAACTTGATGGCCTGCCGCACGGCCGGCCGGCTGCGGTTCATCGTGCCGACCTGCACGATCTTGCCGTACCGCTTCGCCGCCTCGACTTCCTGGCGGCCTTCCCACACCGTGTAGGACGAGGGCTTCTCGACGTATACGTGCTTGCCCGCCTGCAGCGCGGCGACCGTCATCAACGCATGCCAGTGGTTCGGCGTGGCGATGATGACGCCGTCGATGTCCTTGTCCTCGAGGACCTTCCGGAAGTCCTGCTCGAAGCCGGGCCTGAACGAGGCGACGTCCTTCAGGCGCTCGTCGTTGATGCGCTCGGGCGCGAGGTTCGCGTCGATGTCACAGAGGGTCTTGATCTCGACGTTCTTCAGCCGCGCGAAGCCACGCTTGAGCGCGTTGCCCTGGCCGCGGACGCCGATGCTGGCAAAGACCAGCCGGTCGTTGGCCCCCTGGATGCGCGACGCTCCGCGCGCGGTGGTGGGCATGAGGCCGCTGCCGACGGCGAGGCCGGCGGTGGCCAGGCCGAGTTGCGACGTGAACGTACGCCGGGTGATGCCGTGTTGCGGGTGATGATCGCTTCCCACGAGAGCCTCCATGGCGAGCCGGAACCGCCGCAGCAGCCGACTCGATAGGTTGTGCAGATCCGCGTCAGTGTACCAGAGGACAGACCACTCGGCACGGTGTGCGTGCCGGGCTGTCGGGCTCAATTCCGGACGGTTCGGGAGTCGAGGACGGCTCGGAGAGCCGTCCCTACCGGGTCCTAGGTATTCGGTTCCCAGCCGGGTTCGTAGGTGCGCGACCAGAGCGCCTCGGCGTCCGCGTCGTTCTGCACACGGCCCGTGCGAGGGTCGATGGCCACCACCCGTCCGACCTTCCACGCGATGTTGCTGAGGTGCGCCATCTGCGTGCTGACGTGCCCGCCCTCGATGTCGGCCGCCAGCGCCTCCTTCCCGCGAATCGCCTCGAGGAAGTTGTGGACGTGGCCCGTGTCGAGCGACGCGCCCGGGCCAGCCGTCGTCAGCTCGCTCGGCTGCGGCGGCTTCACCTCGCGCACCTTCTGCCCCTTCTCGTCGAACACCGCGTACCCGTTGCCGTCGATCGAGAGCGAGCCCTTGTCACCATGGAAGGTGACGCCGACGCCCTGCCCCTCCTGCTGCCAGCCGTTGGAGCTCATGCACTCCCAGGTGACCATCCGGCGGTCTGGATACTCGAGCGTCACGGTCTGGGTATCGGGGAACTCCCAGTCGTCCTCGTAGTGGAACCGTCCGCCGGCCGACATCACGCGCGTCGGATGGTCCACCTGCAGCCCCCATCGGGCCAGATCGAACATGTGCGTGCCGTTGTTGGCCGCCTCGCCCGTGCCCCAGTGCCACCGCCAGTGCCACTCGTAGTGGACGACGTTGTCGAGGAATGGACGACGGGGCGCGGGGCCCTGCCAGAGTTCGTAGTCCAGCCACTCGGGCACGGGCACTTCCTTGCCGTGTCCGATCGAGCCACGCCTGTTGGCGTACCAGGTGCGCGCCAGGTACGGGCGGCCGATCTCGCCGCCGTGCACGGCCGCGATGCCCTCCTTGACGTTGGCCCACGACCGGCGCTGGTTGCCCATCTGCACCACCCGCTTTGTCGCCGAGGCGATCTCGACGAGCAGTTCGCCCTCGCGCGGGTTGTGGCTGCACGGCTTTTCGACGTACACGTGCTTGCCGGCCTGGCAGGCCATGATGGCCGCGGGCGCGTGCCAGTGATCTGGAGCGGCGATGACGAGCGCGTCGACGTCGGGTGATTCGAGCACCTTGCGGACGTCGGGCTCGAGGCGCGGCGCGGTGCCCGACGCCTTGGTGACGAGCGCCGCGCACTTCTCGGCGGCACGCGAGTCGACGTCGCAGATCACGGTGATTGCGCTGCCGGGCACCGCGGTGAAGGCGCGCGCCAGCTGCGCGCCGCGGCTGTTGACGCCCATGACGGCCACCCGCACGAGATCCGCCGGAGCGCCCTGGCGGCGCCAGACGGCAGGCGCCGCGGCAGCCTGCATGGGAGAGGCCAGACCGGCGCCGACGACGGCGCTGGTGGTGGCGAGGAACTGACGTCGGTCAATCGAGCGTGGCATGACGGTCTCCGGAACGCGACGCCCCTGAGCGGCGTCGATCAGCGCAGGGGCACGACACGGGCCTGCAGGCACCGAAACTGGACGCCGCCATGCTACCTCAGGTTGGCGGCGCGTCCTCGTCGAGCAGCGCGCGCACGAGCGGCTCGAGGTCGGCCTCGTCCATCTCCCCCGGATGGTAGCGCCTGATCACGCCTGCGCGATCGACGACCAGCAGCGTCGGCGTCGTGCTCACCCCGTAGCGTTCGTGGTTGGCGAGATCGAGGTGCACCGGCAGGTCGGCCAGGCCGCCGTAGGCGGCGCGCCAGACGTCGCCGATGTAGGCCGCCTCTGCCGCCGGGTCCGCATCGGCGCCGCCGGCGACATAGCCGTAGCGCCGGGTGGGCGCGAGCACGACGAGCCCGCGATCCGCGTACCGCTCGCGCAGCCGGTCGAGCACGGGACCCTGCCGCTTGCAGTCGGAGCACCAGTGCGCCCAGAAGAAGACGAGCGCGACGCGTCCCCGCACCTCCTCGAGCGTCGGAGGCGGCGCGTCACCCAGGTACTCGGCCGCCGACAGCGGCGGCGCGGGCGTGCCCTCGAGACTGAGGAGGTTCACGTTCTTCTGCAGCCGCATGGCGAGGGACGTGCCCGCGTAGCGATCGCGTTCGCGTTCGAGATACGCGAGGGCATCCGACCTCGCTCCCTGGGCCACGCCCACGTTGGCCAGCAGCTCGATGCTCGCGCCGAGGGCCAGCGCGAGGTCCGCGTCGACATCCGGTGACCGGCCGTCCAGCGCCACCAGGGTCTCGTCATGCGTCTGACGGCCCCAACGCTCGGCGATCTCGAGATCGCCCGCGGCGAGCGCACCCCGTCCGACCCACGATTGCGCGACGAGCACGGCAGGCGTCACGCCGGCGTCCGCGCGCGCCGCCTCGACGAGCGCGGCGCCTCTCGCGACGTCCCCGGCCGCGTTGGCCGAGCGCACCGCCCTGACGAGGTCCTGGGGCGTATCGGCAGCGGGCGCGTCGTCCGCCGGAGCGCCGCACGCGCAGGCCATCGCCGTCGCCAGCACGATCACCGCGGCGAGCGGGCGCAACGTCCACGCGCCGCGCACGCCTGCGGCAGTCGTGCCTCGTCTCATGGCGCAGAGCGCTCCGGCTCGAGGATCACGTAGGTGGGCAGGCCGACAGCGCCGAAGCGCTGCATGATCGCGCGGGTGGCCGGATCGTCGGGGTCCTCGGCCTGCACCTTGATCTTCACGTATCGATCGAGCGCCCCCAGGACCTCCTGGTCCGCCAGCGTCGTCGAGTCCATCGTGAGGCAGTTCTTGCACCACGTTGCCCACAGGTCGACGAGCACGGGCCGCCCTTCGCGGCTGGCAACCTCGAGTCCCGCTGGAAGCGACGCGTACCAGCCCGACGCCAGCTTCTCTTCCATGCTCGCCTGCACGGCCGCAGGGTCGACCCAGCGATTCGCGAAGAGCGTGTACGCGAGATAGCCGTAGTACGCGGCCGTTGCCAGGATGATCACGCCGAATGCCTGCTTCACGCGTACCATCCAGCGTCCCGGACGTGGCAGCGCGCCGATCCCGGCGCCCGCAAGGGGCCACGGCAGCGCCATCCCGAGCCCCAGCACGAACGGCAGCGCGAGCGCCACGGACGTGCCCGATGCGTAGAGGTTGCTCGCGAACACGACGACCTGGATGACGACGGGCGCGACGCAGGCGCCTGCCAGGATGGCCGCGATGGCGCCCATGCTGAAGGCGAGCGCCACGCTGCCCTTGCCGCCGGCCGACACGCTCGAGGGCGCGAACCGCGAGAAGTCGATCAGGATGACGTCGAACATGGCGAGGCCGAGCACGACGAACACGACGGCGATGGCGGCGTTGAACCACGGCGAGGCGTTCAGCGTGCCGAACGTCCCCGCGGTGAGGATCACAATCAGGCCGAGCACACCATAGACGATGGCCATGGCCGCGCCGTAGGACGTGCCGAGCAGCAGCCCGCGCCTGCGCGAGCCGGCCTGGGCACCGGCGCCGATGATCGCGAGGTTGATCGGGATCATCGGCAGGACGCAGGGCGTCAGGTTCAGGGCGAGCCCGCCGAGGAACACGATCGCGAGGATCGCGAGCGGCCCCCGGCCCTCGAGCAGGCCGCGGTCCTCGACGCCCGCTTCGGCATTGGCGATGAAGGTGAGGAAGTCGTCGCGTCCGAGATACCCGCCCGTGGTGCCGCGCATCGCGAACTGATCGAGGGCCTCCAGCCCCGCCGCGCCGCCGGCCTGCACGCCGGGTCCGGCGGCGGCGTCCGCTGCTGCTTCTGCATGACCCGCCGCGGACGCGGGCAGATCGGGAACCACGCCGTTCTCGTCGGCCACCCTGACCGTCCACGTGGCGTCGGCTGTCGCAGGTGCGTAGCAGAGCTTGTCGTCGCAGGCCTGGTAGCGCAGCCGCGCCGGGACCGTCAGCGGACCTGGGGCGACGGAGGCGTCGAGCCTGGCGCGGACGCGAATCTCGAAGTCGTGTCCGTAGACCGTCAGCGGCTCGGGTACGCCTTCCTGCACGAGGTCGAACGCCTCGGGGTACTCGATGGCGTCGACAGTCAAGCCCGCAGGCGGCTCCACGGTGAGCACCGTCGGGATGAGCGCGGGGTCGCGGGGCGTGTTCGACTGGACGTGCAGTGTCTCGGCGAGCACCACGCGCACGCGAAGGTCCAGTGTGTCGCCCGGGCGCGGCGCGTCGGTGTGCACCGTCGGCGTCACGTCGGCGCGCGGCCGCATCATCTGCGCGCCGAGCGGCGCCACCGCCGTCAGGGCCGCGACGACGGCTCCGACGAGGACGGACAACGTACGTGCGGAAAACCAGCCAGTCGCCACGCCTTCATCCTACCGCGAGCATACCGACCGACCAGAGCACGCCGATCGTGGCCGCGGCGACCGCTCCGAGGACCACGTGCCCGGCGGCGGACCTGGTCCTGAAGCGGCCCTGCCCCAGCACCGCGACGATGCCGACCTTTGCAATCGTGTTCGACAGCACACCGATGGCGATGGCCAGGGCCGCCGTCTGTGTCGACACGGCGTCCGTCGTGCCATGGGCGACCGAGACAATCAGCGCGTCGACGGTCGCCAGGCCCAGCACGAACGCCGAGGCCAGCAGCCCGGGGTCGCCCAGCCAGCGCTCCACGTACGGGGTGGCAACGAACAGCGCCTGGAACAGCAGCGCCAGCTTGAGGGCCAT
>JBIQIB010000058.1:20345-21874 GCA_044508265.1 Acidobacteriota bacterium
GCCACGTAGCCCGCGAAGCTGAGACCCGAGAAGAAGAGGACGAGCAACCAGATCGGCCGCGGACGAACCCAGCCATAGGGATCAATCGCCTCCCGCGGCAGCAGCGGCAGGATGACGATCGCCATCACGGCAAAGCGGAACGCGGCGCCCATCGACCGGTCGTCGATGCGCTCCACCCAGCCGTGCAGGCGCGACTTCTCGTTGAGCAGCAGCGCGATCACGGCCACGCTGCCGCTCGAGAGCGCGAGCTCGCCCAGCCCCGCCAGGGCGCCCGTCCCGAGCACCGCGAGCGCCGCGACCTCCGTCGTTCCTTCCACTCCGTGGCGGCTGGCGGCGACGTAACCCGCCACCACGAGCGCGACGGCCCCGGCCAGGAGGATGGCCGCCGCCGCGGCCTGCTGCGTCAGCAGCCAGCCGGCCATCGCGCCGAGGCCGCCGAGCAGCGTGAACGTGCGGATGCCTGCCACGCGCGCGGCCTTGCCACTGGCGTGGCCCGACCGTTGGCGCTCGAGTCCGACGGCGGCGCCGCCCAGCGCCCCCACCAGGAGCCGCACCACATCCGCAAGTGTCGCGTTACCGATGTCCATGGCGTGAGGAAGCGCTTGTCTCGCCGACGGCGAGTTGTCAGTATGCCTGCATGCCCCGTTTCACAGCGACGACCACCCCCGGTACCCGTATCTACTACGACGATTCGGGAGGCCACGGCCGCCCCGTCGTCCTCATCCACGGATGGCCGTTGAGCCACCGCATGTGGGAAGGCCAGGTCAACGCGCTGACGGCCGCCGGCTATCGGTGCGTCGCGTACGACCGCCGCGGCTTCGGCCAGTCAGACCGCCCGGCCGTAGGCTACGACTACGACACCCTCGCCGACGACCTGAACGACCTCGTGCGCACGCTGGCCCTGAAGGACGCCGTGCTGGTGGGCTTCTCGATGGGCGGCGGCGAGGTCGCCCGCTACCTCGCGCGGTACGGCGGTGAGGGCCGTGTGGCGGCCGCGGCCTTCGTGGCGGCCGTGCCCCCCTTCCTGCTGCGCACCGACGACAATCCGCAGGGCGTCGACGGCGCCGTCTTCGACCAGATGCTGGCCGGCGTCCGCGAGAATCGCATCCGCTTCCTGACCGACTTCCTGGCGCAGTTCTTCAACCTCGACGCCGAAGGACGCGATCTCACGCCCGACGAGCTCGCGTACGTGAAGAGCCAGGCCTGGACGGCGTCGCCGGCGGCCACCCAGCAGTGCATCACCGCGTTCGGCACGACGGACTTCCGGGCCGACCTCGCGACGATCACCGTCCCCACGCTCGTCGTGCACGGCGACGTCGACCGAATCGTGCCGCTCGAGGTGTCGGGTCAGCGGACGGCCTCGCTCGTGTCGGGCAGCCGGCTGGCCGTCATCGAGGGCGCGCCGCACGGGCTGACGGCCACGCACGGAGATGAGCTGAATCGGATACTGCTCGATTTCCTGAGGGGGCTTTAGGCGGCATCCAGGCGAGGAAAGGAGGAAGGGAGGGGGGAGGAAAGGAGGAGGAGGA
>JBIQIB010000058.1:21974-25286 GCA_044508265.1 Acidobacteriota bacterium
AGGAGGAGGAGGAGCGGAGGATTAGGAACGGAGGATGGTGCGTGTGGCGGCGCGGACACGAGCGAGCACCTCGTCGGGGCTTCCTGTCGCGTCCACGCGGGGCCAGGTGAGATGGCCGATGTCGCGCGTGTGCTGGGCGCGGACGACGGCGGGGTCGGCGTCCGAGATATCAGCCCTTCGGTGCGCGACGCGTTGGATGAGGACGTGCTCCGGCGCGTCGAGCCAGACGCCGACGAACGGCACGCCAGCCTCCGCGGCGATGGCCTCGAGCGCGCCGCGGTCGTCCTCACGCTGGTGGACGGCGTCCACGATGACGGCGTGGCCTTGCCGCAGGATGCTGCCAGCCTGCTGCGCGAGCGTGTCGTACACGTGGCGCGAGACGTCGAGGGTGTAGCCCGACGCGTCGAGGTGCTGGTCCCGCGGAACGTTCAGCAGCTGCTTACGGATGGCGTCGCTCCGCAGCACGAGGGCGCCGGGCACCGGGCCGACGTCGGGCGCGAGCCCACGGGCTATCGTCGACTTGCCGGTGCCGCTGAGTCCGCCAATCCCGACGAGGCACGGCGGCGCCGGGGCGAGCAGCCGCTCGGCCAGCGAGAGGTACTCGCGGGCGGTGGCGTACAGGCGCTCGCGCTCACGTGTCTCCTCCTGCAGCGCCGCGGCCGTGGCGCTCGTCTTCGCGCGCACGGCCGCCCTGCACGACAGGAACAACGGCAGCAACTCCAGCCCCTCCCTGCTTGCCGCCGCGTCGAGATACGCGTCGAGCACCACGTTGGCATGCCTCGGCAGCTCGCGGCGCCACAGGTCCATCAGCAGGAACGCCAGGTCGTAGAGGACGTCGATGCACGCGATGGCATCGTTGAACTCCACGCCGTCGAACGGCGTGGGTTCGCCGTCGAGCAGGACGATGTTGCGCAGGTGCAGGTCGCCATGGCAGTGCCGCACGAGTCCTGCCTCGCGCCGCGCCTCGAGCAGGGCGCGATGACGCTCGAGCGCCGCGCGTGACGCGTCGGTGAGACGCGCCACCGCCGCCGCGTCCAGGACGTCGCCGCCGAACTCCGCGAAGCCGTCGGCGTTGCCGTCGATCACCCACGCCATGCCCGCATGGCCGCCGTGATCGCGGCGGGCTTCGGCCTCTGCGTGGAACGCCGCGACGGCACGCGCAAGCGCCGTCATGAGGTCGATATCGAGCTCCCCCGCGGCCGCGCGTCGGTCGAGCAGCGCCTCCTGCGGAAAGCGCGTCATCTCGAGCACGTAGTCCACCGGCGTGCCGTCACCATCGAACGCCAGCCGGCCATCCGGCTCGCGCGTGACCGCCAGCACGGCCCGGTAGAGCCTCGGTGCCGTCCGCCGGTTCAGCCGGCACTCTGCCTCGCAGGCCGCGCGCCGCAGCTCCGCCGTCGAGAAGTCGAGGTAGTCGAACCGCACGGCGCGCTTCAACTTGTAGGCGCGGTCGCCGGCCAGGAAGACGCACGCGGCATGGGTCTCGACGCGTTCGACGTCGGCGCCCCCGTGCGTGGACGGATCGCCGAGCCACTCCATGACCGCTGTCTGGTCCTCGACGAGGCCGCTCACCTGTCGTCCTGCTCCGCGACGTTGGTCACGAGGAGCTCCAGCACCTCGCCCCGTCTGGTGGCATCGGCATTGATGGCCCGGCGCGCGGGCACGCGCCACGCGTGCAGGCCTGCCCGTCTTGCGCGTGCGCTGTCGTACAGCTTCACGACGGAAGGCGCCGTCGAGTTGCTGAGGACCACGTGGCAGCCGCGCCGCGCGAGCGTCACGACGGCGTCGGCCAGGCGCTGCTGGTCGGCCGCGTCGAAGCCCTTCGCTGTGTAGTGCGTGAACCGCGCGGTCGCGGTGAGCGGCGCATACGGCGGATCGAAATAGACGAAGTCGCCCGCGCCCGCGACATCCAGCACGTCATCCCATGGCGCGTGCTCGAGGCGGATGCCCGCCGTGCGCAGCGCGCGTGACGCGGCCGTCAGGGCCGGGGCGTCACAGATCTTCGGATTGCGATACCGGCCGACCGGCACGTTCATCTCGCCGCGCGAGTTGAGGCGGAACAGGCCGTTGTACCCCGTCCGATTGAGATAGATGAACAGCGCGGCACGGTCCGGTCCGAACGTCTCGACGTCGGCGCCGGCCGCGCGCCACTTGGCGATGGCGGCGTTGAAGCGCGTCCGCGCCTCGTAGTAGTGCGTGCTGCCCGTTGCCCGATGTCTGCTTGCCAGACGCTCGAGCGCGACGATGACGGCATCCACGTCGTGGCGCAGCGCGGCGTAACACCCGACGAGCACCTCGTTGGTATCGGCAAGCCGCGCCGTCGCGATGCGGCCGCTGCTCCACAGGTCGAAGAACAGCGCCGCGCTGCCGACGAACGGCTCGTGATAGGTGGTGAAGACCGACGGGACGAACCGCCGCAGCACCGGCAGGAGCTGCCGCTTGCCGCCCGCCCACTTCAGGATCGGCCGCGCGGCGCTGAGCGGTGGCGCCTCGCGCGCCTCGGCGTCCATCAGCATCCCGTCTAGCGTACTTCGAGCGGCACCTTGCGTCAGCCTCGCTTCTGCGCTGTGATCGCGCCGGCATGGCTTCCTCCGGACATCACGATCGACGCCCCCGCGCGGTGCCCGCGCCGGCGCACGAGCTGCTGAAGGCCTCGGCGCGCGACGTCGCGACGCGCGTCCGCACCGGCGCGCTGTCATCCGAATCGCTCGTGGCGGCCCACCTTGCCCGCATCGCCGAGGTGAACCCGCTGCTCAACGCCGTCGTCTCGCTGCGCGGCGAGGCCGCCATGGACGACGCGCGCAGCGCCGACAGGGCGCTCGCCGCGGGCGAGGTGCGCGGTCCGCTGCACGGCGTGCCGGTGACCGTGAAGGACTCGTTCGACACGGCCGGTCTCGTCTCGACCGCCGGCACGCTGGGCCGCAGGCACTACGTGCCCGACGCCGACGCGACGGCCGTGCACCGCCTCAAGGCGGCCGGCGCGATCGTGCTCGGCAAGACGAACACGCCCGAACTGACGCTGGCGTACGAAGCCAACAACCTGATCTACGGGATGACGTGGAACCCCCACGACCTGTCGCGCGGCACCGGCGGCAGCAGCGGAGGCGCCGCGGCGATCGTCGCCGCGTGCGGCTCGCCGCTCGACATCGGCACCGACACGGCGGGCAGCATCCGCTACCCCGCGCACTGCTGCGGCGTCGCCGGCCTCAAGCCGACGTCGGGCCGCGTGCCGCGTACGGGGCACATCATCGGCGCGGGCGGCCTGCAGCAGTGGCTGACGGCGATCGGCCCGCTGGCCAGGCGCGTCGAGGA
>JBIQIB010000059.1:0-11430 GCA_044508265.1 Acidobacteriota bacterium
GCGAGGAGGATCGGCGCCGGCGAGGCCGCCAGCACGGCGAAGCCAACCGCGACGAGCGCGGGCGAAATCACCAGGAGGGGCGTCACGCCGAAGCGCGTCATGAGCACGCGTGTCACGAAGATCTGGGTCAACACCGTGAGGGCGTTCACGGCGAAGTCGATGCTAGCGAAGTAGGCGGCGCGCTCGGCCGGCTCGCTGAAGGCCGCGGCGACGACGGCCGCCTGCTGGTAGTAGAGAATCGTGTTGACGGTGACGTAGAGCAGCAGCAGCCCCGCGATCGCGCGCAGGAACGGCGTCTGCACGACGAGCCTCGCGCCGGCCATGACGGTGCCGCCGATGACCTGCTCCGGGCCGCGTTCCCGCGTGGCCCAGGGCACCAGGCGCCATACGGCCACCAGCGCGCCGCCCAGCAGCAGCGCCGAGCCCAGCATGAGCTGCGGCACGCCGACCCGCTCGACGAGCAGTGCCGTCATGGCGGGCCCGGCCAGCGCGCCGCACGTGCCGCCGGCCGCGATGACGCCGAAGAGCCGCCGGCTCTGCTCGCTCGAGAAGATGTCGGCCATGAAGCTCCAGAACACCGACACCACGAAGAGATTGAAGACGCTGACCCAGACGAAGAACGCCGGCACCGCGAGCGTCAGCCCAACGCCCGATCGGAACAGCCCGTAGAACGTGAGCAGACACGCGATGAAGAACAGGTAGACGGCCGGCACGAACACGCGCCGCGGATACCGCGCCACGATGGCGCCGTAGAGCGGCTGGGCCAGCAGCATGCAGATGAAGGTGCCGGTGAACAGCCACTGCAGGCGATCGACGCCGTGGCGCACACCCATCTCTTCGCGCAGCGGACGCAGCAGCCCGTAGGCGCTGAGCAGCGCGAAGAAGTAGCCGAAGCTCCAGAGCAGCGCGGGCAGTTCGTCGCGGCTCGCGCCCAGCAGGCGCGCAAGACGGGCGACGAGCCTCTCGAACGGCCCCGTCATCGCGAGGCTCCCGGCACCGGTGCCGTCAACGCTTGCGCCGCCAGAGCAGGACGGTTTCCCGGTTGCGCAGGGAGCCGAAGCAGTAGCGCTTCCTGTTGCTGTAGGTGTCGAGCCAATCGCGTTCGATCCACAGGTTCGCGCCGTGCTCGTCGTCGCGCAGGCGTTCGACGACACCGGCGAGTCCCTTGATGGTGCGCTGGAAGTAGGGGTCGAAGAACGACAGGCCCACGGGGTCGGCCTTGACGGCCAGCACGTAGTGCCAGAGGCCGCCTCCGACGTGGATGTTGCAGAGCGCGACGCCGCCGGTGTTGAGACACGCGACGATCGGGTTGCCGCGGCGCACGTGCACCTCGGCGCCCCGCAGGTACGCGGTCTTCACGGCAAAGCGTCCCTCGCGATAGGCGCCCAGCCACTCGGCCGTCACGCGGATGCCCCATTCGTCGGTGCCGTCGCCGAGGATGTTGCTCCGGCTCACGCCGTTGAGCGTGTAGGTGTAGATCTTCTGGAGCGCGAGCGCGGGAATCTCGTCGCGATCGAAGAGCAGCGCCAGGCCGTTCAGGAACGTCGTCGGGACGCAGTCCGCCTCGGTGAACTGATAGCGGAACGGCACGCGGCCGCCGGGAGGGCGGTTCGCCCGGCCGGAACGCGGACGTGACGGTGAGCTCGAGACAGGCACCGAGGCAGACAGGATCGGGAACGCGTGACTCGGGCAGTCTGCCATCCGCCCGGGTGAAGCGCAAGCGGAAGGCCGACAGGCGGCGGGACGCCTCCCGCCGGGCACGCCGCGTGGCCCGCCCGCCCCGGCCGTCCGGCCCCGCGGGGGTGTTCGTGATGGCGCCCGTGTTCGTTACTATCCAATGGCAGGGCGGGCCTGCCCCGAGCCCGGCACGGCCTCCTGTCGTGCCGCGTCACTCACACAGGTTCATGGTCGTGTCGAGCTGTTTCGCCCGGAGTGCGTCGAGGCTGCGCCAATGAGCGGGGGGCCTCTGCGACTCGTCGATCTGGCGGCGTCGGTCGCCGACGGGACGGCCGACATCGACTGGGACGCCGTCGAAGCCGGCCTCCACGACGACGAGGAGCGGCAGCTCCTGCGCGACCTGAAGGTCCTCGCGGGGATCTCCGACGTCCACCGCTCGATCGACACCGCGCCACGCGCCACCCGCAAGCTGGGGTCCACGAAGGTCGTCGGCCGCATCTCGCCGGCGTCGGGCGACCTGCCGACCATCGAGGAGCGCGTCCTGCCGCAGCGCCCACGCGGCGCGACGGAGTTCTGGGGCCACCTGGCGCTGCTCGAGCAGATCGGCGAGGGCTCGTTCGGGTTCGTCTACCGCGCGCAGGACACGCGGCTCGACCGCGACGTGGCGCTCAAGCTGCTGCGGCCGGGACGTGCCGCCGCGGAGCTGGCCGGCAAGATCCTGCACGAGGGGCGGATTCTGGCGCGCGTCCGCCATCGCAACGTGGTGACGGTGTTCGGCGCCGAGGAGCGCGACGGACGCGTCGGGCTCTGGATGGAGTACGTCCGCGGCCGCACGCTGGAGCAGCTCCTGCGGTCCCAGGGCGCGTTCGGCGCGCGCGAGGCGGCGCTCATCGGCCAGGAGCTGTGCCGCGCCCTCGCGGCCGTCCACAAGGCCGGTCTCGTCCACCGCGACATCAAGGCGCAGAACGTCATGCGCGAGGAGGGCGGCCGTCTCGTCCTGATGGACTTCGGCGCCGGACAGGTGCAGCAGGGCGCGGGCACCTCCGCGACAGGACGCCTGACGGGCACGCCGCTGTACCTCGCGCCGGAGCTCCTCGCCGGCGGGGAGGCCACGGTCCACTCCGACATCTACAGCGTCGGCGTCCTGCTGTTCCACCTCGTGACGGCGCAATACCCGGTGAACGCCGGCTCGCTCGACCAGCTGCGCGAGGCGCATGACGCGGGCAGGAGGCTGCGTCTGCACGATGCCCGTCCCGATCTGGCCGACGACTTCGTCCGGGTGGTGGAACGCGCGTTGTCGCCCGATCCCCGGCGCCGCTTCGCCTCCGCCGGTGCGATGCAGGAAGCGCTCGCGCGGTCGCTCGGTCTCGATTCGACCATTTCGCTCGAGCGGCAGCAGCATCCCGCCGCGCGCCCGGCGACGCCGGAGGGCGGCGCCACCGCGCCAGCGGCACGCACGCGCCGGGCGGGGACGTCCACGGCACGTCGCTGGTCGATCGTCGCCACCGTGGGGTTCCTGTGCGGGGCTGCGCTCGTGGCGGCGCTCGCCTCGCTGTGGCCGGGTACGGCCTGGACGCCCGTCGCCCGGCATGCGGCGGCGGTGGCCCCCGTCGTCGCGGTCAGGCCTCTCGCCGGAGGGGACGGCGATCCCCTGACGATCGCGCTCGCGAGTGACATCGCGCAGATGCTGGGAACGTCGGCCGACCTGCGCGTCACGAGCCCGGAAGCCGTCGAGGCGCTGAACCGTCCGGGCGAACGCAGTGCCACGATGATGGGCGCCCTCCAGGCTGACGCGCTCGTCGAGGTGCTGCCCGTGGCGCGGCGTCCCGACGGGCTCTACGCCAACACGCGCGTGCTGGTCGCCGGCGGCGTCGCGGCGAACCTCCCGGCCGTAGGGCCCGCCGCCAGCGTGCCCGACCTCACCGAGGACGTCGTCGCGATGCTGGCGCCGCGGCTGCGGGTCGACACGCAGAGCTTCCGTCCGCTGGCCGCTCGATCCCGGCTGAGCGGCACGACGCCCGACGTCATGGAGCACTTCATGCGCGGCTCGGCGCTCCTCGCGCGTGGGGCCAACGAAGCGCTGGCCGACGCCGCCGACGAGCTGCACACGGCGATGACGCTGGATCCCATGTTCGCTCCGGCGACGGCACGCTGGGCCCAGGCGCTCCTGCGCCGCTACCGGGCAGGTCAGCTCACTGCCGACGACACGTTCGACACGGTGCGCACGGCCGTCAGCCAGGCGCTGGCCATCGACCCCGGCAGCTCGGACGCCTTTGCCGTCTCCGGCGACCTGCGTGCCGAGGCCGAGCGCGACTGGTCGCGGGCGGAGGACGACTTCCACGCGGCGCTCTCGCGCAATCCAAGCAACGAGTACGCTCGCACGCGGTACGCGATGCTGCTGTCGGGCCGCGGACGCACGACCGAGGCGCTCGATCAGCTGGTCGAGGCCCGGCGGCTGGCGCCCCTTTCCTCCACCCTGCAGGGGTATTACGGCATGACCCTGCACTATGCCGGCCGTGATGCCGAAGCATTGAAGGTGTTCGAGCAACTGCATCGGGTCGACCGCGGGTGGGGCGGCGCCCTCGTGGGGCTCTGCCGCGTGCACACCGCCGTCGGCAACTTCGCGGCCGCGCTCGACGCGTGCCGGGCGGTGAGTGCGCGCGGCACCGAGCAGCAGGCGTTCGTCGAGGCGCAGCTGGTGACGATCGCGGCGGGCCAGGGCCACCGGGACGACGCGGACGAGCGCGCGGCGCGCCTCGCCCGGGAGGCGCTCACCGCCGACGTCGGCCGGCAGGCCGACCTCGCGTTCTTCACGGCCGCCGCCTATGCCGGGCTCGGGCAGCACGACGAGGCGTTTGCCTGGCTCGAGCGGGCGCTGGACGGCAGATCGTCCCGCCTGCTGTACCTGCGCAACGACCCGCGCTTCACCGACCTGCGCGGCGATCCACGCTTTGCCGCGCTCGTCTCCCGGGTGGACGAATAGGGAATCGCGGCGGGCACCGGGGCCCGCCGCGTGGTCTGGAAGGAGGCCGAGTGGCACAGGAAGGCAGAAAGAAGAAGAAGCACGTCTCGCTCAAGAAGGCCGTCGAGGCGCTGGAGAAGCTGCTCGAAGAACTCGACGAACTTCCTGTGGATGCGCAGGTGGCCTCCGCCGAGAAGAAGGCCGTCGACGGGCTGCGCAAGCAGGTGCAGGGCATGGCGCTCACGATGAGGGGGGCCTGCGAGAGCGGCGGCCAGAACGACTTCGCGTTCCCCGGTGCCTGACCCTCGTACCGCCTCGCGGCGCCAGCGCCTCGTCGTCGCGCGCACGGTCTTTGCGACGCGGCATGAGGGCGACTGGATCGTCGCCGAGGCACACAGCGGCGCGCGCCTGCCGGCCGCGCCGCTGGTTGTCGCCTGCCTCGACGCGTGCGCGGCCCCGTCCACGCGAGCCGGTATCCGGCGCCGGCTGCATCAGTGGCCGCCGCTGGTCGTCGATCGCCTCGTCACCGCCCTGGTGGCCGCTGGCGTGCTCGTCGATGCACGGGCACAGGAGGCGGACAGCTGGGCCCCCTGGGACGCCACAGCGGAGTGGTACCACCACGCGACACGCGACGTGCCCGTGCGCAAGGGCACCCATGCCACAGAACCCCCACCGTCTCCAGTCCGCCGGCGGCAGGGGACCAGCGTGCGGTTGCCGTGGCCGCAAGCTCTGGACGTGCCGCTCCTCACCGCGCTGGCGGGGCGCCGTACGTGGCGCCGCTTCGGCCGTGCGCCGCTGTCGCTGGACGACCTCGGCACGTTGCTCGGTCTGACCTTCGGCGTCCAGTCGTGGGCCGACGCGCCGGGAGCCGGACGCACCGCGCTCAAGACGTCGCCGTCCGGCGGCGCCCGACACAGCCTGGAGGCCTACGTCTGCGTCCGCCGTGTCCACGGGCTTCCGGCCGGTCTCTACCATTACCGCCCCGACTCGCACCGGCTGGTCAGGCTGCGCGAGGGCTGCTCGGCTGAAGACATCGGCCGCTTCCTGCCGGGACAGCCGGGCTACCGCTCGGCGGCCGTCACCTGCGTGATGTCGTCGGAGCTCGCACGCGTGCGATGGCGCTACCCGCACGCGCGCGCCTACCGCGTGGTGCTGATCGAGGCAGGCCATCTGGCGCAGACGTTCGCCCTGGTGGCGACGGCGCTCGGCCTCGCGTCCTTCACCACAGGCGCCCTTGCCGAGACAGCCATCGAGGACGCCCTCGACCTGTCCGCCTCCACCTCGCCCGTGCTGTACGCGTGCGGGGCCGGTGCGCGTCCGGCGGGCGTCGACTGGGCACCGTACGCCGACGCCGACCCGCCGCCGCGACGTCTCACCCCCCTCGGGCGGCTCGTCTCAGGTGGCGGACGCCGGTCCGGCTAACACCTGCCACACGCGAGACGGCGGCGGGTGGCCGATGTGCGGCGCGAGCGCGGTGCTGGCTGCGGCGACGCGGTCGAGGGCGATGCCGGTCCAGAGGCCGAGGCCGTCCAGCATGTAGAGCAGATCCTCTGTGGCCAGGTTGCCGGCGGCACCCGGCGCGAAGGGACATCCTCCAAGGCCGCCTGCCGACGCGTCGAACGTGCGGACGTCCGCATCGAGCGCTGCCAGCACGTTGGCCAGGGCGGTGCCGCGCGTGTCGTGGAAGTGCAGGGCCAGCTGCGGCCAGGGCAGGTCGTCGCGCAGGTCGGCCAGCAGGCGCCGTACCTGTCCCGGGTGCGCGACGCCGATGGTGTCGCTGAGCACGATCTCGTCCACGCCCATGCCGAGCAGGGCGTCGGCGACGTTCCTGACGGCGCCGGGCGGCACTTCGCCTTCATACGGACAGCCGAAGGCCGTCGAGACGTAGCCACGCACGCGCAGCCCCGCGTCGCGCGCCTGCCCGCAAATGGTCTGGTAGCCCGTCAGCGAGCTCTCGATCGACTGGTTGACGTTGCGGCGGTTGAACGTCTCGCTCGCGGCGACGAAGATTGCGATCTCGTCGAGCGCCGCGTCGAGGGCACGCTCGAGACCGCGTGCGTTGGGGACGAGCGCCGACAGGCGTACCCCGAGTTCGGCTATCGCGGGATCCGCTGCTGCACGGCGACACACCTCGTCGCTGTCGGCCATCTGCGGCACGCGATCCGCACGCACGAAGGCGCCGCACTCGATCGCGGGCACGCCCGCGTCGGCCAGGGCCTTGATGAAGGCCACTTTCGCGTCGACGGGCACCACAGCCGCCTCGTTCTGCAGCCCGTCGCGGGGGCCGACCTCCACCACGATCACATCACGCCGCGTCATCGTCCGTCCCTTCGTGGAGCACCACCAGCGGCACGCCGGGCTGCACGAGGTCGCCGACGGCACAGCGGACGTCGGCCACCACGCCGTCATGCGGCGCGCGCAGGGGCACTTCCATCTTCATGGCCTCGAGCAGCAGCAGCGTGTCGCCGGCCCGCACCCTGTCGTCTGTCGTCACCGCGACGCGCGTCACTGTGGCAGGCATGGGCGATGTGAGGGTGGCTGGTCCGGCGCCCGCACCGGAGGGCGCGTCCGGCGACGGGCGAGCCGCACCAGGGGCAGGCATCACGCACGTGCGACCGTCGATCCGCAGCCAGACGTTCCCGCGGGCATCCACGGCGCCGACCACGGTGCGCTGCGCACGAGGGTCTTCGCGCCTGCCGACAATCCAGGTCCGCGGGTCGCCATCGACAGGCTCGACGTGCCACTCAGCCACGCCACGCCCCCAGGGTCTCGAAGGGGTCGGCCGTCACGTCGCGTGCAGCGTACGCTCCTGCCGCTGCCGTGCCGTGCATCCCGCCGTGCCGTCGAATGACGGCGGCGGCTGCCTCCGCCATCCCCATGGCGTCGGGCGGTGGCGGTTCGTCCTGGGCGAGCTCGGGATGCGCGTCCAGCCAGGCCGTATGCACGGCGCCACGCTGCACGTCGGGATGGGCGAGCACGCGCTGGAGGTAGTCGATGTTGGTGGCGACGCCAAGCACCACGAACGAGCGGAGCGCCTCGCGCATGCGCGCCAGGGCGAGCGGGCGCGTCTCGGCGGACGCGATCACCTTCGCGAGCAGCGGATCGTAGTAGGGCGGGACGTCCTGTCCTTCGCGTACGCCGCCGTCCACACGGACGCCAGGCGCCGACGGTTCGCGGTAGACGAGCAGCCGGCCGGCCTGCGGCAGGAACCCGTCAGCAGGTGCTTCCGCGTAGACGCGACACTCGATCGCATGGCCGCGCCACGTCACCGCGTCCCGGGCCAGCGGCAGCGGCCGCCCCTCGGCAATGTCGAACTGCAGGTGGACGAGATCGACGCCGGTCACGGCCTCGGTCACGGGATGCTCGACCTGCAGGCGCGTGTTCATTTCCAGGAAGTAGTGCTCCGCGGACGCACCGGTGCCGATCACCAGGAACTCGACAGTGCCGACGTTGCGGTAGCCCACGGCGAGCGCGGCCGCCACAGCGGTCGTGCCCATGGCCTCGCGCAGTTGCGGCGACATCATCGGCGACGGCGCCTCCTCGATGACCTTCTGGTGACGACGCTGCAGCGAGCACTCCCGCTCGCCGAGATGGATGCACGCGCCCTGCGTGTCGGCGGCGATCTGGACTTCCACGTGGCGTGCGCCGACGAGCAGGCGCTCGAGGAACAGGGTGCCGTCACCGAACGCTGCGGCTGCTTCGCGCTGCGCCGCCGCGACAGCGGCCGCAAGGGCGTCCGGCCCGTCCACGCGGCGCATGCCCCTGCCGCCCCCGCCTGCTGACGCCTTCACGAGCACGGGATAGCCGAGCCGCTCTGCCGCCGCTGCGACGCCGTCTGCGTCGGCGGGGTCGATGCCGACACCAGGCACGCAGGGCACACCGGCCGCTTCCATCAGAAGGCGTGCCTCGATCTTCGATCCCATCGCCCGGACAGCGCCGGCAGGAGGTCCGATGAACGTGAGTCCCGCTGCCGCGCAGGCCTCGGGCAGGGCCGGGTCCTCGCTGAGGAAACCGTACCCGGGATGGATGGCGTCGGCACCCGTCGCGCGCGCCGCCTCGATGATCCGGTCGATGTCGAGGTAGCTTTCCGACGGCGTCCGTCCGCCGAGCACGACGACCTCGTCTGCGGCGAGCACGTGCGGTGCCGCCCGATCGGCGTCGGAGCAGACGGCCACCACTTCCAGATCGCGTTCCCGGCAGGCCCTGGCGATGCGCACGGCGATCTCGCCACGGTTGGCAATCAGCACGCGGCGCACGCTACGTGCCTCCGATCAGCCATCCCGGTCGCCGCTTCTCGAGGAAGGCCGTCAGCCCTTCCTGGCCTTCGGGCGACACCCTTTGCCGCGCGATGGCCGTCGTCGTGAGGCGGCGCGCATCGTTTGGGTCGCGCTCGAGGGCGTCGAGCAACGTCTTCACGGCCCGCTGCGCCGACGGCGCGCCACGCCGCAGCTCGTCCACCACGTCGCCGACGGCAGCATCGAGGGCGCCGGGCGGCGCGACGTCGTGGACGAGGCCGAGACGGCGTGCCTCGTCCACGTCGAGCCGCCGGGCGGTCAGGAAGAGCGAGCGACAGGCCGACCACCCGATCCGGCGCGCGACCCACGGCGCGATGACGGCTGGCAGCAGCCCGATGCGAACTTCGCTGAAGCCGACGGAAAGGTCGGCACACGCGACGACGTGGTCGCAGACGGCGAGGAGGCCGGCCCCGCCACCGAGGGCGGCACCGTGCGCCCGGCCGACGAGAGGGAAGGGGACGCGCGCCAGCGCCTCGAACATGTCCGCGGCGCGCTCGGCATCCGCCAGGTTGCCGGCGTCGTCGAACGCCTTCGACTCGCGCATCCAGTTGATGTCGGCGCCCGCCGAGAATGCCGGGCCGGCGCCCGACAGCACGGCGACGCGCACGTCCTGCGCGTCGCGCGCCTCTCGGGCCCACGCCGTCAGGGCCGCCATCAGCGGTGGCGACAGCGCGTTGCGGACCTCCGGCCTGTCGAGCCGCACGTGAACGACGTCCCCCTTGCGCTCCACTGCGAGCATCGACGACCTCACATCCGGAAAATGCCCGTGCGCCGCGGCGCGAGCGGCGCGTTCCACGCGACCGACACGCCGAGCGCCAGCACCGTGCGTGTGTCCACCGGGTCGATGATCCCATCGTCCCACAGCCGGGCCGTGGCGTAGTACGGTGAGCCCTCGTGCTCGTACTTCTCGAGCACCGGACGCGCGATGGCCTCGGCGTCGTCGTCTGAGAGCGTCCGCTTCTCTCGCGCCAGTTGCTCGCGCTTCACGGTCGCGAGGACGCTGGCCGCCTGCTGGCCGCCCATCACGGAGATGCGTGCATTGGGCCAGGTGACGAGCAGACGCGGATCGTAGGCACGTCCGCACATCCCGTAGTTTCCGGCGCCGAAGGATCCGCCGATGATGGCCGTGAACCGTGGCACGCGCGACGTCGCCACGGCGTGCACCATCTTGGCCCCGTCCTTCGCGATGCCCTGCCGTTCGTAGTCGCGGCCGACCATGAAGCCGGTGATGTTCTGCAGGAACACGAGCGGCACGCCGCGCATGTCGCAGAGCTGGATGAAGTGCGCGGCCTTGAGCGCCGACTCGGAGAACAGCACGCCGTTGTTGGCCACCACCCCGACGAGCGCGCCATGCAGGCGGGCGAAGCCGGTGACGAGCGTGGGGCCGTAGGCGGCCTTGAACTCGTCGAAGCGCGAGCCGTCCACGATGCGGGCGATCACCTCGCGGACGTCGTAGCCCCGCCGCAGGTCCGTCGGGACGACGCCATAGAGTTCGTCGGGATCGTACGCCGGCGGCTCGGGCGTCGCGAGGTCGGGCGGCAGCACCTTTGTGCGGTTGAGGGTCGAGACGATGGTCCTGGCCAACTCGAGCGCGTGCGCGTCGTCTTCGGCCAGGTAGTCGGCCACGCCGGAGAGCCGGGTGTGGACGTCCGCGCCGCCAAGCTCCTCGGCTGACACGTCCTCGCCCGTCGCCGCCTTCACGAGCGGCGGCCCGCCCAGGAAGATCGTGCCGGTGCCCCTGACGATGACGGTCTCGTCCGACATGGCGGGCACGTAGGCGCCGCCTGCCGTGCACGAACCCATCACGACGGCAATCTGCGCGAGCCCGAGCGACGACATCACGGCCTGGTTGTGGAAGATGCGGCCGAAATGCTCCCGATCGGGGAACACCTCCGCCTGCAGGGGGAGGTACGCGCCGCCGGAGTCGACCAGATAGATCGCCGGCAGGGCGTTCTCGAGCGCCACCTGCTGCGCCCGCAGGTGCTTCTTCACGGTCAGCGGAAAGTACGTGCCGCCCTTCACCGTGGCGTCGTTGGCGACGACGACCACGTCGCGGCCCGACACGCGGCCGACGCCCGTGACCAGGCCGGCGCCTGGCGCGACGCCGTCGTAGACGTCCCAGGCGGCGAGCGGCGACAGCTCGAGAAACGGCGTCCCCGGGTCGAGCAGCGCCTCGACGCGTTCGCGGACGGTCAGCTTGCCCTGGGCGCGATGCCTCGCCTCTGCCGCGGCGCCGCCGCCGGCGCGGGCGGCCGACCGCCGCTCCCGCAGTTCGGCGAGCAGCGGCTGCCACTGCGCGACCTGCGCCGTGAACTCGGCGTCCCCGGTCCTTATCTGCGAAGCCAGTCGCTGCATGAGCTCCTCACCAGCACGGAACGCGGCGGCTCCGGCGCGTGTCATGTATGCGGGGATTATAGGAGGTCGGCTCGTGTCCGGATTTGATACGCTGCCAGACTGAGCTGTGGGTCCAGCAGGACGCACAGGCATGGACGAGAC
>JBIQIB010000059.1:11530-14373 GCA_044508265.1 Acidobacteriota bacterium
CGAGGCCTGGAAGCGGGCCGGCGTGTTCGCGGCGCTGTCGATGCCGGTCGAGCCTGAGCTGCTGACCGGCGAGATCGAGCGCGCGGTCGAGCGGTCGCTCCTGCGCAGCGAGAACCGCAGGCTCCGCCGGCAGCTCGACGACCCCTCGCGCTTCCCGGACGTGATTGGCAGCAGCAGGAAGATGCGCGAGCTGCTGGAGCTGGTCGCGGCGGTCGCCGACAGCGAGGCCAACATCCTCATCGTCGGCGAGAACGGCACCGGTAAGGAAGTGATTGCCAACGCCATCCACAGGCGCAGCGGGCGCGCGCGGGGGCCGTTCATCAAGATCAACTGCGCCGCGATCCCGAAGGAGCTGATCGAGTCTGAGCTGTTCGGGCATCGCCGTGGCGCGTTCACCGGGGCGGTCGGCGACCGGCAGGGGTTGCTCGGGATGGCCGATGGCGGCTCGCTGCTGCTCGACGAGATCGGCGAGATGCCGTCCTACCTGCAGGCCAAGCTCCTGCGCGTCCTCCAGGAGCGCGAGTACCGTCCCGTCGGCAGCGAGCGCACCGAGCGCGTGGACTTCCGTCTGATGTGCTCGACCAACGTCGACGTGGACGCCGCGCTGAGCGAGGGCCGGCTGCGTGAGGACCTGTACTTCAGGATCAACACGATCACCATCCGGATGCCGCCGCTGCGCGAGCGTCTCGAGGACCTGGCGCCGCTCACCCAGCACTTCATCCGGGTGTTCAACCAGCGGCACGACAGGCAGATCCGCGGTGCGACGCCCGAGGCCTACCAGCGGCTGATGCGGCACCACTGGCCGGGCAACGTGCGTGAGCTCGAGAACGTCGTCGAACGCGGGGTGCTCGTCGCGAGGGGCACCGAGATCGAGGCCGGCGACCTGCCCGACACGCTTTCCGAAGCGGCGCCGTCGGTGGAGACCGTCAAGGACGGCATTCCGACGCACCTCACGCTGGCGGAGATCGAACGCCTCGCCATCCTGCAGACGCTGCAGCGGACGCAGTGGAACAAGCAGGAGGCCGCGCAACTGCTCGGCTTGTATCGGCCCACGCTGTATTCAAAGATGAAGCGGTACGGCATCGAAACGCCGCCACGGCCGGCGCGTCGCGCGGCGTCGCCCGGCGAGCCGGACGCGTAAGCGGTTGGTCATATCCGACGGAGGAGTGCAGTCATGGACGACAGGACGAAGGTGGTGGTGGGGGGCGTGGCGGGAGCGATCCTCGGATCGCTGGCGGGTTACCTGCTGCTCACGCGTCGCGGCGAGCAGCTGCGGCGCGACATGGTGCCGCAGCTCGAGCAGTTCCTCGGACACGTGAAGGAACTGCAGGCGGCGCTGGTGCAGGCGCGTGACGTGGCCAACGAGAGCTGGCAGACGCTGCAGGAGCTGACCAGCCGCGACGCCGCCTCCGGAATCCCGCCGTCCACGCGCACGCACTGAAACCCCATGGCGCCGGCAGTCCGGCGCCAGCTTCCGTCATACTAGGGGCGACATCTTACGAAAGGAGCAGACGACATGAGCTACGACGAACTCCACGATCGGCAGGGAGGCGCGTCCTTCCTCCTCGGCTTCATCGCTGGATCGGTGCTCGGTGCCGGGCTGGCCCTGCTGTATGCCCCTCGCCCGGGCTCGGAGATGCGGCGCGAGGTCGCCGACCGCGCCCAGAAGTTCGGCCAGCGGGCCGCGCACGAGTACGAGGTGGCGTCGGAGCGTGTCGCTCAGTTCACCGAACGCGGACGGGACGCCTACAAGACCGCGGCTGACAAGGCGCGCGATCTCGCGAGCCGGGCGCGCGAGGAAGCCGGGCACGTGGCCGACCAGGCGCGCGCCGCCGCCGGCGACGCGCAGTCGGCGGCCGAGACGGGCGCGGCATCGGCCCGGAGCAACCTCCGCGACGTGCGCGAGCCGAGAGGCTGATCATGCCCGACGTGCCCGTCGCGTCCGCGCCGTCGCGCGCGCCGCGGCGGGCAGTCTCCTGGGCCGCCTACCTGGGCTCGTTTCCTCGAGCCACCCTCATCGCCGCCTGGCGGGCGGCGCAGCGCTTCGCGACGAGCGACAATCTCACCTACGCGTCGTCGATCTCGTTCTTCTCGCTCCTCTCGCTGTTCCCGTTTCTCATGCTCACCTTTTCCGTGCTGGGCATGCTGACGGCCGACGAGGCGTCGCGCCTCGCGGTCTTCGACTTCGTCCTCCGCTACTTCCCGCGCCAGTTCGACTTCGTCACGAGCCAGATTGACGCGTTCCGCGCGCAGCGGATTACGCTCGGGCTCGCCGGCAGCCTCCTCATGCTCTGGTCGTCGCTCGGCGTGTTCGGCGCGATCACGACGGCCGTCAACTACGCCTGGCGCGTCGAGCGGACGCCCAACTTCTTCAAGCACAAGCTGGTGGCCTTCGTGATGCTGATGGCCGCCGGCGGGCTGCTCGCGCTGGCGCTGGCGCTGCTCAGCGCGCGCTCCGTCGTCGGCGCCTCGTGGTTTGCCGCCGTGCTCGGCAATGCGCCCGCGCTCGAGTGGCTGCTGGGCGTTGCCGCGTGGTGGGCCAGCACGCTGCTGTTCATCTTCGTCACCGGCCTCATCTACTACTTCGTGCCCAACACCAACAAGGTACGCTTTCGTGACGTGTGGCCAGGGGCCATCGTCGCGGGGCTGCTGTGGCGCGGCGCGCTCGCCGGCTTCTCGTGGTACGTGCGCGACCTCTCGCGCTTCAACGTCCACGGCACCATTGCCAGCGTGGTGGTCTTCCTGCTCTGGGTGTACGTCTCGTCGGTGATCCTGCTGTACGGCGTCGAGCTGACCGTGGCCTACGCGCACATCCGCCGGACGGCGCGCGCGCTCGAGACGTC
>JBIQIB010000059.1:14473-24944 GCA_044508265.1 Acidobacteriota bacterium
CGGCGTCGACGAACAGCTCCGCGCGCGCCTTGCGCGCGACGGTGCGTGCCACGGCCTGTGCGTGTCCCGCGCGGGTGAGGATGACGATGGCGCCGCCGAAGCCGCCGCCGGTGATGCGGGCGCCGAACACGCCGCGCTCGGCGCGCGCGATCTCGACCATCGCGTCGATATCGGCGAGCGACACCTCGTAGTCGTCCCGCAGCGAGGCGTGCGAAGCGTCGAGCAGCCGGCCGAGCTGGGTCGTGTTGCGATCGCGCAGGGCCTCGACAGCCTTCAGCACCCGAGCGTTCTCGGTAACCACGTGGCGGGCGCGGCGGTCGAGCGGGGCGGGCAGCGCGTCGATGTCGGCGCGGCGCGACTCGTCCACGTCGCGCAGCGACGAGACGCCGAGCAGGCGGGCCGCTTCGACGCACTCCTCCTGACGCTGCCGGTAGCCGCCCGTCGCATGGCTGTGCCGAATCCCCGAGTTGACGACGGCGATTTCGACGCCGGGCGGCAGCTTGATCAGCTCCGACGTGAGCGCGCGGGTGTCGATGAAGACCGCCTGCCCGGGCTGCCCGAGCGTGCAGGCCAGCGGATCCATCGGGCCGACGGGAATGCCGAGGAACTCTGTCTCGACGCGCTGCGCCAGCGCGCTGATGGCGCGATCGTCGAGGGGCAGTTGCAGGAGGGTGCGAAGAGCCCGCAGCAACGCCACGACGAGCGCGGCGCTCGACGACAGGCCGCTGCCGAGCGGGACGTTCGAGCTGATGATCGTGTCGAACCCCGTCACCTTGACGCCCGTGGCCGCCAGCACGTGCGTGACGCCCTGGACGTAGTCGAGCCAGTCACCGCGTCGCGCCTCCCGTCCGATGACGTAGGTCGCGCGCTGCGCGTCGTAGGGCACGGCGTGGCTGAAGGCACGGACGGTGCCGTCCTGGTTGGCGGCGACAGCCACCCGCGTGCGCTGCGGGATCACCGTCGGCAGCACGAACCCGCCGTTGTAGTCGGTGTGCTCGCCGATGAGGTTGACACGCCCCGGCGCCTCACCGCTGACCGACTGGCGGCGGCCGAAATGACGGACGAACTCGTGTGCGGGAATCTCTGCCACGTGCGCGGTCACGACGCCGGCTGCAGCAGACCCAGCGCTCGCAGGATCGCCGCGGCGAAGTGCGGCACGTCGTCGGCCTTCCGTGCCGTGATCACGGCGCCGTCTTCGACGACGGGGCGGTCGACGTAGCGGCCGCCGGCATTCTTGATGTCGATGGCGATGGAGGGCCAGCAGGTGACCGTGCGGCCGGCCACGGCCTTCACCGAGATCAGCACCGACGCCCCGTGATCGATGGCCGCCACCGGCTTGTCGGCGGCCAGCGCGTCGCGGACGAGGTCGAGCATGGCGTGCCGCATCCGGATGCGATCCGGCGCGAATCCGCCGGGGATCACGACGGCGTCGAACGCCGCGGCCGACGTCCGCCCGGCGGCCACCTCGGCCTGCAGGGTGGTGCCCCGGCGGCCGGTGTACGTGCGGCCTGCCAGCGGGGCCACGAGCGTCACCTCGACGCCCGCCGCCTGCAGGAGTTCCTGGGTCCCGACGAGGTCCCGGTCCTCGAATTCATCCTCCAGAAGGATGGCGACGCGCCTGCGTGTGTCGTCACTCGTCACGTGGACTCCAACCTGCGGATTCTACAACAATGGCCCTCATGGCCAATCGGCTCGCGCAGGCGAGCAGCCCGTACCTCCTCCAGCACGCCGACAATCCCGTCCACTGGTACCCGTGGGGAGACGAGGCCTTCGCCAGGGCCCGGGAGGAGCAGAAGCCCATCTTCCTCTCGGTAGGGTACGCGACCTGCCACTGGTGCCACGTGATGGCGCACGAGTCGTTCGAGGACCCTGCCGTCGCGGAGGTGCTCAACGAGTCGTTCGTGAGCGTGAAAGTCGATCGCGAGGAGCGACCGGACGTGGACCGCGTCTACATGCTCTTCGTCCAGGCGACAACGGGACAGGGCGGCTGGCCGATGAGCGTCTGGCTGACGCCCGACCTCGAGCCCTTCTACGGCGGCACGTACTTCCCGCCCGAAGCCAGGTTCGGCCGTCCGGCGTTCGTGGACGTGCTGCACCGGATCGCCGCGGCGTGGCGGGACGAACGCGATGCCGTCGTCGCGTCCGCCACGAGCCTTACCGCCCGCCTGCGCGAGGCGACGCGTCCGGCCGCGCCGGCCGGCGACCCGGCCGGCGTCGTCATCGCCCCGCGGGAGGCCCTCACCGAGGCACTCGCGCAGTACGTGCAGGCCTACGACAAGCGTCACGGCGGCTTTGGCGGTGCGCCGAAGTTTCCGCGTCCGTCCGAACTCCTGTTCCTGCTGCGTCACCACGCCCTGACCGGCGACGCAACCGCCCTCGAGATGTCTGCCGAGACGATGCGTGCCATGTCGCTCGGCGGAATGCGCGATCACGTGGGCGGCGGCTTCCATCGCTACGCGGTGGACGCGCAGTGGCGCGTGCCGCACTTCGAGAAGATGCTGTACGACCAGGCGCAGATCGTCGTCGCGCTCCTCGAGGTGGCACAGGCGGAGCGCGACCCGTTCTACGCCTCCGTCGCTGAAGACACGATGGCCTACGTGCGCCGTTCGCTCACGGCGCCGGAGGGCGGTTTCTACTCGGCGGAGGACGCCGACAGCGTGCCCGCCGACGAGTTGCATCACGCGCGTCCCCGCAGCCTCGAGGGCGCCTTCTACCTCTGGAGCATGGAGGAAGTGGAAGGCGCCGTCGGCCCGGAGCTGGCGCCACTGATCATCGCCAGGTTCGGCCTTCGCCCCGGCGGCAACGCGCACGACCCGACGGGGGAGTTCCGTGGGCGCAACGTCCTCTACACGGCGCTCGACCTCGAGGACGTCGCACGCGAGACGGGCCGGACGCTCGACGACGTGATCCGCGGGATGCGCGCGGCACGACAGCGGCTCTTCTCGGCGCGGCAGCAGCGCCCGGCGCCCTCGCTCGACGACAAGGTGGTGACGGCCTGGAACGGGCTGATGATCGCGGCCTGCGCCCGTGCGGGCCGCGTGCTGTCGGGGCAGGGCGCCTCGTCGGGCGAGTGGCTGACGCTCGCGGAGCGTGCCGCGCATTTCCTCCGCGAGACGCTGTGGGATCGCGACACCAATCGGCTTCGGCGCTCGTGGCGCGCAGGACAGGCCGGGGTAGACGCGTTCGCGGAAGATTACGCGTGCGTGACGTGGGGCGCGCTCGAGCTCTTCCAGGCCACCGGCGACGTCGTCTGGCTCGAATGGGCGATCGACCTGCAGGCGCGGCTCGACGCGGAGTTCTGGGACGAGACGACGGGCGGCTGGTTCAGCACGACCGGTGACGACCCGTCCGTGCTGTTGCGCATGAAGGAGGACTACGACGGCGCCGAGCCATCGGCCAGCTCGATCGCCGTCGCCAACCTGCTGACGCTGTCGCATCTCACCAACGACACCGCGGCCTTCACCCGCATCGAGCGGACGCTGGCCCGCGGCGGCCTGGAACTTGGCCGTGCCGCGCGCGCCGTGCCGTTCATGCTCGCCAATCTCACGGCCTATCACGCGGGCATCCGGCAGATCGTGATCGTGGGCCAGCCCGGCGAGGACGACACGCAGGCGCTCCATCACGAGGTGGCGCGCCGGTACCTGCCGTTTGCCGTCGTGGTGCCCATCGATGCGGGAGCGTCGCGCGATGCCCTCGGCCGGCTGCTGCCGTTCGTCGCCCCGCTGACGATGCGTGACGGGCGCGCGACGGCGTACGTCTGCGAGGGCTTCACCTGCCAGGCGCCGACGACCGACCCCGAAACGCTGGGCCGGCAGCTCGACGAGATGGCAGGTGCCCGATGAGCGCCCGCGTCCGCCTCGAGGTCATCGTCTCCACCGTCGACGATGCGCGCGCCGCCTTCGATGCGGGGGCGCACCGCGCGGAGGTCGTCTCGCGGCTCGACGAAGACGGCCTGACCCCGCAACGGCGCCTGGTCGAGGCGATGCTCGCGGCCGTGCCGCTGCCGTTGCGCGTGATGGTGCGTCCCGCCGATGCGTTCACGGTGGAGGCGCCGGATGCGCGTGCCGCGATCGTCGCGGATGCTGCCCAATGGGCCGGCCTCCCGCTGGACGGCATCGTCACCGGATACGTCACCGCCGACGGGCACGTGGACGTGGACCTGCTGCGGGAGGTGGCCGACGCCTCGGGCCACCGCGTGACGTATCACCGGGCAATCGAGCGGGTCACGGCGCCGCTGCCGACGGCACTCGCGGCGCTGCGCCTCGTGCCGGCCGTGGATCGCATCCTGACGAGTGGAGGAGCGGGCAGTTGGCCAGATCGCGTCGCCGCCCTGACGAGCCTGCAGCAGGAGGCGGATCCGATCGGGGTGATCGCCGGCGGTGGCGTGGACGCCGAAGGCGCGGCGTACCTGGCGGCGACCGACGCAATCCGCGAGATCCACGTCGGGCGCACGGTGCGTGCCGGCCAGCGCGTGGAGGGGCCCGTGGACGCCGCGGCCGTCAGGCGGGTCCTGGACCTGATCGCGCGCGCAGGATCCGGCTGACGGCGGCCGGGTCCATCTGCACGCCGATCTCGGTCACGCGGCCGTCGACGTCCACGACCAGCGCGAGGTCGCACGAGGTCGTCCAGGCCTCGCCGGTGTCGCGCAGCGTGCCCGACAGCTCGACGTGAGCCGTGGCCAGCCCGCGCGACACGTCGAGGTCGCGCAACACCACTTCCGGGGCGGTCAGCGCATAGCGCAGCGCGGTGAGGAGGAGGCGGTAGCCGCCATGGCCGCGGGCCACGAGGCGCACGAGAGGGTCCGACACCGGACGTCCCATGATGTCCTCGTACGCCACGCCGTTGAGGCGGAAGGTCGCCTGCCGGTGCAGGAGGTCGTCAGGCAGGTCGAGGCTGCCGCCGTTGACGAGCGCCATCCACTCCGCGACACGCGTCATGAACTCGCCCGGCGTGAGCACCGCGCGAGTGTAGCAGGCTGATATGATGGCCGCCTATGACCTATGACGTCGAGATCATGCTCCGCGGGAATGAGCGCGTGTACACCGAGCGGGTGCATCACATCGGCAACGAGCCGGCCGACTGGACGGTCGAAGATGCCTCGACGCTCATCCATTCCGTGCTGAAGGCCATCGACCGCGTGCTGAACCCGGACCGCGGCGAGGAGCCCGCCACGTCGATTCGCGGAGTGAACTGGATCATCTCGCAGTTCGAGGGCCGGCCCGTGGTGGCGCTCGAGATCCACAGCGCGTCGGCGGTCGCCGGGCCAATCGCCATCGACAGCGATCGGCTGGAGTCGCTGCTCAGCGAGGCCGTCAGGAACCCCGTCACGCGCAGCGGCGTCGTGCACTAGGGCGGGGGAGTACCGGGGGTGGGACTCGAACCCACATGACCCTTCCGAGTCGTCGCGTCTTAAGCGCGATGCGGCTGCCAGTTTCGCCACCCCGGCGTGTCCACGGATGATGCCACACGTCCGCGCCGCACGGGACGCGGCGGTCCCTCATCTCACTCGCGTATCACGGACGTCACGGCCACGCCGAGGTCGGCGGGCAGCGGACGATACATTCCCCCGTCGGCGGAGCGCTGCGGCGACGGTGCCGTGATGGCGCCTCCATCGTCGTCCAGGTCGGGCCCCACGCTGTACACCGAGTATCCGTCCGGACCGGACAGGTAGCGCAGCGGCGCCCCTGCATACGGATCGCGCGGCAGCGCTCCGATGAAGCGCGGCACCAGTGCATCCAGTGACGCAGGGAGGCGGTCGTTCTCTGCGCGCCGGTAGCGCTCGATCGCGATGGCGACACGGGCGGCGCGATCCACGGCGAGCGTCTCGCGGCGCCACGCATCAACGAGTACGCGCGGCGCGTTTGTCGGCCACAGGCGCATGAACCAGCGCCCGCGCACGAAGGGAGACGAGGGCGGCGTGGTGTGCCTTCGGGCTTCGAGCTCGAGCAGGAGGGGCCCCCGGACCGCGGCGGGCTGCCGTGCCGTCGTGAGGGCTTCGTCCCAGGCGCGGAGGTCGTGGCGGATCTGCCGCGCGAACCACGGACGCCACAGCCACGGGAGCACGCCCTGCCATGGCAGGGTCTGGTGCCGGGGCGACGCGCTCGTCGGGCCGAACGCGACGCGCCACACGCGCTCGATGTACCGGGCCCGGCTGCGTTCGACGGCGGCAGCGACGGCACCGGGCTCTTCCGCTGCCTCGAGCGCGTCCTGCCACTCGCGCAGCGCTGCGTCGCCAGGCCGTGAGAGCGTGAGCACCTGGCCGACGTCAGTTTCCGCGGCGGCCAGGCCGTCGGAGCCGATGGCGCGGCGCACGAGGAGACCTGTGAGGGCCGAGCGGACGGCGCCGTCGCCGTCGCCCCGGGCCGCGAGCCGGGTCGTGCGCATCGCGACCAGCCGCGACAGCCCGCTCAGGCCGGCGGCCCGGTAAGGGAAGTCGGTCGTGCCGGACATCGGTGTGAACGGCTCCGAGGCCGCCTCGTCTGCCAGCATCAGCGCGTGCCGTCCGGCCTCCAGCAGGCCTTCGGTCTCAGGCGCCATCGGGTCCACCGTCCAGAGCTCGCCTGGCACGCTCGTCACGAGGAGCGCGGCGGCTGCGAGTGTCGTGGACGCCGGCGTGGCTTCGACCTGCGGGATGGCCACCAGTTCCCCGCGCGCGTGGATGCGTTCAATCTCCGCGACCAGCCGGCGGCGCTCCACGTGATCCCAGAGGGCATGACCGGCCAGTCCCACGCAGAGCAGCAACAGGATCAGCAGCCCCGGGCGCACGCGACGCCGCCCCGGCGTGGCGCGGCTCATCGCTCGCCTCCCTCGAGCTCTCGTGCCATCGCGTCCGCCTCGAACGTCGCAAGGAGCGCGGCTGCCTGCCGGTGATCCTCGGCCGTGCCGCCGAGCCAGGCGCCCAGGTGTGCCGCGTCGCTGTCGCCGGTCGGGACAGGGTCGCGCGGCGTGATCGTCGCAGTGGCCATGTGGATGCCTATCGAGAGGGCCAGGAGCGCCGCGGCGGCGAGATACCATCCGCGTGCCGATGCCGGCCGCGGCCCCGCGACGATCCGCTCGCGCAGGTCGGGCGCCGGCCCGCAGGGACGATACGCACGCAGCCGCGTCACGATGGGATCGTCAGGGGTCATGACAGGGTCTCCCGCAGGCGCGCAAGGGCATAGCGATAGCGGCTGGCGGCGGTGTTGATCGACGTGCCCGAGAGGTCCGCGACTTCGCGGAAGGTCCGTCCCTCGAAGACGTGGAGGTACACGACCTCGCGCTGTTCCGGCGGCAGCACGCGCAGCGCACGCTCAATGGCGAGGCGCTCGTCGTCCCGGGCCGTCAGCGCGGGGCCGGCCGTTTCCAGCAGCGGCTGCTCCCGGGGCAGCCAGCGCCGGCGCCGGCGCAGCCACGTGAAGCACGCGTTGCGCACCGACGTGCGCAGGTAGCGCTCGACGTGTTCCGGGGCAATGCGCGCGGCGAGCAGGCCTGCAAACGCGTCCTGCACCGCGTCTTCTGCGGCAGTGGGGTAGGTGAGCAGCATCAGCGCGTACCTGTAGAGGCCCGGCCCATGCACGTCGTACAGCCGCCCGAGGAGATCGGCCTGGTCGTCTGGCGGCAACGCGTGCATGGCGACGACTCTACAGACGCCCGGTGCCCGATCGTTTGTCTAATGCCATCAAACGAAGCACCGTTGCTGTGTCTGTCGTACTCTTTGGCGAACCTCTTTCAACGAAAGGCTGGCCGTGAGCACGCATCACACCTCCCCCTCGTCGCCAAGTCGCCGTGATTTCCTCGGCAAGGCCGTCGCCGGCGTCGCGTCGGCGTCGCTTGCCGCCCGCGCCGGACAGGCCGCCGCCCAGACGACAGCGGCCTCGGCCGGACGCGTCCTGGGCGCCAATGATCGCATCAGGGTCGGGCTGATCGGGTGCGGCATGCAGGGCAATGTGCTGCTCGGACGCGGCTTCGAGCCCCGCCGCGAGCGCCTCGGCGACTTCGACTACGCAGCGGTCTGCGACGTGTGGCAGCCGAGGCTCGACTACGTCCGCGAACGGACCAAGGCGGAGTTTGCGACGCGCGACTACCGCGAGGTGCTCGCACGCAAGGACATCGACGGCGTGGTCGTCGTCGTGCCCGACCATTCGCACTACCGCATCGCGAGCGAGGCCCTGCTCGCGGGCAAGGACGTGTACCTCGAGAAGCCGATGACCTACACCATCGACGAGGCGGCGAAGCTGCACGACCTGGTGCAGAAGACCGGCCGGATGCTGCAGGTGGGCGGGTCGGGCGTCAACACGCCGCTGCACTGGAAGGTGCACGAGTACGTCAAGGCCGGACGTCTCGGCAAGGTGCTGTGGGGGCTGATCAGCTACAACCGCAACACGCCGCCGGGGGAAGGGATGTGGGACTACCCGATTCCCGGCATGGGCGGGCAGTCGTGGCCGGACGCGCCCGTCACGCCGCAGAACCTCGACTGGGAGATGTGGCTGGGGCCGGCGAAGAAGCGGCCCTACAGCGCGGAGCGGTACTTCCGCTGGCGGAAGTACTGGGACTACTCGGGCGGCAACGCGACCGACCTGCTGTTCCATCGGCTCGGCGCCATGAACGCGATGATCGGCTTCGACTTCCCGGTGCGCGCGACCGGCGCGGGTGGCATCTACGTCCAGAAGAACCGCGAAGTGCCCGACACCTACATGACCGTCGTCGAGTATCCGGGGGAGTACTGCGTGAACATGGTCTCGTGCATGGGCAACGCCACGTCGGCGCCGATCACCGTGTACGGGAGCACGGGCACGCTCGAGATTGTCCCTCCGGGCCGGCCCGCCCAGGGCACGCCGCGCGACGCGCCGAGCCGGCAGGGCACGGCGGTGATTCGCGCCGAGCGCCAGCGCCTCAAGGAGTTCCAGGAGGCCAACGACGGCCAGACCGAGGTCACGCTCGAGGCCGATCAGCCGTCCGAAGACCTGATCGACAACTGGCTCGAGTCGATGCGCAGCCGCAAGACCCCGATCTACGACGTCCTGAAGGGCTACCAGATGACGGTGGCCATCAACCTGGGCGTGCAGTCGTACCGCGAGGGCCGCACCATGGCGTTCGACCCGGTGAACCGGCGCGTCCTGGATCGGATGCCGGCGCACAAGGAGTACCTGCCGACGGACGCGTAACCGCGCGTGCTGTGGCGCGTGACGCCTTTGGCCGTACAATCTGGGCGGCCCGCAGTGCGGCGCCAGAAGGACACTTACGCCAATGAACGCCCAGGTCGGTATGGAGATCAACGAGCGCGCGAAGCGCGCGCTCGCGCGCATTCCTCCGTCGGTGAAGGTTCCCGACACGCTCGTCGCCGATGTCGCCGACGCCATTCGAGGTGCGGTACGCAGCGCGTACCAGCATGCCGCCGTGGTGGCGTCGAGCCGCGTTCACGACAGCGGCGACCTCGTCGAGTCGCGCGCGCGGCGCGAGGAGGCCCTGGAACTGGCCAGGATCTACGACCAGCTGGCGGAGGAATCGCGCTGACCGCCGTGCCGTAACCACAACCGCCCACCGGAGGACCGGCATGCTGAAGGAGTACCGGGAGTTCATCGCACGGGGCAATGTCGTCGACCTGGCGGTCGGCGTCATCATGGGCGCCGCCTTCGGGGCGATCACCACGTCTTTGGTTGACGACGTGGTGATGCCGGTGGTGGGGCTGCTCCTCGGTAACGTCGACTTCAGCACGTTGTTCGTGGTGTTGAGCAACCCCACGAACGCGCCGGTCCCGGTGACCCCCGACGAGGCCAAGGCGGCCGGCATCGTGACGCTGAACTACGGACAGTTCATCAACACGATCGTCAATTTCCTGATCATCGCCTTCGCGGTGTTCATGCTGGTGCGCTTCGTCAACAGGCTGCGCCGGGAGCAGGCTGCCGAGCCGGAGCCGCCTGCGGCGCCGCCCGAGGACATCCTCCTGCTTCGTGAGATCCGCGACAGCCTGCGACGGTGACCTCGACGAGGCGCCGATCGTCGAGTGCGTGCCGAACGTCTCGGAAGGACGCGACGCGGTAACGCTCGAGGCCTGCCGCGCGGCCATCGCCGGCGTCCCAGACGTCCACGTCCTGCACGTGGATCGGGGCGCCGACGCGCATCGCACCGTCTTCACGTTCGCCGGGCCGCCCGAAGCGGTCGGCGACGCGGCCATCCGGCTCGCGCACGCGGTGGCCCGCACCGTCGACATGCGCCGCCACCACGGCGCGCACCCGCGTCTCGGTGCACTCGACGTGTGCCCGTTCGTGCCGGTGCGGCGCGTTACCCTGGCGCGCTGCGCCGCGCTGGCGCGTCGCGTAGCCTCCACCATCGCGCACGACCTCGACGTCCCCGTGTTCCTCTACGAGGCGGCCGCCTTCAGGAACGAACGTCGAAGCCTCGCGGCGATTCGGTCCGGTGGGTACGAAGCACTGACGGGTCGCATCGGGACAGGCCCCTGGCAGCCGGACTTCGGGCCGGCGCGCGTGTCGCC
>JBIQIB010000060.1:0-19275 GCA_044508265.1 Acidobacteriota bacterium
CCTCTTACACGTGTTCTTCTTCGACGAGGGCGGGGTCGACGCGTGTCGTCCGGCGCTCACGCGCCTCGCGGTAGATGCGCTCAGGAACACCCTGCAGGTCCCACGCGAGGCCGACCCAGCTCATGGCCTTGATGACATACCAGGTCGGATCGAACTCGTACCAGTAGAAGCCGTTGCGTGCCGCGCGCTGGTAGCGGTGGTGGTTGTTGTGCCAGCCTTCGCCGGCCGCGAAGATGGCCGTGAACACGTTGTTGCGCGACTCGTCCACCGTGTCGAAGCGCCGCGACCCGTACAGGTGGTTGATCGTGTTGATGGCAAACGTGGCGTGCGCCAGCGTCGTCGTGGGCAGCAGGAAGCCCCAGGCGAGCCACTGCATGCCGCCAATCAGGTACATGCTCACGGCCAGCAGCAGCGGCGGCAGCCAGTAGTGCTCGTCGAGGAAGCGGATCTCGGGGTACTTGCCGAAGTCGCGGACGACGGGGTTGTTGGTCGCGACCTTGTCGTGCCGGACGTCGTTCAGGAACCAGCCGAGGTGCGCGTAGTAGAAGCCGCTGATGATCGGGCTGTGCGGGTCGCCCTCTCTATCGGCGAACTTGTGATGCGTCACATGGTGGCCCGCCCACCACAGCGGCCCCTTCTGCATGGCGGCCGTCGCGATGAACGTCCAGACGAACTGCGCCGCGCGCGTCATCTTGAACGCGCGGTGTGCGAAGTAACGGTGGAACGTGAGCGTGAGGCCGATCGCCCGCAGGAAGTGGGACACGGCCCACAGTGCGACCATCGCCCACGTGAACGGGACGAACAGAACCAGCAGCGACGACGCCTGGACGAGCCAGAACAGCGAGAGGGTGATGAGCTTCTTCATGTAGCGGGGATGGTCCGCAGGTATCACCCCTCCTCCTCGTACTCTTCCTCGCCGGGGGAGCCGAGCCGGGTGGACGGACGGAGGGACTCGCGATAGTCGTAGAGCGGCAGATCCGCCACGTGCTGCGTCGAACTGCACTGAGGAGACTTGCTCTCGACGACGACGAGCACGGGGCTGCCTTCGACTCCCTCGCGGAAGCCAATCCGGCAGCCGCAGGCGAGGCGGGCGTGCGTGAAACCTTTGAGCATGTCGATCGGGCGCGACGCCGGGCCGCTCCGCACCTGCGGCGCAGCCTCCGTCGAGCCAACGTCGATCATAGCATCCTGCGGGCGCCAGGGGGTGGCGTCCGGGCCGGCGTCAGAGCAGGTCCTTGATCTCCTGCTCGAACTGCTCCTTCGACGCGAGGCCCGACTGCCGCTTGCAGATGGTGCCGTCACGCGTGATCATCACGGTCACCGGAATGCCCCAGAACGGCCCGAAGGCCTCCTGCAGGTCGCTGCGGTCGTTGGCCACGAGCATCGGGTAGTTCACCGAGTACTCCTCGGCAAACGGCTTCAGCAGCTGTGGATCGTCCTCGATCTGGACGCCGACGAACGTCACGCCCTGGTCGCGGTACTGCTCCTGGAGCTCGACGAAGAACGGCGTCTCGTACTTGCAGGGGCCGCACCAGGTGGCGAAGAAGTTCATCATCACCACCTTGCCCTTGAAATCGGCAAGGCGCACGTCCTTGCCGTGCATGTCGGGCACGGTGAAGTTGAAGTTGGCCCGCTCGGCCTTGGCGTCGCAGTGCTCCAGCCTGGCCCCGGTGGTCTGGGTCCCGGACGGGATGAACGGAATGGCGGCCAGCCCCAGCCCCAGCGCGCAGATTCCGGCGATGATCCAGCGACGATTCATGACGGCTCTAGTGTGACACAGGCGAACGGCGGCGGCGAGCCCACTCCCCTTCCTCCTTTCCTTCCCTCCTCCGTCTTCCTCCATTCCTTCCCTCCTCCATTCCTCCAGTCCTCTTATCTCCCGTCTTCCACTCCTCTTCCAACGTCTTACGGCTGAAGTGGTCCGCGCCCGCGATGCCGCGGTCCACGGCCGGAAGTACAGGGGGCTCACGTCGTTGCGGGTGGGGGGCTTCCGCAGTACCATGACGCCCACCCTGACTGGACCGGCCCATTTGCCACGCGCTCTGCCGATTTGCCCAGCCCGAGGAGTCCGTATGCTTACGTCGCCGCGCTCGTGGTGGCGCCACGTCGCCATGGGCCTGCTCCTGTCGTCGGGGGTCGCCCCGGCGCTGGCCCAGACGCCCTTCGTCCCGTATTTCGGCAAGAACGAGGTCAAGTACGACACGTTCCGGTGGACGATCTACAAGACCGACCACTTCGAGATTTACTACTACCCCGAGACCGAGCAGCACCTCGAACGCATCGCCAGCTACGCCGAGAGCGCCTACCAGAAGCTGAGCTCCGAGCTGAAGCACGACCTCGGCTTCCCGGTCCCGCTGCTCATCTTCAAGACGCAGGCCGAGTTCCAGCAGCAGAACGTCATCCCCGGCGCGGTGAGCGAAGGCGTCGCGGCCTTTGCCGAGCCGTCGCGCAACCGCATGCTCGTGCCGATCGACGAGCCGCCGGACCAGCTCTACCGTCTGATCACCCACGAGCTCACGCACATCTTCGAGTTCGACATCATCCCGCGCTCGCTCGTGAGCCGTGGCGTGCCGCTGTGGGTGGACGAGGGCCTCGCCGACTACATGGCCGGTGTCTGGCGGCCGCTCGACCTGATGACCGTGCGCGACGCCACGGTGGCCGACATCATCCCGTCGATGAGCGATTTCGACGGGTACGGCGGCTTCAACAACCCCCGGCTCGTCTACAACCTGGGCCACGCGGCCTTCGAGTTCATCGAGGAGCGGTGGGGCAAGGAGGGCATCCGGCAGTTCCTGTTCTCCCTGCGCAAGACCGCCATCGGCGGCGGCGAGGGCGCTTTCGAAGAAGCGCTGCGCGTCAGCCCCGACGAGTTCGACCAGCAGTTCGACAGCTACATGAAGGCCCGGTTCAAGCCGTTCCGCGACAAGGAACGGCCGGCCGACTACGGGCGCAACCTGGCGCCGGATCCGCGCGAGACGAAGTTCACGTCGCTGTTCTCGATCGAGCCCTCGCCCTCGGGTGACCTGCTCGCGGCGGTGGTCGGCAACCGCAAGGACGGGGAGCTCGACATCGTCCTTTTGTCGGCGCGCGACAGGCAGGTGGTGCGCAACCTGACGTCCGGGTTCAGCAAGGATCGCGGGTACGAGTTCATCTCGGTGCCGGGCGCCCGCTGGAACACCGTGCCGTGGATCGCCTGGGCGCCGCTCGGGGACAGGCTGGCGTACTTCGCCAGGACGGAGAAGCAGCGGTCGCTCATCCTGATGAACGTCGTCACCGGGCGGATCGAAGACCGCGTCTACATGGACAGCGTGGACGTGCCCGAGTCGCCCGAGTTCTCGCTCGACGGCCGCAAGGTGTACTTCTCGGCGCTGCGCAACGCCGTCGGCGACATCTTCGAGCTCGACCTCGAGACGCGCGAGGTCCGCAACCTCACCAACGACGGCTTCGCCGACTATGCGCCGACGATCTCGCCCGACGGCCAGTCGCTGGTCTACCTGGCGCGCGTCAGCGGCAACGACAAGATCTTCCGCCTCGACCTCGCCAGCGGCGAGAAGACGCAGCTGACCTTCGGCACGCACGACGAGGGCGGTCCCCAGTTCCTCGACGCCAACACGCTGATCTTCCCGTCCACCGCGACCGACCCGTCGCAGCCCGTCGACCCGGAGGTCGTCCGAAACGGGCAGATCTACAACCTGTGGACGCTGGATCTGACGTCCGGCGAACTGCGGCAGTACACCGACGCGCTCACCGGCAACCTGTCGCCCGTCGTCGTCCCGGATGAGAGCGACGAGCGCCGTGTGGCCTTCGTCACCTATTACAAGGGCGACTACGGCCTGCACACGCAGTCGTTCACCGAGCCTGTGGTCACGGCCGCCTCGTCGGACTTCGGCGAGCCGGGACCGATCGTCGACTTCCAGGCGCCGCTCTCGCACACGCTCATCCCGGCCAACGCGCGGGTGAAGGGCCGGTTCGAGAAGCTGTTCCTCGACGGCCGTCCGCCGGTGAACCTCGGCGTCACGAGCGGCGGCGACGTCTTCGGCGGCACGGCCGTGTCGTTCAGCGACGTGCTCGGCGACCAGAACTTCACGTTCTTCGCCGCCTCGGTGGCGCAGTACCGCACGCTGGCGGCGTCCTACAGCGACCTGTCGCGGCGCTTCCAGTACGCGATCCAGGGCTTCTCGCAGACGCAGTTCTTCTACGGCCTGGTGCCGGGCTTCTACGACCCGTCGCTCACGCTGTTCCTGCGCCGTGACGATGCGCTGGCGACGCGGTCGATCAACGGCGCGAGCGTGTTCGGCATCTACCCGTTCTCGCGCTACACCCGCGTGGAGCTGTTCGGCGGCGTCGCCCACTACAACGACGAGTTCCGCAATCAGGGGCTGCAGGATCTGTCCGACGACTTCCAGGAACAGCGCTTCGGCGCCCGCATCTTCAACAACGGCACCGCCGTGCCGCTCGGCGCCGCGCTCGTCCACGAGTCGACGGTGTTCCGCGAGTATGGGCCGCTGGCCGGCAGCACCTTCCGGCTGGCCTACCAGGTCGCGCCGAAGATGGGCAACACGCTGTCGCGGCAGACGTTCGACGGCGACGTCCGCTACTACCAGCGGATCGGCAGCAACGGCGTCGCGGCGTTCAGGTTCCGCGGCTTCAAGAGCATCGGCGAGACGCCCGACTTCTTCTTCTTCGGCGGCAACTCGGAGCTGCGGGGGTACGACTACCTGGAATTTGTCGGCAACTCGGGCTTCTTCGCGAACGCGGAGCTCCGCTTCCCGCTGATTCAGGCAATGCTCACGCCCATCGGCGTGCTCGGCGGCGTGCGCGGCGTGTTCTTCGCCGGGCTCGGCGGCGCCAGCCTGGACGGCCGGCCGTCGATGGCGTCGTTCATCAGCGACAACGAGGACCAGCGCTTCCAGTTCGCGACGTCGAGCGACGAGGTCATCCGGCAGGTCATCGGGTTCCAGCTCGACGAGTTCGGCTTCCCCACCGAGCCCATCTACGGCGAGCCGCGGGTCATCTCGGGGTTCCGCCTGCGCGACGGGCGCGCGTCCTACGGCATCGGGCTCGAGACGTTCCTCCTCGGGTTCCCGATCCACTTCGACTGGTCGTGGAAGACGCTCTTCAACAAGGAGTGGGAGGACGTCGTGTACGCGTTCCGGGGCGGCAGCTCGGAGTTCCGCAAGCCGCGCTTCCAGGTGTGGATCGGCTATGACTTCTGAGGCGTGTGACGACGCCTGATGTCCGACACGTCCCTGCAGCCTCGCGCTGCCGCCGAGTCGTTCACCGAGATGGTGCAGGTGGTGCTGCCGAACGATGCCAACCCGCTCGGGTTCATCCTCGGCGGCACCGTCATGCACCTCATCGACATTGCCGGCGCCATCGCGTCGTTCCGGCACACGCGTCAGCGTGTCGTGACGGTGGCCGTCGACGGGCTGCAGTTCCTCCACTCCATCAAGGTCGGCGACCTGATCATCCTGCGCGCGCAGGTGTCGGCGACGTTCTCCACGTCGCTCGAGGTGTGGGTGCAGGTGCTGAGCGAGGAAGCGCTCACCGGCGTGCGGCGGCTCACGTCACAGGCGTACCTCACGTTCGTCGCGATCGACGAGGGCGGACGCCCGGTGTGCGTGCCGCCCCTGCTGCTGCAGACCGACGAGGAACGCGAGCGCGCGGCGGGCGCGGCGGCGCGGCGGGCCGCCAGGCTCGCGGCGCGCGACGCAGGGGCCAAAGAAAGGCAGACCGGCGAGGGCTGACAGGCCGGCAAGCCGCAAGCTGACTCGCTGACAAGCCGACCCGCCGCCGTCCCCTCAGTCGTGCAGCTGCATCAACCCGGTGCCGAGATCCAGCGACACCGTGTAGCGGCTCAGGAACTTGTGTCCGAGAATCCCTCCGACCTCGTACCCGAGGAGCACGCTCGGCGCGCGCAGGTTGAGCACGACCAGCGACGAACGCGCCATCTTCACCGCGTCCACTTCCAGGTCGACGCCAGGCAGCAGGAAGGCGTCGCGGTCCCAGCCTGATGAACCGTAGACCTTCAGCGGGATGCGGCGGAACCGTCCGAGCTGCTCGAGGCCGACGGCCGTCGTGCGGCTGATCGAGATCGCCTGGCCGCCGGTGTCCACGACGAAGGCTGCCGGCCTGTCGCCGTTGACCTTCCCGCGCACCGTCGCGAGCCGGTGCATCCAGAGCGGCATCTCGACGTCGGCCGGCGTCGCCGGGGCAGGCAGCGTCTGCGCCATGAGCAGCTCGCCGCGCTCGTAGTCCACGCGCATCGAAAGGCCGAGGGCCAGCGGCGAGATGGCGTCGATTTCCTGCGCCGGGCTGCGGCGGAGCGGCGGGTCCTTGATCATCGCCGGGACGTGCTGGATGCGCAGCGTCCCGATGTCGAGACTTGCGATGCGCGCGAGCTTGAGCCGGCGCAGCCCGACGTCGCCCACGCCGGCGCTGAGCGTCTCGGCCACCGAGTACACCCGGGCCGCGCGCGCGCTGTCTTCGGAGAGCACCGTCATCTCGGCCCCGGTGTCGACGATGAGGTCGCGCGTCCAGCGGTCGTTGATCCTGACCTTGACGAACAGCTTCTCGTTCTCGATGCGGAAGGGCACGACGTGCACCTGGTCGCGCGCGTCGGCCTCCATGCGCAGGGGCTCGCGGTCCTTGAAGTGCCGCAGGAACTTGATCCGCGCCCGTGCGAGCTTGATCTGGTCCTTGAAGCCCCGCTTCGGGAGGAGCGTGATGTAGCGTTCGAGTTCGTCGGCAGCAACCGGGTAGTTGCGCAGCCGCTCGAGCAGGTACGCGCGCGTGTGGCGGTACTCCGGCACGTCGGGCTCCTGCTCGACGGCCAGTTCGACGAGTCCGAGGCCCTCGGCCGTCCGGCCGCGGGCGTCGAGCACGCGGGCCATGCCGTGATTGGCGGCAGGAGAGTCGGGCGAGAGCGCGAGCGCCTGCCCGTAGGCGTCGGCGGCCTCCTCGAAGTGGCCGACGCTCCAGAGCGCGTCGGCCCGCAGGGCGATGTCGGAGACGTCCACCGACAGCGCCGGCAGCCTGGCCGACTCGTCGGCAGCCTGGCGGAAGTCGCCGACGCGCAGCAGCGCGCGCACGACGGCCCGCGTGGACGCCAGTGCCAGGTCGGGATTCAGTTCGCGGGCGCGCAGGTACGCCGCGACGGCTTCGCGGTACCGCGCCCGCTCGAAGAGCGTATCGGCCCGCAGGATTTCGGCGTTTGCGTCCTCGACGCCGGCAGAAGGATGGACCGTGGACACGAACACGGCCGCCACGACCGCAGCGAAGCAGACGAGGCGACCGCGTTGCCACACGTGGCGAACACAGAAACGGCGACTATCGGCGAAGGGCATGCCGGCATACGCTCCTGCAGACGAACCCGGGCCGCCGGGAGGCCCGGAAGGAGCCTCCGCCTAGCCCTGGTAGTGGTTGGCGTTCTTCTCAATATACGCCTGCCACTGGTCCGGCACTTCATCGAGGGCATAAATCGCCTCGACGGGGCACGCCGGCACGCAGGCGCCGCAGTCGATGCACTCGTCCGGGTGGATGAAGAGCATCTCCGACGTCTCGAAGTCGGCCTCGTCCTTGCGGGGGTGGATGCAGTCGACGGGACAAACGTCCACGCAGGCCGTGTCCTTGGTGCCGATGCAGGGTTCCGTGATCACGTACGCCATGAGTCCTCCGAAGTGGGGATGCTGCCTGGATCGGCCTCGTGCGGCAGGTGCCCGAGGCGAAGCGACGTCGCCTGGGCCAGGTCCCAGGCGGCACGCACATGCACGTCGTGGAGCGGATGCTCCGCCGGCGCGTGCGAGAACACGCCCACGCGGGCGACTTCCTCGCCGGTGTAGTCGCGCACCGGCGCGCAGGCGCAGTTGAGCCGCAATGACGGGCGGATATCAGCGTCGCCCTCGCCATCGCCGAGCCGCCGCACCACGTCGCGGCTGCGGCTGACGTCGCCGGCCGCGCACAGGCGCGCGCAGCTGAGACGCCGCGCCTGCTGGCCCGTGAAGAACATCGAGCAGTGGCTCGGCATCGGCTTGCCGTAGGCGGTGTACATCGCCGGCGCCTCGTCCTGCCCGCCCCACACGTAGCTCACCTCGCCGTCGGCGGGGGCGGCGACGAAGGCGCGCACGGGCGTCCGGACGGTGTAGGCCCGCAGCGCGGGGAACGCGTGAAGCCGCAGCTCCGACCGCTTGAGGTACTTGAAGCTGAGGTCGAGCACCTTCAGGGTCAGCGCGTAGCGGCCGCTGTCGGGATCCTGATGGACGAAGCCCCGGCGGCGCAGGACGCCCAGCAGCCGGTGCGCCGTCGGCGCCGCGAGCTGCGCGCGGGTGGCAATGGCGCGCAGGGGCAGCCCCTGGGGCTCTTCGCTCAGGACTTCGAGGAGGAAGAGCGCCTTGTCCACCGACGTGGGCTGAGTGTCGCGCTGGGTCATTCCACTATGCGGAATGTCCTTCCGCAAGTCGGATACTACGCCCGGGAGTCAGCGATAACAAGGGGGGGATGGGGTCGGATTTGGGGTCAGGTCTCGCGGCGGGCGGGTGATGGGGTCAGGTCTCGGAACAATGGCGACGCAGAAACGGCTACGCGCCTCGGGGCACGGCGTGCCGAGAGCCGCCAGACGGACGGCCGCGCACGCGGCGCCTTGGTGCCGCATGACATGGTGCGCGGCCGGTACGGCACCGATCGCCAACGCCCGAGAGCAGTTGTCGGCGCGTAGCGGTTTCTGCCACCGGATCGTTCCGAGACCTGACCCCATCGAGGGCCCGCCGCGAGACCTGACCCCACCTCAGGAACCGCCCCGAACTGCCGATTCTCCCTGACGAGTTCTCTTCGTGCGCCTCGCCCTTCCCTCTCCCCTCCGACTCGCCTGGCTCACAGCCGTCCTGATCGCCGCAGCCGCTACCGCCGGGGCGGCCGACGGCTTCAAGGCCGACACCTGGACCGTCAGCGACGGCCTCCCCCAGAACACCGTGACCGGACTCGCCCAGGACGAGCGCGGCTACCTCTGGGTCGCCACCCGCAAGGGGCTGGCCCGCTTCGACGGCCTCGAGTTCCACGCCGCCGGCACTGTCGACGGCATCGACCTGTCCACCCGGCGCCTCACCGCGCTCGTCCACGACGGCGACGGCCTCTGGATCGGCACCTACGGCACCGGCCTCTTCTACCTGCGCGACGGACGCCTCCAGCCCTTCGGCCCCGACCAGGGCGTCCCCGCCGGCACGATCTGGGACCTGCGCCTCGACCGCCGCGGCCGCATCTGGGCCGCCACCGCCGGGGGCGCCCGCGTCCTCGAGGACGGCCGCTGGAAATCTCCCGACGTCCCCGACGGCATGGCCGACGCGGTGACCAGCGTGCTGGTCGATCGCCACGACCGCACATGGCTCGGCACGTCCACGAGCGGCGTCATCCGGCTGGACGAGGACGGTCCGCGCCGGTTCGACACGTCAGCCGGTCGGCCCACGCGACGCGTCGTCTCGCTGAGCGAGGATGCCGCCGGTCGCATCTGGGCCGCCACGCCGGCAGGCGTGGTCCGCTTCGACGAGACGCGCCAGCGCTTCACCGGCATCGCCGCCCTCCGCGGCGTCCACGCCCACCAGGTGCTCGTCACGCGCACCGGCGACGTCTGGATCGCCACGTACGGCCGCGGCCTCCTCCGCGTCACGCCTGAGGGCGCCGTGCGCTCGGTGCCACAGGTCGGATCGGACTTCATCCTGGCGCTCACCGAAGACCGCGACGGGACGATCTGGGTGGGAACGGTCAGCGGCGGGCTGACCCGACTCGTCAGCGTCGAGCGGGAGCTGCTCGACGGCGCCGCGGGCCTGCCCAACTTCCCCGTCACCACCGTCTATCAGAGCGGCGACGGGACGCACTGGGTCGGCACGCTCGGCGGCGGCCTCGTCCGCATGGACGCCGACGCGCCACACCGGCCGGCGCGAATCGCCGGGCTGCCAAGCGACAGCATCACGACGGTGGCCGGCGCGGGCCCCGGCCAGGTCTGGGTAGGCACGAGCGGCGCCGGCGTGCTCCGTGTCGCCGACGGTCAGGTCGTCGAGCGCATCGGGCCGGACGCGGTGGGGCGCCTCGTCCGCACGATCGAGCACGGCGGCCGCGGCCGCTACTACTTCTCGGGCAACGGCCTCGTGCGGCGCGAAACCGACGGGTCGCTGCGCCGCTGGACGCAGGCTGACGGCCTGCGCAGCGAAGACCTGCGCGCCCTCTACTCCACGCCCGGCGGCCTCTACATCGGCACCTTCGGAGGCGGACTCAGCCTGCTGCTGCCCGACGACACGCTGCGAACCTGGGGACCGGCCGAAGGACTGCGCAACCCCTTCGTGACCTCGATCCACGTGGACGATGCCGGCACCGTGTGGATCGGCACCTACGGCGGCGGCCTCTTCCGGCTGAAGAACGGCGCCATCGCGCAGATCGACGAAGCCCGCGGGCTCGACGACAACGTCGTCTTCGACATCATGGAGGATCGCAGCCAGCGGCTCTGGCTGATGATGAACCAGGGCGTCAGCGTCGTCGCCATGGACGATGCCAACAGCGTCGCCGACGGAGAGGTCGACGTCCTGCCGTCGGTGTTCCTCGGCGAGGCGCACGGCATCTCGGGTTTCGACGGCACCGACGGCCACCAGCCCCAGAGCTGGCTCGCGAAGGACGGCCGCATCTGGTTCGCGACGACCACAGGCGTCGCCATCGTCGATCCGGCACGCGTCGGCGCGCCTGGCGTGGCGCCCGCGGTGCACGTGGACCGGCTCGTCGTGCGCGACACCGAGACGCCGCTCACGACGGACGTCATGCCCCTCGGGGCGCGCGACCTGCTCATCGCCTTCAGCGTCCCGGAGCTCCGCAGCGCCGCGAGGCTTCGCTACCAGTACCGGCTCGTCGGCTACGACGACGCGTGGTCGCCTGCCGGCGGGGCGCGCACGGCGTCGTTCACCAACCTGCCGCCCGGCACTTACCGGTTCGAGGTACGCGCGCAGCGCGGACGCGGTGGGCCGTTCCATCAGCCGACGTCGCTGGCATTCACCATCCCGCCCTACTTCTACGAGACGGCGTGGTTCCTGGCGCTCGTCGCCGTCGCGCTCATCGCGATGCTCGCCGGCGCGTACAGGGTGCGCGTCCAGCGCCTGCGGAGACGCGAGCACACGCTGCAGCAGCTGGTTGACGCGCGCACCGCGGCCCTGCGCCACCAGATGAACGAGCGCACGCGCGCCGACGCGGAGCGCCAGATGCTGGACGAGCGCATGCAGCAGGCCCAGCGCAGCGAAGGCATCGGCATGCTCGCGGGCGGCATGGCCCACGACTTCAACAACCTGCTGGTCGGCGTCCTCGGCGAGGCCAGCCTCGCGCTGGCGGACCTCGCGCCCGGCACGCGTGCCCGGACGCACCTGCAGCGGATCGAGCAGGCGGCCCTCGAGGCGCGCGACCTGACGGCGCAGATGCTCGCCTATACGGGCCGCGGCGGCTGCGTCCGGACGCGGGTGGACATCGGCCGCATCGTGCGCGACACGGCGCGCCTGATGTCGCCGGTCGTCGGCCGGCGCGTGGCACTCAGCGTGAACGTTCCCGCAGACCTGCCGGACGTCGAAGGTGATCCGTCGCAGCTGCGCCAGGTGATTCAGAACCTGCTGACCAATGCCGTCGACGCCATAGGGGACGGCCCCGGCCGCATCGTCGTGCAGGCCGGCGTGCGTATGGTCGGCGCGCATGACGGCCGTCCCGCAGCGAAGGGACGCTGCGTCAGCATCGAGGTCTCCGACGACGGCGCGGGCATGGACGCCGCAGCCGTCGGCCGCGCCTTCGACCCGTTCTACTCGACGAAGCCCGAGGCACGGGGACTCGGGCTTGCGGCGGTCCGAAGCATCGTCAACAACCATGGCGGCAGCATCACGCTGGACAGCCGGCCCGGTCGCGGCACCACGTGCGCCGTCGTGCTGCCGTCCTACGGCGTCTCGTCCCGAACCTCGACGTGCGTGCCCGCCGCCGCGGCGCCGGAGGGCGCGCCGGATGCCGACGCCGGGGTCATCCTCGTCGTGGACGACGAGCGGACGGTGCGCGACGTGGCGCGCGCGGCGCTTGCCGCCGCCGGCTTCCGCGTCGAGCTCGTCGATTCTGGCGAGGAGGCCCTGGAGACCTTCCGGGCAGCGCCTGACCGGTTCGGCCTCGTCGTGCTCGACCTCACGATGCCCGGCGTGAGTGGCAGGCACGTCTTCGAGGAGATCCGCGCCATCCGCCCGACGATGCCGGTCCTGCTGACCAGCGGATTCCCCGTCGAGGAGGTGACCGACCTGGTCGCCGAGCCGCTCGTGACCTTCGTGGCGAAGCCGTGGAGGCCGCACGACCTCGTCGCGCACGGCCGCCTGCTGCTCCGGAACCGCCCGTTGGCCTCGTGATACGATCGCGGGTGGCCGCTTCGTCGAGCGCCGCCGCCCACCGCGTCATGAGCACCGTCTCTCCGCTTCACGTCATCCGCCCGCGCCAGCCCAAGCCGGAATGGCTCAAGGTGAAAGCGCCCGGGTCGGAGAACTACCTGCGCCTGAAGCAGCTGATGCGCGGCCTCCAGCTGCACACGGTGTGCGAAGAGGCGCGCTGCCCGAACATCGGCGAGTGCTGGCACTACGGCACCGCCACGTTCATGATCCTGGGCGACGTCTGCACGCGAAACTGCGGCTACTGCGCCGTCGCGCACGGCAAGCCTCCGACGCTCGATCTCGAGGAGCCGGCCCGCGTCGGCAATGCCGTGGACGTCCTCGGGCTGAACTACGTCGTCATCACGTCGGTGGACCGAGACGACCTGCCCGATGGCGGCGCGTCGATTTTCGCCGCGACCATCCGCGAGACCCGACAGCGCCGTCCGTCGTGCCGGATCGAGGTGCTGATCCCCGACTTCCAGGGCGACGAGGCCGCGCTGCGGACGGTGCTCGACGCGCGCCCCGACGTGCTGAACCACAACACCGAGACGGTGCCTCGCCTGTACAGGAAGGCGCGGTCGGGCGGACGCTATCCGCGCACGCTCGAGCTGTTGCAGCGCTCGAAGGCGTACGCACCCGACATCCCGACGAAGACGGGGATGATGCTGGGGCTGGGAGAAACGCACGACGAAGTCGTCGCGGTGCTCGAGGACCTGCGCCGCGTGGACGTCGACATCCTCACGCTCGGGCAGTACCTGCGACCGAGCGAGAAGCACCTCGAGATGGTGCGCTACTACCATCCCGACGAGTTCGCGGAGCTCAAGCGCATCGCCCTCGATCTCGGCTTCGGCCACGTCGAATCGGGTCCGCTGGTGCGCAGCTCCTATCACGCGCACGAACAGGCCGACAGCCTGCTGACCAGCCGCTGATGCCCGGCGACGGGACGCGTGGACGCTGGCGCAGCGACGGATCCGGTGCCGCCGCGCTGCAGCAGCGCCTGCGCGCCTATCCACGCCAGCTTCCCGTACCGCGTCCCCTTGCGCGCGTCCATCGCGAGGTCATCGCGTGCGAGCGCTGTCCACGCCTGCGGGCGTGGTGCACGGCGGTCGCCGAGACGCGCCGCGCCGCGTATCGAGACGACACCTACTGGGCGCGTCCGGTTCCCGGCTTCGGCGACGCGCAGGCCCGCATCTTCGTCGTCGGCCTCGCGCCTGCGGCGCACGGCGCGAACCGCACGGGCCGCGTCTTCACCGGCGACGGCCTCAACGGCTCCGGCGATTTCCTGCTGCGCGCCATGCACGCCGCCGGCCTGGCCAACCGCACGTCGTCGTCCCACCCAGACGATGGCCTGCAGCTGCACGACACGTACATCGCCTCGGCCGTCAGGTGCGCGCCGCCCGACAACAAGCCGACGCCGGGCGAGCTCGAGACGTGCCTCATGCACCTCGATGCCGAGTGGCGTGCGCTCACGCGCGTCCGCGTGGTGGTCGTGCTCGGCCGCTTCGCCTACGACGCGTGGTGCCGCCTGCTCGCGCGCCGCGGCGCGGGGCCGTGGCCGCGCACGTTCGGACACGGACAGGTGCTGCGCTCACCGGTGCCGGGGCTGCCTCACGTCGTCCAGTCGTACCACCCGTCACGGCAGAACACGCACACGGGCCGGCTCACCGATCCCATGCTCGCCGGCGTCTTCGAGACCGCACGGGATCTCGCCGGCGAACCGCCAGGCTGACCCATGCCTCCCGCGCCCGTCGACCTGCTGACGCTGTGCCTGGCCGCGGTGCTCATCGGCCTGTCGAAAGGCGGCGTCGGCGGCGCGCTGCCGCCGATCCTGGCGACGCTCGTCATCAGCGAGCGCTCGTCGGTGGCCGCCGCCATTGCGCTCTCGACGCCCATGCTGCTCGTGGGCGACGCCATCGCGCTGTGGACCTACTGGCGGCTGTGGGACGTCCGCCACGCGCGGATGCTGCTTCCCGCGGGCGCGCTCGGCGTCGGCATCGGCATCTTCCTGCTGCGCGGTCTGCCCGACGCGATGCTGCGGCGGTGGCTCGGGCTCGCCGGCCTCGTCGTCGTCGGCTACAAGCTGTACGTGCAGTGGCACGGGCCCGAACGCCACGTGCACCGGAACTGGCATGCGCCGCTCGCGGGGCTGCTCGGCGGCACGAGCTCGGCGATGCTCAACGCGGGCGGCCCGCCCATTGCGGCGTACCTGCTGCTGCAGCACCTCTCCCCCATCACCTTCACGGCCACCAACACGGCGTTCTTCTCCGTCGTGAACCTGCTCAAGGTGCCGGGATCGCTGGCCGCGGGCGTCATCGCACCGAGCGCGCTGCTGTGGCCGCTGATGGTGTGCCCGCTCGTCGCGGCCGGCGTGTTCGTCGGCCGCCGCTTCATCCTGTGGGTGGACCCGCGCCTCTTCGATCGGCTGATGACGGCGATTCTCGTTTTCGCGTGCGTCTGGCTCATCACGAGCTGACAGAGACGGCTCGGTAGGGACGGCTCTCCGAGCCGTCCGAGGGAACAACGAGGACTGGAGGAGCGGAGGCAAGAGGAATGGAGGACGAGGAGTGGAGGAGCGGAGGCAAGAGGAATGGAGGATGCTCCGCGTCCTCTGCGCCTCTGCGTGATCCTGTGACCGCGCCTCCGGCCCCTCCGCGGCTCACCGCGTGAGCGTCACACTGTCGCCCGGCGTGAGCCGATCTACGTGCACACCCTCGGGCAGCAGCGGCGCGAACGCGTCCACGGTGCCGGTGAGCAGCGGGAACGTCCCGAAGTGCGTGGGTACGACTCGGCGGACACCCAGGAACTCGACGGCCCTGGCCGCCTGCTCCGGGCCCATCGTGAAGCGGTCGCCGATCGGGAGGATCGCCGCATCCGGTGCGTAGAGCTCCGCGAGCAGCTTCATGTCCGAGAACACGCACGTGTCGCCCGCGTGATAGAGCGTGAAGCCGTCTTCGAAGCGGACCATGAAGCCGGCCGGCGGCCCGAGGTAGATGATCCGGTTGTCGGGCGTGACGAAGCCGCCGCTGTGGAACGCCTGCGTCATCGTGACGCGCAGGCCGCGCACCTCGATGGTGCCGCCCACGTTCATCGGCTCGGTCGCGTCGACGCCCTGCCAGCCGAGCCACTGCGCCACCTCCCAGGCGGCGACGACCGTGGCGCCGCTCGCCTTCGCCACGCGTACGAGGTCGCTGGTGTGGTCGTTGTGCCCGTGCGTGACGAGGATCACGTCGAGCGGGCCGAGGTCGTCCTTGAACTGCTCGGGGCACGACGGGTTGTCGGTGAGGAACGGATCGATGGCGCCACGCACGCCGCCCGGCGTGGTGAACAGGAACGTCCCGTGGCCCAGCCACGTGAGCGTGAGCGCCATTACTTCTTCTTCGGCCGGTGGTAGTTGGTCGCCGTCCCGTAGAAGACCTCCGCGGCTTCCATCACCGTCTCCGACAGCGTCGGGTGCGCGTGGATGGTGAGCTTGAGGTCGTTGACGACGGCCGCCATCTCGACGGCGAGCGTGCCTTCCGCGATGAGCTCGCCGGCGTTGACGCCGACGATGCCGACGCCGAGCACGCGCTCGGTCTTCGGATCGATCACGAGCTTGGTGAGGCCGTCATTGCGGTCCACCGTGGTGGCGCGGCCGGAGGCACCCCACGGGAACTTCGCCACCTCGATCTCGATGCCCTGCTTCTTCGCCTCGTCCTCGGTCAGCCCGCACCACGCCAGCTCGGGATCGGTGAAGACGACGGCAGGAATGGCGGCCGGCTCGTAGGCGACCTTGTGGCCGGCGATGTGCTCGACGGCGATCTTGCCCTCGTAGGTCGCCTTGTGCGCGAGCATCGGCTCGCCGGCGACGTCGCCGATGGCGTAGATGTGCGGTTCCGCGGTGCGGCGCTGGGCGTCCACCTCGATGAAGCCGCGCTGGTCGACCTTGACCTTCGTCTTCTCGATGCCGGGCACGTGGCCGTTCGGCCGACGCCCGATCGAGACCAGCACCTGGTCGAACACCTGCTGCGCCGGATCGGCGTTGCCTTCGAAGGTCACCGTGACGCCGTCGGCGCCCTCGGTCATCGACACGACCTTCGTGCCGAGCATGACCTGCTTGCAGATTTTCCTGATGCGCTTGGCGAGGACGTTGACGAGATCGCGATCGGCGCCGGGCAGCAGGCCGTCGGTCATCTCGACGACGGAGACCTCGGCGCCGAGCGCCGCGTACACCGAGCCGAGCTCCAGGCCGATGTAGCCGCCGCCGACGACGAGCAGGCTCTTCGGCACGCGGGTGATCTCGAGCGCGCTCGTCGAGTCGAGCAGCCGGTCGGGGCCGATCGAGACGTTGGGCAGCGTCGCCGGACGCGAGCCGGTCGCGATGATGCACTTGTCGAAGCGCACGGTCTGCTCGCCGCCGTCCACGAGCGCGACGCTGAGCGTGTGGCTGTCCACGAAGCTCGCGCGCCCGTGGATGTACGGGATCTTGCGCTGTCTGGTGAGCGTGCCGAGCCCGCCGGTCAGCCTGTCGACGACGCCCTGCTTGAAGCCGCGCAGCTTGTCGACGTCGATGGACGGCGTGCCGAAGTCGATGCCCCACGCCGAGGCGTGGCTCGCCTCGGAGAGCAGCTTCGCGACGTGCAGCAGCGCCTTCGACGGGATGCACCCGCGATAGGTGCAGACGCCGCCGGGGTTCGGCTCGTCGCTGATCATCGTCACCGGGAGGCCGAGGTCGGCGGCGAGGAAGGCGGCGGCGTGGCCGCCCGGGCCGGCGCCGATCACGACAAGGGGCAGAGTCTCAGGCATGGCGTCTAGAGCGACAACACGAACGGCTGTTCCAGCGCGTCGGCGACGAACCGCAGGAAGCGCATGGCGTCAGCGCCGTCGATCACGCGGTGGTCGTACGAGAGCGAGAGCGGCAGCATGAGCCGCGGCTCGAACTCGCCGTCGCGCCACACCGGCTCCATGGCCGAACGCGACATGCCGAGGATCGCCACCTCCGGGTGGTTGACGATGGGCGTGAAGTACGTGCCGCCGATGCCCCCGAGGTTGGTGATGGTGAAGCAGCCGCCCGACATCTCCTCGAGCGACAGCTTGCCCTTGCGCGCCTTGTCGGCGAGCACGCCGACTTCGGCCGCGATCTCGGTGAGCGACTTCGTGTCGGCGTCGCGGATCACCGGCACGAGCAGGCCGCGGTCGGTGTCGACCGCCAGGCCGATGTTCACGTAGCGCTTCTCGACGATCTCCTCGTTGGCCAGGTCCACCGACACGTTGAAGTGCGGGAACCGGCGCAGCGCGATCGCGGCCACCTTGATGGCAATCGCCGTCACGGTGAGCTTGCCGCCGCCTTCCTCGACGCGCTTGCCGTACTGCTTGCGCAGCGCCTCGAGGTCGGTGATGTCGGCCTTCTCGCACTGCGTGACGTGCGGCACCGTGTGCCAGCTGACGAGCATCCGCTCGGCCGTCTTGCGGCGGATGCCGCGCATGGCCTTGCGCTCGACCTCGCCGAACTGCGAGAAATCCGGCAGCGGCTCGCTGACGAGGCCGCCGCCCGTCGGCGCCGCCGCCGTCCGGGTGATGACCGACTTGGCGTGCGCCATGACGTCGGCCTGCGAGATGCGTCCGCCGGGGCCCGAGCCCTTGACGTCGGCGATGTCGAGGCCCAGCTCGCGGGCGAGACGTCGGACCGACGGCGCCGCGGGCACGTTGGGCCGCGGCGGCGCGAGCGCGCCGGATCCGGCGCCTGCAGCCACCTGCGCCGCCCGCGCCTCGGCGGCCGGGGGCTGCTGCTTCTTCGAGGCGGGTGCCTGTGCCGCTGGAGCGGCCTTGTCGGCCTTCGCGGCCGCCGCCCTGGCCGGCGCGGCTCCTGCCCGCTTGCCTGTCGCCGCGGGCGCCCCGCCGCCCTCGAGCACCACGATCACGTCGCCAGGGGCGATCGAGTCGCCGTCCTTCACGCGAACCTCGGCGACCGTGCCGGCCGACGGCGCGGGCACTTCGACGGTCGCCTTGTCGGTCTCGAGTTCGAGGAGGCCCTGATCCCTGGCGACCGTGTCGCCGACCTTGACGAGCACGCTGAGCACGTCGGCGGAGTTGACGCCTTCGCCCAGCGAGGGCAGCGGCACTTCGACGCGTCCGCTCTGTCCGGCCCCTTCGCCACCCTCAGACGGAGCGTCGCCCGCGGTGTCGCCGGCTCCCGCTTCGCCCTCCGACAGCCCCTCGTCCTGGTCGTTGACGGCCTCGGCAGCGCCGCGCGCTTCCGCTTCGTCCTTCTTGCCACCGTCGCTGTCGTCGCCGGCGTCTTCGCTGGCGGCGGCCCCCTGGCCGGCAGCGGCCCCGCCGCCCTCCGCCAGGGTGAACAGCACCTGTCCGACAGTGATCTGGTCGCCTTCGGCCACCTTCACCTCGGCGATCGTCCCGGCAACCGACGCCGGCACTTCGACGGTGGCCTTGTCGGTCTCGAGCTCGATGACCGGCTGATCCTTCTCGACCGTGTCACCGGCTTTGACGAGCACCGAGAGGACGTCGCCTCCCTTGACGCCCTCGCCGAGCGAGGGCAGCGTGATTTCGTTGGCCATGACCGTTCAGCGGTTCCTTACATGTGGGCCGGATCGGCCGTGTCGGGGTTGATGGACAGGTCCTTGAAGGCCTGCTGCGCCACCTTGACGTCGATCTGCCCGGCGCGCGCGAGCGCGGAGAGCGTCGCGGCCACGACGTGGCGCGCGTCCACCTCGAAGTGGTCGCGCAGCGCCTCGCGGCTGTCGCTGCGGCCGTAACCGTCGGTGCCGAGCGCCACGAACGGCTGCTCGATGTGGTGATCGATGCCGGCAGGCAGCAGCTTGACGTAGTCGGACGCGGCGACGACGACGCCGGGAGCGCCGCCGAGCGA
>JBIQIB010000060.1:19375-24763 GCA_044508265.1 Acidobacteriota bacterium
GGCGGCATCGGGTAGTTGCCGTTCATCAGCGTCAGGTAGTAGAAGACGCTCTCCTGATCGCGATACATGCGGCGCAGGCCGTCCTTCACGATGACCGCGATCTCGTACGCGAACGCGGGGTCGTAGGCGATGCAGTTGGGCACTGCCGACATCAGCAGGTGGCTGTGGCCGTCCTGGTGCTGCAGGCCCTCGCCGTTCAGCGTCGTGCGTCCGGCCGTGCCGCCGAGCATGAAGCCCCGCGCGCGCATGTCGCCGGCGGCCCAGATCAGGTCGCCGATGCGCTGGAAGCCGAACATCGAGTAGTAGATGAAGAACGGGATCGTGTTGATGCCGTGCGTCGAGTACGCGGTGCCGGCCGCGATGAACGACGACATCGAGCCGGCCTCGGTGATGCCCTCCTCGAGGATCTGGCCGTCCTTCGCTTCCTTGTAGTAGAGCAGCTGGTCGCTGTCGATCGGGTCGTAGAGCTGCCCCACCGACGAGTAGATGCCCACCTGGCGGAAGAGCGCCTCCATGCCGAAGGTGCGCGCCTCGTCGGGGACGATCGGCACCACCATCTTGCCGATCTCCTTGTTGCGCAGCAGCTTGGTCAGCATCCGCACGAACGCCATCGTCGTCGAGATGGCGCGGCCCTCGGAGCCTTCGAGGAACTCGGCGAAGCTTTCGTCGAGGTCGGCGAAGTTGTACGGCGGCACGTCGTGACGCCGCTGCGGCAGGTAGCCGCCGAGCGCCTCGCGGCGCTGCTTCAGGTACGTGATCTCGACGCTGTCGTCGGCCGGCTTGTAGAACGGCGTCGACAGGACATCCTCGTCGTTGAGCGGGATGTTGAAGCGCGTGCGGAAGCTGCGGACCTCGTCCTCGTTCAGCTTCTTCTGCTGGTGCGTCGGGTTCTTGCCCTCGCCCGTCTCGCCGAGGCCGTAGCCCTTGATCGTGCGCGCGAGGATGACCGTCGGACGGCCCTTCGTCTCGGTCGCGGCCTTGTAGGCGGCGTACACCTTCTCGGGATCGTGTCCGCCCAGGCGCAGCTTCTTCAGCTGGTCGTCCGAGAGGTGCTTCACCAGGTCGAGCAGCTCGGGGTACTTCCCGAAGAAGTGCTGGCGCAGGTACGCGCCGTCGGCTGCCGACAGGCGCTGGTACTCGCCGTCGACGACCTCGCCCATGCGGCGGGCAAGCAGGCCGGTCTTGTCCTTCGCGAGCAGCTCGTCCCACTCGCGGCCCCAGATCACCTTGATGACGTTCCAGCCCGCGCCGCGGAAGACGGCCTCGAGCTCGTTGATGATCGAGCCGTTGCCCCGCACCGGCCCGTCGAGCCGCTGCAGGTTGCAGTTGATGACGAAGATCAGGTTGTCGAGCTTCTCGCGCGACGCCAGCGTGATCGCGCCGAGCGTCTCCGGCTCGTCGCACTCGCCGTCGCCGAGGAACGCCCACACGCGGTTGTTGGTGGTCTTCTTCAGGCCGCGGTTCTCGAGGTACTTCCAGAAGCGCGCCTGGTAGATCGACATGATCGGGCCGAGGCCCATCGACACCGTCGGCACCTGCCAGAAATCGGGCATCAGCCACGGGTGCGGGTACGACGACAGCCCCCCGCCCTCGGCGAGCTCACGGCGGAAGTTCTCGAGGTGCGTCTGCGTCAGCCGGCCTTCGAGGTACGCGCGCGCGTAGATGCCGGGCGAGGCGTGGCCCTGGAAGAACACCAGGTCGCCGCCGTCCGGATGGTCGGGCCCGCGGAAGAAGTGGTTGAAGCCCACCTCGTAGAGCGTGGCCGACGAGGCGTAGGTCGAGATGTGCCCGCCGATGCCGTCGGAGTTCTTGTTGGCGCGCACCACCATCGCCATCGCGTTCCAGCGCACCAGGCTCTTCACGCGGCGCTCGATCTCGGCGCTGCCGGGGAACGGCGTCTGCTCGTCGGCGGGGATGGTGTTGATGTAGGGGGTGTTGGCCGAGAACGGCAGCGTCACGCCCTGCCTGCGGGCGTAGGTCTCGAGGTCCTTCAGCAGCTGGACGACGCGTTCGCGTCCTCCGTTCTGGATGACCCACTCGAGCGAGTCGAGCCATTCCTGGGTTTCAATGGCGGTGATGTCCTGGACGTCCTGGGGTCCGTTCGTCATGGATCGATGATTCCTCGTGACCAGTGCGGATGGCGCTTCCCGACCGGTGGGATAAATCTGGCTTAGCTTATCATCGCGCCATGACACGTTCCAGCCGCCCGGTGCTGCCCCTCCTCCTGCTGCTGGCCGCGGCCATTGGCGGCTGCCGCACGGCCGAAGCGCCGGCACCCGACGCGCGCCAGAGGCCGGCGGACGAACCCGCCGGCGAGGTCACGGCGATGATGGCGCGCTTCGCGCCCGCCGACCTGTCGGCCGACGTCTCTGGCCTCCCGGAAAGCGAGGTCCAGACCCTCCGCCACCTCATCGAGGCCGCGCGCGTCGTGGACGGCCTGTACCTGCGCCAGGTGTGGGCCGGCAACCCGGCGATGCTCATCGCCCTGCAGCACGATCACTCGCCGGCGGGCATGGCCAGGCTGCGCTACTTCCTCCTGAACAAGGGGCCGTGGTCGCGCCTCGACGGCGACGCGCCGTTCATCGAGGGCGTCGGCCCGAAGCCCGGCGGCGCCAACTACTACCCTGCCGGGGCGACGCGCGAGGAGGTCGAACGCTGGTTCGCGACGCTCTCACCCGCCGCGCGGACCGAGGCCCAGGGCTTCTTCACCACCATCCGCCGCGACGCGTCGGGCAGCTTCGTGGCCGTGCCGTACTCGCTCGAGTACCAGGGCGAGCTGGAGCTGCTGGCGGGACACCTGCGCGCGGCCGCCGCAGCCACGAGCCAGCCGACGCTCCAGCGCTACCTCCAACTCCGGGCCGACGCGCTGCTCGACAACGACTACTACGCGAGCGACGTCGCGTGGATGGAGCTCGACGCGTCGATTGAGCCGACGATCGGGCCGTACGAGGTGTACGAAGACCAGTGGTTCGCGGCCAAGACCGCCTTCGAGGCGTTCGTCACCGTGCGCGACGACGACGAGACCGAGAAGCTCGCGCGCTTCGGCGCGCAGCTGCAGGGCCTCGAGGACCGGCTGCCCATCGACCCGCGCTTCCGCAATCCCTCGCTCGGCGCCATGGCCCCCATCCGCGTCGTCAACGTCGTCTTCAGCGCGGGCGACGCGAACCGCGGCGTGCAGACGGCCGCGTTCAACCTGCCCAACGACGAGCGCGTGGCCGCCGAGAAGGGCACCAAGCGGACGATGCTGAAGAACACGCAGGAGGCGAAGTTCCGCCTCGTGCTCGAGCCCATCGCGCGCGTGGCGCTGGCGCAGGCCGACCAGTCGAACGTGCAGTTCGAGGCGTTCTTCACGCACATCCTGATGCACGAGCTGATGCACGGCCTCGGCCCGAACGCCATCACCGTGGACGGACGCGCCACGACCGTGCGCGCCGAGCTCCAGGACACCTACTCGACGCTCGAGGAGGCGAAGGCCGACATCTCGGGGCTGTGGGCGCTGCACACGCTCGTCGACGACGGGGTCATCGACGCGGGGCTGGCCGACACCATGTACACGACGTTCCTGGCGTCCACGTTCCGCTCGATCCGCTTCGGGACGAGCTCGGCGCACGGGCGCGGCATCGCCATCCAGCTCAACTCGCTGCTCGACGCGGGGGCCGTGGTGGTCGCCGACGACGGGACCTTCGGGGTGGACGCGTCGAAGATCCGCGACGCGGTGACGGCGCTCACGCGCGAGATCCTCACGGTGCAGGCGACCGGCGACTACGAGCAGGCGAAGGCGCTGCTGGAGCGGGCCACGGTTCGCCCGGAAGTGCAGGCCGTGCTCGACAGGCTCGGCGACGTGCCCGTGGACATCGCCCCGCAGTTCGTGACGGCCAGCGAGCTGGCGCGGTAGCTGTCTGCTGGAGGTGGTGAACGGGCCGTCGCCGGCGGCCTCCGCTTCGAAGCCCGGCCTCTCGCTTGGGCGTCTTTGAGCATGTGGCGAGGGTCGTCTCGCCTTCGGTCGCAGACGAACCCGGCGAGCTACGGCGGGACTCAACCTCGCCATGGGAAGCGCCCTGCGCTCGTGGCGCACGCCTTGACGGGCTTCTCAGAGTCGGCCGCCAGAGACGGCCCGTTCAGCACCTGTCGCTGATCGTCGCCTGACAGGCATGTCGCTTGGCAGCCGTCGGCGTGCCGTTCGACGTGGCCACCACCCGCGAGCCGCATCCCTACCGCGCGTCCTGCCCGTCGAGTTCCTGCTGCAGCTCGTCGATCGCGTCGAGCACGCCGTTGAGCCGCTCGCCGAAGGGCGTCAGGCGGTACTCGACGCGCGGCGGGACCTCGGGGTAGGCGACGCGCTCGAGCACGTCGTAGCGCACGAGCTTCGCGAGCCGCTCGTACAGCACCTTCCGCGTGAGGCCATCGGTCGTGCGTACGAGCTGCCCCGGACGCGTGACGCCGGCGCGCACCTGCTGCAGGACGTGCAGCGTCCACTTGCAGCCGACCACGTCCTCGACAATCGCACGCACCTTCGGCCGGTCCGTCGGCCGTGCCGCGGTGTCGCCCGTGCCGGCGCGGCTGCGTTCGGCGTCGTGCGCGTCAATAGTCACCGTTTGGTACCCGGGTTACGCATTTGTGCGTACTGTTCGGCGCTCCTGTCCGTCACTAGCATCGCGGGCAGGAGGGTCGCACATGTCACGTCACTGGACGTCGCTCGCATTCTATCTGCTCGTCGCGGCGCTTGCGTCGCCCGAGCCGGCGCAGGGACAGGCACACGCATCGGGGTACAAGAACGCCGACTTCGATATCACGGCCGCGTCGGTCACGCACCACGCCGACCTGGACCTGCTCGTCTTCGAGCAGCAGGTAGCCGGCACCGCAGGCGGCACGACGCCCAAGCTGCGGGGCCAGCTCGATGGCGCGGCCGTGCTCGGCTACGTCTTCCCCACCTCGCTCACGCCGGCCGCGGTCGGCTTCGGTGCGACCGAGGGCATCGTCGCGCTCGCGGTGACGTCGCACCCCGACTTCGACGACACGCCGCTCTGGGACGAGAACGGCGACGGCAACTACGGCAACGACGGCGTGACGTGGCACACGCACTGGGTGGTGCTCGTCGAGGACGCGCGCGTGCCCGGTGGCCTGAGCGTGAAGGCGTTCCGGAAGACGGACGCCGTAGTGCTGCCGCCGACGAACCCCGGCATGCCGATGTACATGGACTCGCCAGGCTTCGCGGTGACCACGCGCGCCAATACGATTCGCGTGCTGGTGCCCGTATCGCGCATCCGGTTCGAGGGCGGCACGCCGGCCTTCAGGTTCGACGCCGTCACATGCTACATGCGCGTGTCCGCGCCCGCAGAAGGACACGACGCCACGCGCGACCTGCCGATGCTCGGCGTGTACGAGGTG
>JBIQIB010000212.1:0-3477 GCA_044508265.1 Acidobacteriota bacterium
CCGCGTCCGCCGCGGCCGCCGCGACCGCCGCCGCGGCGGTCACCGCGGCGCTCCCGGCCGCCGCCCGCGGCGCGCTGCTGCGCGGCCTGCTGCTCCCGCTCGGCGCGGGTCTGCGCGGCCTCGCCCTTGTAGATCCACACCTTGACGCCGATGCGGCCGAACGTCGTCCGGGCCTCGTAGAAGCCGTAGTCGATGTCGGCGCGCAGCGTGTGCAGCGGGACCTGGCCCTCGCGGTAGAACTCCGACCGCGACATCTCGGCGCCGCCGAGGCGGCCGCCGCACTGCACCTTGATGCCCTTGGCGCCGGACTTCATCGCGGACTGGATCGCCTTGCGCATGGCGCGGCGGAACGCGACCCGGCTGGACAGCTGCTCGGCCACGCCCTGCGCGACGAGCTGCGCGTCGATCTCGGGGTTCTTCACCTCGAGGATGTTCAGCCGGACCTGCTTGCCGGTCAGCTTCTCCAGGTCGCCGCGCAGGCGCTCGGCCTCCGCGCCGCGCCGGCCGATGACGATGCCCGGCCGGGCGGTGTGGATGTTGACCTCGACGCGGTCACGGGTGCGCTCGATCTCCACCTTGGAGATGCCCGCCCGGTCCATGCCCTTCTGCAGCATGCGCCGGATCTGGACGTCTTCCTTGACGTAGTCCTTGTAGAGCTTGTCGGCGAACCACACGGACTTGTGGTCGGTGGTGATGCCGAGCCGGAACCCGTGCGGGTTGATCTTCTGACCCACTACCGGGCCCTCCTCGTCTTCCTACCGCCACCGGACGCGGTCGACGCCTCGTCCCGCGACTCCACGACCACCGTGATGTGGCTCGTGCGCTTGTTGATGCGGTAAGCCCGGCCCTGGGCGCGGGGGCGGAAACGCTTGAGCGTCGGCCCCTCGTCCACCCACGCACGGCTCACGACGAGCGTGTCCGAGTCGAGCTTGAAGTTGTGCTCGGCGTTGGCGATGGCACTCGCCAGCACCTTGCCCACCGGCTCACTAGCAGCCTGGGGGGCGAACCGCAGCACCGCCTGAGCCTCCGCGGCAGGCAGGCCGCGGATGAGGTCCACCACGCGGCGGGCCTTCCTGGGCGTGACGCGGATGTACCGCGCCTGGGCCCTGGCTTCCATCGCTGTTCCCTCTCTCCTACGTGCGTACTGCTCTGCCTGCTAGCCGCGACGGCTGCGGCGGTCTTCCTTGACGTGGCTGCGGAACGTGCGCGTCGGCGCGAACTCGCCGAGCTTGTGTCCCACCATGGCGTCGGTGATGAACACCGGGACGTGCTTGCGGCCGTCGTGCACGGCGATCGTGTGACCGATCATGTCCGGCACGATCATGGAGCGCCGGGACCACGTCTTGATGACGTTCTTGGTGCCCTTCTCGTTCTGGGCTTCCACCTTCTTCATCAGGTGGTCGTCCACGAACGGGCCCTTCTTAAGGCTACGTGGCATGACGAGCGACTCCTACCGCTTCTTCTTGCTGCGACGACGGACGATCAGCCGGTCGCTCGACTTGTTCGCCTGGCGAGTGCGGCCTTCCTTCTTGCCGGCGGGGTTCACCGGGTGGCGGCCGCCGGAGGTCTTGCCCTCACCACCGCCGTGCGGGTGGTCGATCGGGTTCATGGCGACGCCGCGGACGGTCGGGCGCTTGCCCTTCCACCGCATCCGGCCGGCCTTGCCCCAGCTGATGTTCGACTGCTCGGCGTTGCCGACCTCGCCGACCGTCGCGCGGCAGCGCACGTCCACCATCCGCATCTCGCCGGAGGGCATGCGCAGCGTGGCGTACTTGCCCTCCTTGGCCAGCAGCTGGACGCCGGCGCCCGCGCTGCGGGCGATCTTGGCGCCGCCGCCGGGGCGCAGCTCGATGGCGTGCACGACCGTACCGGTCGGGATGTTGCGCAGCGGCAGGCAGTTGCCCGGCTTGATGTCCGCGCCCGGCCCGTTCTCCACCCGGTCGCCCTGCTTCAGGCCGCGGGGGGCGAGGATGTAGCGCTTCTCGCCGTCCACGTAGTGCAGCAGCGCGATCCGCGCGGTGCGGTTCGGGTCGTACTCGATGTGCGCGACCTTGGCCGGCACGCCGTCCTTGTCGTGCCGGCGGAAGTCGATCAGGCGGTAGGCGCGCTTGTGCCCGCCGCCCTGGTGCCGGGTGGTGATGCGGCCGTGGTTGTTGCGGCCGCCCTTCTTGGGGAGCGGACGCAGCAGCGACTTCTCCGGCTCGTCGCGCGTGATCTCGACGAAGTCGGCCACGCTGGAGCCGCGACGTCCCGGAGTCGTCGGCTTGTAGTTACGGATGCCCATCTTTTTCGTTCATCCCTTAATCTGCTCCGGCGCCGGCCTAGGCCGGGCCGCCGAAGATGTCGATCCGCTCGCCCTCGGCCAGGCTGACGATGGCGCGCTTGGTGTCCTTGCGCTTGCCGTAGCCGAACCGGGTGCGCTTGCGCTTGCCCGGCCGGTTGAGCGTGTTCACGTTCGTCACCTTGACGCCGAACACGGCCTCGACGGCCTGCTTGATCTGCGTCTTGTTGGCGTCCGGGCGGACGATGAACGTGTACTTGTTCTCGTCCAGGAGCCCGTAGCTCTTCTCCGAGACGACCGGCGCGATGATGACGTCGCGGGGGTCGGCGATCTTGTTCATGTGCGACCCTCCTTACTTCTTCGCCGCGCGCGAGATGAACTCGTCGTACGCCGCCTTCGTGAAGACGACGTCATCGTTCACCAGCACGTCGTAGGTGTTGAGCTGGTCGGAGACGAGCACGTGCACGCTCGGCTCGTTGCGCAGGCTCTTCCAGGTCAGCTCGTCCTCGCGGTCCAGGACCACGAGCACGCGCTCGGCCTCGGTGACCTCGCGCAGCGCCTTGAGCGCCGTCTTCGTCTTCGGGGTGTCGCCCTCGATGAGGCTGTCGACGACGTGCACCCGGCCGTAGCGGGCGCGGTCGGACAGGGCGCCGCGGAGCGCGGCCGCCTTCATCTTCTTGGGCGTCCGCTGCGAGTAGTCCCGCGGCTGCGGGCCGTGCACGGTGCCGCCGCCGGCGAACTGGGGCGCGCGGATCGAGCCCTGGCGGGCGCGGCCGGTGCCCTTCTGCCGGTACGGCTTCTTGCCGCCGCCCCGGACGTCGCCGCGGGTCTTGGTGGCGTGCGTCCCCTGGCGCGCCGCGGCCAGCTGCGCCACCACGACCTGGTGGATCAGCGGCACGCTGGTCTTCGCGTCGAAGACCTCGGCGGGCAGGTCGATGTCGAGCTTCGTCGTCACTTGCCCGTCCCCTTCACTGCGTCGCGGACCAGCACCACGCCGCCGTTGGGCCCGGGAACCGCGCCCTTGATGAGCAGCAGGTTCTTCTCCGCGTCGATGGCGTGGACGGTCAGGTTCTGCACGGTGGTGCGGGCGTTGCCGTGCCGTCCCGCCATGCGGAGGCCCTTGAAGACGCGACCGGGGGTCGCGCAGCCGCCGATCGAGCCCGGCGAGCGGTGCTTGCGCTGGGTGCCGTGCGAGG
>JBIQIB010000061.1:0-3176 GCA_044508265.1 Acidobacteriota bacterium
GGCGGCTCGCAGGAGAGGGACGCGGCGCTATGGCCAGGCGCGGCAGGAACGCGGATTGTGTGGTCGCGCAGGTCGCGCAACGCATGACGTGCCCGGGTCGCGCCTCGGGAGCCGAACCGCTCTCGGCGTGCATGGGCTGCCGAGTCTGGCACTCCGGGCAGTACCGATGCTCGCCCGCGCCATCGTCGCAGTCGCCTGACGGTGACGTGGGCGGACACGGCGGCTGCTGCGGCACGGGCGGCAACGGCTCTCGGGTATCTGTCACCACCTGGATTCCGGACACGGTGAGCGTGCCGGGTGCCTCGGCGACGACGGAGATGGGGACGCCCACCAGCACATTCGTGCGCAGCGCCAGGACGTCGGCGGCAATCTCGCTGGCGCCCGGCAGCGTCAGCGACACCTCGGCTCGGCTGGTGTTCTCAGGCACGATGCCGCTGCCCCTGCGTGTCACGTTCGATCCCGCGTCGAGGGTGAACTCGACGGGCGGCGCTGCGGCGTCGAGCCAGTGCAGCGCGACGGTCGGCAGGTCGCCGTTGGCGGTGACGCGCCCTGCAAACTCCAGGCTGAACGCCGTGCCTTCGACGACGGCCACCTCCTGCACCAGCGCGACAGGCTCGGTGCCGAAGTTCGAGACGACGCCGTTCGCGTACATGAAGGTCATCGCACCGGGAGGCTCGAGGCGCCACCCGCGTGGCAGTCCCTGGGCCTCGGCTTCGAGCAGGTCCGCGTTCACCACGGGACCGTCCGGTGGCCGCAGCGAGATGGCGTCGACGATCGCGAGCACCCCGTCGCCCGCACGGAACCGCACTTCCGCGGAGGACGCCTCGACAGGCGCCACGAGGCGCATCCGATGCAGCGTCAGCGCACGCACGCGCGCGGCGGTGGACAGGCTGGCGGGCGGTGCGTCAACCGGCACGGTGTCGGTGCGCTGTTCCGTGCATCCGCTGCCACGCCAGATCACCTCGCCTGCCGCGCCCGCACTCGAGGCCGTGCCATGGAACGTGAAGTCGTAGGTGCATCCGCCGCTGACCGGCACGACCTGCGAGAAGGCCGACACCGGCGAGGCGGCCGGATTGGCGGAGTCGCCGAGTCGCGCAGCGACATGGAACGGCAGTCCGACGCAGACGGGGCGCACGATCCCTGTCGTCGTCTCCCAGTGCCGCAGCACCGGCGTGCCGAAGTCGACGATGCTCACCAGCGCCTGCTCGGAGGTGCCGAGCCCGAACGTCACGGCACGATCACCCGCGAGCGACGCGAGCGCGAGGTGTTGCGGATCGAGCTGCGGGTCGATACCGCTCCCGATGCTGCGCCGTGCGAGGTCCACGGGCCGCAGGACACGTCCTGTCGCATCACCCACGAGCACGCGTGCCGCGCGCGACGACACGGCGACGCCGCTCGGCCTGAACGGAAGGGTCATGGTCGTCCGCAGGCGCGCCGATCCGTCGAAGGCGAGCAACATACCGCTCTCGGGCGACGTGTCACGGGCGAACACGGCGACGACGTGCGCGCCGTCGGCCGAGACGGCCACCGACTGCGGCGTGCTCTCGAACGTCGTGAAGGCGCGTCCGGCGTCACGCCGTCCGCTGGCGGCCGCGTCGCGCGCCGCCTTCATGTCGAGCGCCTCGACGTCAGCGGCACCCCCGTCCGTCTCGGCGTGCGTCACGAAAAGCCTCGTTGCATCAGCCGCGAGTGCCACCACGGGGCCTGACTCCCGCCACTGACCCATCTCGTGTCGCGCGCGCAGGTCGACGGTCCAGACGGTGCGCCCGAGCGACGCAAACAGCAGGTCGCCTGCAGGCGACACGGCGAGCGAGCCGCCGAACGCGGCGTCCTCATCCTGTGGAGACAGCATGAGCGGCGCCTCGGCCGTCCCGCACATGGCGTCGAACGTGCGTACGACGGGCCCCGACTCGCCCGTCTCCAGCGTGTGGAAGTACAGCGCGTCGGGCGACAGCGCCACCGCGCGTGCGAAGTTCGTGCTCCATGACACGAGACGCGGTGGCTGTGGGGCGTCGCCGGCGCGCAACCACTCTTCGACGTCGCCGTTGGCGAGATGCTCCTCCATGCGACAGTGCCCTGCCGCGGCGGCCTCCACGGCGTGGGTGATGGCTGCCGCGAGCTCTTCGGTGTCGAGCACGTAGTCGACGCGGCCGAGGGGCTCGAACGGCTTCAGCGACACTTCGCGGCGATCCTCCTCGTCGCCCACGAAGACGTGGATGGGCATCGTGAAGGCCGCCGGCCGGTGGCGCAGGCGGAACAGCCCGCCGACGGCCGATGCGGCGGCGAGGCTGGTCTGCCGCCACGACAGCCCGCCATCGTCGGTGAACTGCAGGCTCGTGTGCGCGCTCGCTGCCGTTTCGACGCTCCATGCGGCATTCCCGAGGGCGCGCTGCACGATGAGCCACAGCGTGCGGCCAGGTTCGAGGTGGAGTTCGGCCGGCAGGGGAGCCGTCACCCACTGCGGCCCGCTCGATGGCGTCGGCCGGAGGTCCACGCTCAGCGGACGGGGCAGGAGCGACAGCGCGCCAGGCTTGCCTCCGGCGTCTTCGCGAATGTCCACCTGCACCTGGGCGGCCTGCGAGGTCGCCGCGAGCAGGAGGTCGATTCCGGTGATGTTGCGTGCTTCGGGCAGCGTGAAGGGCTGGGCCTGCGCCTGCGCCTGTGGTGACGGTCCGGCGCCCGGCAGCGCGACGACAGCCGCGGCGGCGACAGCCCGGACTGGTGCCGTCGGTCCGAGCGCCACGCGCGTGTCGTCGAACGACCCGCGGAAGCGGATCGCCGTACGTCCCGCCACGGCCCGTGCGTCGGGCGGCAGGTCCACCTGAATGCTCGTCGCCTCGACGGGCAGGGCATTCACGTCGAACGTCAGCGTGGCCTCGCCGGCGCCGGACTGCAGCGGCTGATGGGTGACGAGCAGGTCGAGCGTCACGTGCACGTCCAGGCGTGCGACCGTGTCGGAGTGGACGACGAGCGACACAACGCGGTAGCCGTCGGCGACAGGCGCCGTCTGCAGGACCTCGGTCAGCAGCGTCGCGAAGTCGGCACTCGTGGCGGGTTCCGTCAGGGGGCCGAGGAACGTGTGGAACGTCGGCTGGTCGCCGAGACGCAGGCTGACGTTCTCGGGCACGCTCCGGATGGCCACCTCGTCGATCTGTGGCGCCACGCCCGCGAGCGGG
>JBIQIB010000061.1:3276-24477 GCA_044508265.1 Acidobacteriota bacterium
GTGGCCCGCCGCCGGTGAAGCGGATGCGCTCGACGAACGCGTCGTCGGGGTCGCCCGTGACGGTGCCGGGATCCACGGGCGTGACGGCCACGCGCGCCGACACGACCTGCGCCGTTTCGGGAATCCCGGTCAACGGGATGGCGCGGTTGCCCTCGAACGGGGTTGCCGAGCCATCCCATCGGACGTCGAGCTGCATGGCGTGGACCTCGCGTCACACCTTCAGGAGGACCATCACCGGGAGCGGCCGGCTCTCGGGCTCGCCGGCGGGCGTCACGGGCGGGCGGTAGGTGAGCCCGAGCGTGTCGAAGTCGTAGTGCTCGACGGTCACGTGTGTCGGGCGTCGTGAATCCTGCGGCTCGGCGTTGACGTGCACGGTCTTCACCGGCATCACCTTGAACCAGATCTCGTCCCAGTCCCCGCGCTTCTTGAGGTCGCGCACGGTGCGGCGCTCGCCGCAGCAGCGATCGAACCACGGCGAATGGCAGTGATCGCTGTCGTCGAACCTGTCGTTCGGGCGGCCGCCGAACGCGTCCCAGAACTCCGTCTCCAGATCGCCCAGGCTGCTGTCGTCGTCGTACGACACGTCATAGACCTCGAGCATCTTGCTGAACGGGATCCGGAACACCGCGCTGCCGGACGGCTCGATGTCGGCCTCGATCACCTCGTTGTCGCCGTCGCGGGTCCGGATGCGCCGCTCGCTCGAGTGATAGAGGTAGAAGAGCGCAGGGTGCTTCTCCCTGATGTCGTCCTCCGAGCAGACGACGTCGAACAGCTCGAGCTGGTAGACGTCGGTCACCGGGAAGTCCTTGAGCCCGTGAGCGATGACCGACACCTTCACGTCATCGTCTTCTTCGGTAACCTGCAGCTTTCTGAAGATGCGCATGTAGCCCGTCCTCTTGTTGAGCTCCTGGAGTGCGGAGTCGATGATGTCCTTCATGAACTCCTCGGGCGTCCGGCCCGCCAGCTTCGCGGCGTCGCCGGCCTTCGCGACCGACGCGATGCCGGAGATGGCCTCCTGCAGCCGTTGCTCGACGTCCTTCTGGATGAGGATCTGCAGCTGATTCCAGTCTTCGGCGGTAATCAGGTCGCGCGGATGTCGTTCGATGTACGGCGTCACGGTTTCCATGGCCTGCGCAGTCCTTTCTCGTGATCAGTCGTGGGGATACGTGCCGGCGCGTGTCACGCGCGCGCGCACACCGGCGGCCTTCGCCTGGAGGATGCCCGGCGCTGCTCTCGTCGCCGCGCCTTCCGGCGGCCCGAGCACGAGCGCCCGCCCGCACTCGAAGCGGTCGGCATCGAACCCGATCTCGAGCAGGTAGCGTCCCGGCCCGTCGGGCCGGGCAGACACGAAGAGGCGCGTGCCGGACGCGCCAGCCTCCGGCGCGATCAGCTCGACGAGCTCGTCGGAGCCGGCTTCGGTCAGGAACAGGCGCGCACGGCCGTCCAGCTCGCCGAGCGCAAGATGCCGCGGGGCTCGGAACGGTGCCTGCTGCGCGACGAAGCCGAGCGGCACGTTGGTGCGCACGGTGGCGACTTCGACGAGCGGGTGGTCGGGATCCATCGTGCGCGCGACGTGCAACTGGTCGGACTCCGGTGCGAACACGACACCCGGGAAGGCCGCACGACGATTGACGAGGGCCGTCGTCTTCGTCGGCGGGCCGTCCACCTCCTCGATCTCCACCTCGCGCTCCTCGACGCCGATGCCGAAGCGGGCTTCGTTGAAGCGGCCGCCGAACACCGTTGGCAACTCGGCGGGCAGCCGCAGCTCGAACGCGCCACCCTGATGCTGCGACCAGTCCACGCGGACGTGGGCCGACGGCGGCGGCAATGGCCGCGGCGCGAAGATGCTCTGGTCATGTTCGAGCGCGCCGTCGAAGCGGCTGACGTCGAACATGCCGACCGTCTGGCCGGGCGAGGCGGGATAGCGTTCCTCGTCGTAGCGCGACGTGTCGAAGCGCGGTCCGACGCACTCGGAGAACGTCCACGGCGTGGCGCCTCGCCCGAGCGCCAGTACGCCCTCCTGCGGGTCGGCGACGATCGACTCGAGCCGGATCTCGTCGGCGTCGAGCACGCGCACGGTCCCGTCGGCACCGTGGAGCGTGACGACCAGCTCGCCGTCCAGGTCGTCGAAGACCGCGACGTCGCCCGCGCGCAATGACAAGGCGAGCGTCACGCGGCGTCCCGCACGGTGGTTGATCAGCCCCGGCTCCACCGTCCCGTGCAGCGACGTCAGCGTGATCCGCGCCGTCGCCACCTCCACGCCCGTGTTGTCCACCACGAAGCCGTCGCCATGGCCTATGGGTCCCGTCTCGATGTGCGCCGGGACGCTGGGGTACTCCACCAGCTCGAGGTGCCGCCGTGCCTCGACGGCGATGCGGCTGCCGGTACCCCTCGACGGCGCACGCAGGCGGAGCTGACGGTCGGGCGTCCTGCTGACGACCCCGTGCAGTACGCCGTTGATCGCGTCGATGACGTCGTCGAGCGTCACCTGGGCCGGCGTCACGCCGCCCACGTCGACCTCGACGCTTCGCTCCCCGTCCACGCTGATCCGAAGCAGGGGGGTGGCGGTGAGGTCGAGTGGTCCCGTGTGCGCGATGTCGCCGGTGATCTCGGCCGGCGTCGCGTCGCTGCCATGGACCTCGTCAGGGGCGTCACCGAACACCGCGTCGCGGGCATCCCCAGCGACGTGCGCCTCGAGCCTGAGGCGGCTTGCGGAGCCCTTGACGCGTGACGTCAGCACCAGCCGTGATCCTTCGAGCGTGGCGATGCCGTTGACGGTGGCGTTGATGGCGGTGCGGATCTCGTCGGGCGTTGGCGCGTCCGGGTTGGCGGCAGCGGTCGTCAGATCGATGACGTGTGCCGCACCGCCATCGACGGCCACCCGCAGGAACCGGCGGGGCCCGAGGGACAGGGACTCACCCAGATCCACGCCGCCGGCGATGCGCGCGGCCCTGGCCTCACGCGCCTGATACACACGTGGTGCGGCGATGCCGAATACCGCGCGCGTCACGTCTACGCCGTCAGGCACGTCGAAGCGCAGGAAGCTCGCCTCGCCCCGCTCGCGCGACGTCAGCGTCACCACGCGGCCGTCGTGGCCCGCGAAGGCGCCCGCGAGTGCGGCGTTCACGGCATCGACGATGTCGCGCGGCAGGAGGCGTACAGGCTCGGTGCTGTGGTTGAGGACGACCTCGACAGGCGCCACCGCGTCCACGCCGATGCGGACGGCCGCTCCGGCCGGCAGCTCGACGCCTTGCGAGAGGTCCGCCGTGCCGACGAATGCCACTGTGCCGGCGTCCTCGCCGCGCACCTCGCCGGGCTCGCGGCCAAGGACGGTCGGCAGCGCATCGGTCGCACGCACGGGCTCGAACACGATGCGACTGCCGGCGCCGGCAGTCCGCGACTGGATGGTCAGCGCGGTTGGCGTCCTGAACACCTGCAGCTCGGGCAGCGCCTCGGTGATGGCGGCGATCAGGTCGTCGATCGTCGTCGCCTGCGGGCGAGGGCCGGCACACGCGAACTCGACGCCCGGCCGTCCATCCACCGCGATTCGCAGCCACCGCTGCTCTCTGAGGTCCACCCCGAAGCGCAGGTCGCGGGTACTGGAGAGCCGCGCCTGCGTCGCGTCCCCGCCACGCGCCTCGCGCGCGACGAACCCGAACAGGGCGACGGCTGCGTCGTCGAGCACGGCCGCACGCGTCACGAAGCGGCGGCGGCGTGTCTGCGCGAGAGGTACGACAGCGAGCCGGCTCGCGGCGCCCACGACAGTGGACGTCAGCACGAGGGCCGTGTCGGTGCGCGAGGCGATGTCCTGTCCGACGGCGGCGTCAATGGCGTCCACGATCGCCTGCAGATCGGTCCGTCGAATCGACTCGGCGGTCTCGGGCGGCTCGGGCCGCCGCAACTCCGGAAGCGGCAGCTCGATCACCCGCATCGGCTGGTCGTCGACGATGAGTCCGAGCGCGCGTGCGCCGAGCAGGTCGGCTCCGCCGCTCAGGTCCACACGGCTCGTCAGGGAGGCCGGTACGGCTGCCGTACCGGTGAAGACGCGCGGGCCGAACCCGAAGACGTCGTCGAGGGCGTCCGCTTCGTCGGCGTTGCCGAAGATCAGCTCTCCGGTGCGTCCCGCCGTGTGCGTGGTCAGGGTCAGCCGCCGGCCGTCGGTGCGCGCGAAGCCCGGCCCGAACGCGGCGTTGAGCGCCGTCACGATCTCCTCGACGGTCGTTTTCTCGGGGTCGGCGCCCGCGCAGTTGACCGCCACCGGGTGCGCACCGTCCACGCCGAGGCGGACGAGCGATCGCGTCCGCAGATCCACACCCTGGCTCAGGTCGCGCTGTGACGTCACGACCGCGGGGCGTGCGTCGCTGCCGATGGCGAAGCGCGGGCCGTCGCCGAAGATGCGTGCCGCGCCGTCCTGCGCGGCAGGCTCGCGGAGGAACACGCTGCCGCCGGATCCTTCCCGCGGCGACTGCAGCGTGAGGAAGCGGTTGTCGTGACGTGCCACCTCCTCGCCGAGCGCCTCGTTGACGGCGTCACGGATGCGGTCGAGCAGCGTGGATCCCGGGTTTGCGGGATCGGCGCAATCCACCTCGATGGTGCGCGTGCCGTCGAGCGTGAGCCGGACGAACCTGTCACGCTCCAGATCGACTCCGCCGCTGAGGTCAAAGGCGGACTGCAGCGTCGCAGGACGCGGCTCGCGGCCCGTGTAGATCCGCGGCGGGATGCCGAGCACCGCGAGCGACGCGTCTCCGTCAACGTCCTCCAGTTCCAGCCGAGACGACGGCCCTGTGGTCGGCGATCTCAGCACGAGGCGCCCCTCCTCGGCTGCTGCTACCGAGGGCAGCTCGGCGTTGATGGCGTCGACGATGGCCGACAGCGGGACGGATGAGGGCTCGGGCTGCCCGGCCGCCAGGTCGATGACGCGTGCGCCCCCGCCGTCCACCTGGAGCTTCAGGATCGAGCCTGCCGACAGATCGGCGCCGGCAGTCAGCGTCACGCGGCCTCGGATTGTCGCCGGTTGTGCGTCGGCGCCACGATCCTCCATCGCGGGCACACCGAACACGAGGGTTGCCGCGTCACGACCCTCCGGCTCCGACGTGACCAGCCAGGGATCGGGACGCAGCCACCACGCGTCGATCGCATCGTCGGCGATGTGGACGCCGAGCGTCTCGGCGGCGACACGAAGCAGGCCGCGCACCGTCACGCGTCCCTCGAGCAGCGTGCGGACGTGGCGCTTCAGGTGCTCGCGGAACTGCTCGACGCTCTCGAGCTGAGTCCCGTCGGAATCGCGCAGCGGCGCGAGGCCCCACATCGACCCCAGACGTGCCAGGTCGTCGATCTTCGGCGCGTCCTCGTCGGCCGAGTCTACCCAGTGCGCGCGCATGATGCGCGCCAGCGCGATCTCGCCGCGCTGCAGTTCGCCGCCCACGGCACCGGCCACCGCCCTCAGGGCAGACCTGCCCACGGCGGCCTGGAACGACCGGGGCAGATGCTCGAGGATGCGTTCGGTCTTGGTCGGCATGCCGCGCGCTCTTCACGAGACGACCAGGTCGGCCGTCGGATCGATGTCCAGCACGAAGAACCACTCCGGCGAACCGTCCGCCGAAGTCAGGATCTGGAAGGTCGGCTGCTCGCCGAAGTCGGCGTCGGTCGCGGGTACCGACGGGTCGGCCGCCGAGCGCAGCAGGTCGCGGGCAGGTTCGACGGTGACCGCGGGGAGCTGGTCGAGGCTGACGCGTCGCACGACGACGTCCTTGATGTGCGCGCTCAGCACGTGCTCGACGGAGGTGATGGCCTCGAGGAGCGCGATGCCTGTCAGCGGCGCGCCGGCTTCCAGCTCTTCGATCGTCGTGGTCAGGGCGGCCACGATCTGGTCGAGCACCTTGAGCATGCCAGCGGCCGGCAGCCCCTCGGCGAGTGTCAGCGCCACGCGCGGCGTGACGTAGACGTACCTGGCCACGATGTCGGTGCGTATGCCGGCGGCGCGCGTGTCCTCGATCTCGCTGCGCAGGCCGGGCAGGCGGCCGGGCGAGACGTTCACGAACAGCGCGACGGTACCGAGCGGCGACGCCTTTCCTTCAATGTTCGGCTCGAAGACGTCCACGAGCGTCGCGCGCTGCTCGGCGATCACCCGCTTCAGCGCCGCGAGGGTAGCCTTTCCGAGGCTTCGCACGGTCGCCTTGGCGCGCGCACGCAGCTCCTCGTCGGTCTCGTCCTCTTCGCCGAGCTCGGTCGGTTCGAAGTTGGTCACGCGCGAGATGCCCGTGATCGGCACCTCCAGCACGGTGATCAGGCCAGCGGCCACGACGCCGGCTTCGCCGACCGACTCCTCCGTGGCGCGAATCGGCACGTTGATCCGCGCCTGGCCGCGCTGCAGCGTGCGCAGCTGCGTCGTGATGAACCGCGCATCGCCTTTGGTCGTGACGAGTGCCGTGCCCTCGGGTATCGCGATGTTCCCGTCACCGGCGGACGGGTCGCGAAAGAACGTCACGAGGCCCTCGGCAAACTCCTTCGTCTTGCGCGTGACGCCCACGATGGACACGACGAGATCGAGCGACTTGCCCGTCGCCGTGTCGATGAACGCCGAGAGGTACACGGCCTTCATCTGCTGGTAGATGAACGCCACCTCGCGTCCGATGGCCTCGTTCAGCGTACGCGTCACGCTGCCCACGTTCAGGTCGCTGAGCGGCGAGTCGCTGAAGCGGCGGAAGTAGTCCACGTAGAACTGCGACTCGTCATCGGGCTTGCGCCCTTCGTCGCGCCAGATCAGCGCGTTGTCGGCCTGGCTGAAGACGAAGTCCACCTCGGGCTGGAACTGCACGTGCGTCTTCTGGAAGACACCGGTGGCTCCCCGAATGTGGGTGGCAGGTTCGGCGAGCGGGTAGCGCAGGCTGCGCTCGTCGAAGAGCAGCGGCTCGTTGACGACTCCGCCGACGACCGCCGTGAGCAGGTCGTCCACGATCTCGCCGAACGGCCGGTCGAGCAGGTCGAGCGTCTCGGCGTTCATGCGGGCGTGCTCCGATCGAGGAAGAACGGGAAGACGAGATTGATGGGCGTCGGCGACGCGACGGTCAGCGCATCCACCGTGATGTCGAGCCGCGTCCGCTCGCCACGGGCCGGCGTGACGCGCACCGACAGCACGCGCTCGATGCGGGGCTCGTCGCCGAGCGCCTGCAGGACGAACAGCTTCGCGAGGTTCTGCGTCCGCTCGTTGTTGAGCTGTCCGAGGAGTTCCCCAAGCCGGCATCCGTACGTGGGATGGCCGAGCGGCGCCAGCTCACCGACGGGCGTCAGCAGCCGCAGCAGCAGCGCCTGCCGGATGTTGTCGACGTCGGCGACCACGTCGAGGTCGATCCGGCCTGAGCGTGTGCGCGTACGCACCGACAGATCCGTCCCGCGCGCACGGGACGTCTGCCGCTCGAGGTCGTCGAGCAGCCGCAGATCGCTGCCGAAGAGGACCGTCTTGGCCACTGCCATCACCCACCTCGTCAGGGCGGACTCATGTCGGTCACATAGGGCGCCGCCGGAGGGCCCAGCACGAGCAGTACGCCGGGCGGCGTCGGGATGCGGTCGCCGACGCGCACCAGCCCGCGTCCCGCGACGGTCACGCCGGTCGACGCCGGCGCGCCGATGACCATCGGATAGGGCACGCCCCACACGGAGTTCACCATCAGGCAGAGCGAGCCCGACGTGGCGAGCGGCATCCCGCCGGCGACGACGACCGGCGGGAAGATCGCCGTGATCGTCCCCATGTCCGGCGGACCCGATGCGCCCGGGCTGAGCATGACCTGTGCGCCAATCGTGACGGGTGGACCTGGCATCTCGGCGCTCCCGCTATGGGCTGAACGACGTCACGCCCTTGATCTGCACGGTGGCGGCCTGCACGGTGGTGGCGGCCGCCGCCTGGATGGTCATCTGCGCGTTGGCCTTCAGCGTCGCGCTCGCGCCGGCCTGCATCGAGAAGCTGGTCTGCGACTCGATCGCGATGCGCTGGGCCTTGATCGACAGGCTGCCGTCGGCGGTGATGTCCATCGCGCCCGCCGATTCCACCTTCACGTCGCCGTCCTGGTTCATCGTGAGCGTCGTCCGCCCCGCGACGACGGTGACGACGCCGCCGCTCGCACCCGGCTGGTCGAGCGTCAGCTCTGTGTTGCCGGCGGTCGCTCGGACGAGATCGTCGGTGACCTGGACGGCGATCTTCGGCGACATCTCGATCAGCATCTCGCGCGGTGGATCGTTGTCGGCCAGGTTCCTGATTGCCGCTCGTATGGCCTTGTCGTCGGCGGCGTGCAGCGGCAGCCTGAAGATCACCTCGTCAGGGCGGTTCAGCGGCGGCCTGTCGTCGTCGGTGTAGAGGCGGCCCGTGACGATCGGCTGGTTGACGTCGCCGTTGCAGAACTGCAGCGTGACGAGGTCGCCGACGTTGGGGATGGCAACGGTCCCGATGTGGCCCGTCGCGATCGGCACGCGGCGCAGCAGCAGCCCGCTGTTCGGCATCCGCACGTCGCACCCGTAGTTGTCGCCGTCGTCCGCGTCGGCGTGCGGATGCACGTCCTCGACGATGCCGACGTCGGTGAGGCGCAGCGCGGCCAGCTCCAGGCGGACCAGCTCACGAATCATCCCGAGGATCGTGGACATCAGGGAATCCCCAGGAACTCGACCTCGGTCCGGAAGCCGGCGCGCTTGTCGATCGTGTGACGCACGGCGCGGACGCGGAAGTCGCCGTTCATGCGCGTGTCGGGCACGTCCTTCACGCGAATCGTGTCGCCCAGGCGGATCTGTGGACGGCCGAACGTGCGCAGCCGTCCGCGCGTCCGCTGCGCAGAGGCCTCGGCGAACGCCGCGTCGGCGGCCGCCTGCGTCGTCTCGGCGGTACGCAGCGCCGGACGCTCCAGCAGCAGCGTCGGCGGACCAGTGCCCGCGGTGCCCTTGAACGCGGCTGTGTCCTTGGTCATCCACGCCCACGAGTCGTCGCCCTGGCTCGCGCCGGGGCTCTGTCCCCGGACGTCCACTGCAGCGGCCGGCGTGTCGCGCCTGACCTCGATCTCGATGAGGTGCTTCGCGTACTCGAAGACGTGCGTCGGCGCCGACTGCCCGAACGGCCGGAAGATGACGTCGCCGCTGGCGTCGGTGCACAGGAGGTGTCCGCAGAGCACTGCCAGGTCTTTCACGTGCGTGTAGACCGATCGCCGGCCATCCACGACGTACGCAGGGAGCTTCGGGCCCGCCACGGCGTCCGCCACGCGCAACCCCGCGTCCTCGACGAGCTGCCGGACGATGTCGCCGGCCGTCATGTCGAGGAACGTCGAGTCGACACGCGCGTCGAGCAGGTCGCTCGCGAGCGAGATGGCCATGACGTGCGTCACGGTGAGCCCGGGCTCCGCCGAGGCGACGCGTCCGGTGAAGACTGATGTCAGGACGTCCTCGTCCGCATAGCCCAGCGACACCGTCACGTCGTCGCCCGGTGCGGGACGGAGGCCGTCGGCGTTGCCGAGACGCAGCGTCAGGGCGTCGGCCGGGGCGTCAATGTCGAGTTCGACGGCGAGGCGCTCCACCGTGCTGGCGCGCGGCTCCGTCGTCGTGTCGACCTTCCTGTCGCCGAGCACGATCGCGTAGGCAGGCGTGAGCAGCATCAGGCGTCCACCTCCACCTCGTCGAACGCGCCGGGCATCTCGCCGCGCAGGAACCCGTCAGGTCCGCCGCGCACGAACACGGTCGTGTCGGTCTCGTCACGCCGCTGGCGGGCATCTATCGTCTGGAGGATCTTCGTCGCGACGAAGCGGTCGCCCGTCGTGCGTCGCAGCGTCACGCGTACGCTGTGGACGAAGTCACGCTCGGCGACGGACGAGCGCGCGCTCTTGACGGCTTCGAAAGCGTTCACGCGGCCGAACCCGTAGAACTGGCTGTGGCCGTCCGGCTGATACCGGCCCACTGGATCCGTGTTGCCGGCATCGACCTTGTCGGCCGTCGCCTCGAGCACGAAGGCCAGCTGGTCGCGCGTGAGGTCGGGCGCCACGGCGATCATCAGGCCCAGGACGCCGGCTGCGAGGGGACAGGCAGAGGAAGTGCCGCCGAAGGTTCCTGTGTAATTGGGGTCGGCGACCGGCTCGGGGTCCGATCCGGCAGGTGGCGGATTCAGCCCGAGCGCGGCCGTCTGGTCGACCGTCGTGATGCCGAGCGTGCTTCCATCCGGCGGCATGCCGGCCCACGTGAGCGGGAGCGCCGACGTCCCGTCGCTCGGCGCGCTGACGTCCACCTCGGGGCCGAAGTCGCTGTAGCCGGAGCGGACGTCCTGGTCGTTGACGGCGGCGACGGCCAGCACGCGAGGGTCGCTGGCGTACCCGTCGAGCGTCGCGGCCGACGACACGGACTCGTTGCCGTTGCCCGAGGCGAAGAGGATGACGCTGCCCAGCCCGCCACGCCCGTTGGCCAGCGCATGGTCGAACGCGTCGCCGACGACGGCCGGCAGCGGCGCCGGGCCGCCGTTGTCGGCAGGGCCCCAGCTGTTGCTGATGATGGCGGCCCCGTTGTCCACGGCATGGCGGAACGCATCCGCCTCCATCACGTCCGTCTGTGCCGGGCCCAGCAGGCGGATGGGCATCAGCCCGCACTCGGGCGCGACGCCCGTGACGCCAAGAGAGTTGTCGCCGTTGGCGAGCGCCACGCCGGCGCAGCACGTGCCGTGGAAGTCGCCCGGGCCGGGCCGCGGGTCGGCGTCACCGGCCTGTACATCGATGGGCGCCACGATCTTGCCCGCGGCGGCGATGTCCTCGTGGTCGATGTCCACGCCATCGTCGATCACGGCGATGACGACGTCGCGCGCGCCGCGCGTGATGTCCCACGCCAGTTCGGCCTGCACGCGGGGCAGGTGCCACTGCTGCGCGAACAGCGGATCGTTCGGCGTGACCGGCGACTTCTTCTCCTGCACCTTCCAGAAGTTCGGCTGCGCGTAGCGCACGAGACCGCTCTCGACATACGCGTTGGCGGCATCGAGGGCGCCGCGCAGGGGTGGGTTGACGACCCGCAGCAGGAATACGTTGGGTGCAACGCCGAGCGGCTCGACGATCGTGACGCCATGCTCGCGGTTCAGCGTGTCGATCTGCGCACGCGTGACCTCGGGCTTGAAGGCGGCCACGAACTCGTCGGTGACGACGACAGGATTGGCGGCGCGGTAGAAGACGGGCGTCACGAATCGAACCGCGCGGCTCTCGCGGACGCGCGCGGCGAACTGCTCGGCATCGACGACCGCTGCTTCTGCGCGGCGATAGACGACGACGCCCTGCGCGCGCATGGCGGGCGTCTCGGCGAACCCGCGCAACCGCGGGTCACCGCGCGTCAGCGCTTCGAGATCACGGGGCGGTGCGTCGCCCTCGTAGCCGACCGCCATCGATCGTGTCGATCGCTCGAGCTCGATGCGTCGTCCGCTCTGGTCGTAATAGAAGTCGTCAGCCACGATGCCTCACCGCCGGATCAGGTAACTCATGAGCTCCACTTCCACTTCGTCGCGCGTCTCGCCGGGGATGTCGGCGCGCAACCGGAAAGGCTGTCCGAAGACCACCGTCTCGATCGTCTGCTCGACGTCCGTGGCATCGACGAACTCGAAAGATGCCGGCCGCGCACTGAGCACCACGTCGATCTCGCCGTCGCCCGTGAGGCGTGTGCAGACGATGGGCCCCTTGCCGGATCCGATGGGCGCGCGGCGCAGCCTCGCCACGACCGACGCCTGGACCTCCAGCGTCCACACGCCGACGCCGCCAGCCGTCTTCACGTACACGGCCGACCCCGTCGAACCCACCTCGCCCGGGATCGGCTCGCCACGCCGCGGGTTGCCGGGGGAGCTCACCTCGCCGTCCATGAACGTCCCGTCGGGAGCGATGAGGACGTATGGCACGCCGAGGGCCGGCGATCCGTCTTCGAAGGTCAGCGTCAGCAGGACGCTCACGCCCGGCTGGTGCGCAGGCTGCACGAGGATGCGTTCGGCGTCCTGCCTGGCACCGCCCGCCCGTCTCAGGAAGCACGCGCGATCGCCGTCGGCGGGACCCAGGCACCAGGTTGGCGACACGGCGCCCGGTTCGGGCTGGTCGAACGTCACGGGCCGCGGCACCTCGCACGGCAACGCCTCGACGCGAACGAGCAGCAGCTCCGTGCGGCGGTTCGGGCGGAACGCGTTGGCGGTGTTCTCGACGGGGTCCTGTTCGCCCGATCCCACCCATTTCAGGATGCCGCCGTCGCATCCCGCGTCCGGGTCGGCATTGGCCATGAACTTGCCGTCGGGTACGTCGAAGCTGCTCGCGCGCAGGTACGCGTCGATCAGCACCGGCCACGTCTCGTCGTTGACGAAGCCGGTCTCCACGAGGCCCTGGTCGCGCTGGAAGCGTCGGACGCCGGCCGTCGTGATCTCGCCATGGTCGCCGTCGATCCGGCCCGAGTAGTACCCGAGGTCGTGCAGCATGTACTGGTACTGCCGCGTCCCCCAGTTGTCGTTGACGGAGGTCGACGAGCTGCCCGACCGCGGGCGGCGGAGGTGGTTCCACTCGGTGACCGAGGCGCCCGTCACGCCGGGATCGCGGCCATAGGTCAGGAACGCGAACACGCCGCGCGCACGTCGTTCCGAGAGCGCCTGGTTGTACTCGTCGGACCCGGTCTTGTCGGTGTGGCCGACGATGAGCAGCCGCTCATTGGCTGGCCCGGTCGAGAGACGATCGACCACCTCGCGCAGGACGTGGCGCATGCATGGCTCGACGAGCGAGTTGTCGAACCTGTAGTGCACGACCAGCGCCGTCGCCACGCGCGCGCCCCGCTGCAGCACGATGGTGACGCGGTTGGGATCCACACCGGCGACGATCGTCGCGGGCGTCTGCCCGGTCATCCCGTCGGCGGCGGCCGTCGCGGTGAAGAGGTACGAGCCGGGTTCGATCTCGGCCTTCAGCCAGAGGTCGCCCACCCGGTCGTCCTCGTCGAGCGTGAACCCGGGGATGGGCGAGCCGTCGGCACGGGTGCCGGTGGCCGACACGAGGATCCGGCTGAAGTCGAAGTTGGGCTCACCGACGACTTCGACCTTCACCTCGAGGGTCGTGACGACGCCGGGCGGTGGGGGCGGTGGCGGTGGCGGCGGCGGGATGATCTCGGGCTCCGGCGCCGGCAGGAACTCGCGCAGCGTGAAGGCGTACTCGAACCGCTCCGGCCTGCCCGCTATCTCGCGCACGCCGAGCTCCTCGACGAGCACCGACTCGACGCGCGTCGCCGTCGAGATGTCGGAGACGAACGTGACGGGCGTTGCCGCCGTGAACTTGCCGCGCAGCTGCTCGAGTCCCTCGGCCGCCTCGCTGCCGGCCACGACGCCCGTCAACGTGAAGCGCGTGGCACGGCGGCCTTCGGCGACGTAGAAGTCGCCCTCGAGCCCGGGCACGTCGGTGCGCGCGAGCACCTGGTCGTGCTCGCTGTCGATCTGCTGGGCCAGCGGCAACTCGAGTCCGTCGAGCAGCGGGCGGTTCGGCATCGGCTACGCCTTGAGGCTGTTCAGGTGTCCGACGATCGCGTCGAGCAGGCTGATGAGCTCCGCCTTGAGCTGATCCACCGAGGGCAGGCCGGTGACGACGTCGGCGGCCGCGGCGACGTCGTCGATCGTGCCGCTCTCGTTGGGCAGCAGCTTCCGTGTGGTCTCGAGCAGGGCCTTCACGCCGGCCGTGAAGCCCGCGACCTTGTCGAGGCCGGGGATCGCGCCGACGTTCAGGTTCTGGATCTCGGTCTTCAGCTTGCCGAGCAGCGTGATGAGCTCGTTGAGCAGATCGGTGATCTGAGGGACCAGTTCCCGCAACGCGACGATCGCTGGCTTGATGGTGCCGACGTTCTGGTCGAGGAAGTCCTTCAGCTCCTTCAGGACCGCCTTGAGTTCCTCGTACAGGTTGGGTGCCGCCATGGTTGCCTCCTAGCCCGCCGCCGTGCGGGTCCGTTCCAGTCGGGTCAGCAGTTCGCCCAGCTGCGGGACGAAGCGCGACAAGCCCTCGGCGAACGCGCGCGCGGCGTCGAGGCCGCCGAGCAGATCGCCGACGCTGTCGAGCGCGTCCCCGAGCACGTCGGCGTCCACGACCGAGACGTCCTCGGGTTCGACGGGCTTCTGGTGTTCGCGCAGCGTGAGCACGTAGGCGAACCGATCCGTCTTCCCACCGAGTTCCTGGAAGCGCAGGTCGTCGATGAGCACCTGCTCGACGGCGGTGTTCGTCGTGATGTCAGCGATGAACGCCAATGGTTTGCCGGCGCGGAAGGCCGTCTCGAGCGCCTCCATGAACGGCCGCGACGCTTCGCCGTGCGTGACGCCCCACAGCTGGATGCTCGTGGCGCGGCGCCCGAGGTTCTGCACCACGCTGCCGTCCATGCCGACCGGCTTGTGCTCGGCGAGCATGCGCCTGTCGAAGGTGGCGACCTCCTGCACGAGCGGAAGTTCGAGGTCGTCGAGCATGGGGCGCATGGCAGGTTCTCAGGACAGCGCGATGCCGTGGCGGCGCGCTTCGTCACGCAGGATGCGGCGGATGTCGTCCGCGAGCCTGTCGGTGTCACCGGGATCGGCGTCGGGGTCTTCGGGTCGCGTCGCCTGGCGGAGGAGGGGCGCCGAGAGGCCGCTCGCCGGCGGCTGTGCAATGGCGTGGGGCACGAGCGGCGGCAACGCCGGCGTGCCGACGGGCGGCGACACGCGGCTTGCCGAGCCGGCAAGTCGGGGCAGCACGCTGATGCCGACGTCCGAGGCAGGCGCGCTGTCGCGCGACGCCAGTCCGACGTGTCGTGACGGCGCGGGCTCGGGGCGATCGCCGCGTGTCCGGATGTCCTCGTCTGGCGCGTAGTTCAGTGACCGAAGCCCGCTTCCTGCCACTGCGTCGGGGACACCCGCGCGCGCGTGCCGCGTCGTCGTCACCGCAGGCTCGACGAGGGCGGTCTGCTGGTGCTCCTCGGGTGCCGGCGCGAGCGGCGGCGTGATGCCGGCCGCTCGGTGGAGGTCGCCGGAGCGCATGGCGGCTGCGGCGATTGGGTGACGCAGCGCGGCGGCCAGACTGTCGGCGACGACCGCGCTGCGACTTCGCCCGCCTGCGGCGTCAACCGTCCGTGACGCAAGGCGAGCAGCCGCGCGCGAAACGACGAGCGTCGTCCACTGCCGGCGCGCCGCGCCGGTGGCGACTGGTTCTGCGGGTGCAGGTGCGGCATGGCCGCGCGCACGGGCGGCCAGCAGGTTCGCGACGGCGCGCGGGGTGCGGCGCGCAGGCGACTCGAGTGCGGTCTCCGGCCGCTGCCGCGCTGCGTCGGCACCGGCCGCGAGCAGCGCGGCGACGGCAGCGGTGTCCACCGGCTCCTCGGCAACCGCACGTGCCGGCGACCTGCGCCCTCGACGCAGCCGCTGCCTTGCGTTGCCGTCGTCCGACATCGCGTCGGGTGCGACCTGCGCCGGACGGTCGGGCTGCACCGAGGGGCGCAGACCAGCGGTGTTGTCGTCGGCGGCGGAGGCGTCATCATTGGTCAGCGTTCGTGCCAGTGCGGCCTGCCACTCGTCGCCGGTGCCGAGCAGCGGCAGCGCCACCGGCCGACGCACGGGCCATGCCGACGCGTATGCGAGCGCGGCGGGGGCGCACGTCCGTTGCCATAGCCGCTGCGTCCAGCGCCGGAGGCCGTACGTGGCGAACGTCACCGCGCGCCTCCGTCGGCTCGAACCGATTCGAGCGTGTCGCGACGTGACATCTCGAGGTAGAGCAGGATCTGTCCGATGGTCATGCCGCTGACGTCCTCCGGCGTCCAGCCGAACTCACGGGCCAGCACGAAGCAGGCCCGCGCGAGTGGGGCCTGGACCATCTCGTCGAGGACGTCGCGGGAGGCGGACACGCCGCTGATCTCGTTGACGCGGTCCACCAGGAACGACGCGAGGCCGGCGGGCAGCTGGGTCACCTGCTCGAGGCGCATCGGCGGCTCGACGAGCGCCTGCTGAATCATCAGGGCGGCCGTCAGCGTCTCGTCCTCCTTCGCGGCGCGTTGGATGCGCTGCAGATCGCGGACGGCGAGCGGCCGCAGCGTCACGGCGGCCTCGACGTCCGCACGCCAGCCCGCGAGGAGCGCGGCGGGAATCTCCACCGTCTCGCGCAGCGCCGCGCCCGACAGCATCTGCTCCACCGTGATCGTCATGGCGGCCTACTGCTTCTCTTCGCGCTGGATGCGGATCGCCTTGAAGGTGATGTTCTCCATGATGAAGTCGTCCTCGGGCACGACGACCGCCCAGTCGTCGAAGCGGACGTTGAAGACCGTCACCTTCGTGCCGATGTTGCCCGGCTGCCTGTTGTCGGTGATGTCGACGATCATGTTGAACGTCGGCTGCAGCTCCTCGGGGAACTGATCCTCGTTCTCGCCGGCGCCGCCGAGCCGTCCCATGAGCAGGCGGATCAGCGACCCGTTGATGAACGCCCTGTCGATGCGCCCCGAGATGTTGATGTTGCCCGGGAGGATGTCCTGCGGCTGGCGCGTGCCGATCTCGTGGAACACCTCGAGATCGGTGTTGATGCGGAGCTCGACGCCCGTCACGCGACCGACGGTGCTGATGTTGTACTCGTCGTTGAAGATCTGCCCGGCGAGCTGCCCGGCAGGGTTGTCGTTGGTCGCGAGCTGCAGTATCGCGGACGACCCGCGGAGCGGCTGGTTGTTGGCCATCGTCTGTCTCCCCGTATGCCGTGATGCGCGACCGTCACGACAGGAACATCGTCACCTTGATGAAGTCGATGCTGAACGTCGGCTGCAGGAGGATCGATACGTTCGCGATGCCCTTGATCTCGTCGGCGCGCGACGCGAACACGTCCACCTCGAACTTCACGAGCATCTCGCCGTCGAGCATCTCCTGCAGGAAGCTCTGGATCGTCGACTTCAGCGCGCTTCGTACCCGCTCGTTGTTCAACTTGCCGATGTAGGGATCGGCCGCCGACCGTACGCCGTACTTCGCGAAGTCGACGATGCGGCGCGTCGTGATCTGGTGGAAGGCGCTGTTGGTGGACGTGGTGATGCCCTTCACCAGGCGGATGCCGAGACCCGGCCGCTGCTCGGCCACGAGCACGCGCTTCTGGAGCAGCTGTTCGATCTGCGCCTGCGTGAAGCGTGTCTCGAGCCCGCTCACGGAGATGGCCTTGTTGGTCAGGCTGATGTGCGGGTCGCTGCCGCTCAACAGGCCCGCAACGACCGCGGCCATGTACGCGCCAGGGAGCTTCACCACCTTGCCGTTGGCGCCGGGCGCGGCGTCGGCGACCTCGAGGCCCGGAGCGACGAGCACGACGCGGTCGCTGTCCACCGAGTGGTTGCGCAGCGCGTCGAACGACATGCCCGGGTCGCTGCCGACGATCGCAATGCGATCGGCCTTCATCTTGTCGGTAGACGCCGTCTCGCAATGGGCCTTGAGCGCCGCCGCGGCGGCACCGGCACCGAACCCCGCGGCCACGACGATGTGCACCGGCTCGCGGAGCAGCCCCTCGAGTGCCTTCTCGAGTTCCGGTGTGCCGACGTCCGGGCCGTTGCTGCCCGCCTGGTTCGTGCCGACGCCGAACTTGAGGAAGACAGGCTCCTCGCCGTCGCCCTGGGTCAGCGCGGGCGGCTTGCCCGCATCGGCGCCCGCGGCCTCCACGGTGACCAGGCGCGTGGCGGGATCCTGCCGATCTGCCTGCTGCGCGAGGTGCGTCCCGTCGCCCACGACGTACGTGTCCACGCGCTCCTCGCTGTCGGTCTTGTAGCGCACCGTGACGACGCGGCTCGCGTCGGGCGTCAGCACGTAGGAGGCGGTGACCGTGTCGGCAGCCTCCGGTGCCTCGCCGTCGAAGAACGCGATCGTGCCGTTGTCGAGGTCGGCCGTCACGGCGCCTGCCGCCGCGGTGTCCGAGATCCTCAGCTCCCGGACGTCGCCTGTCGTGCCGGACGTCACGCGTACGCGTGTGACCTTCGTGAGCGGCTTTCGCTGGAGCTGCAGGGGCGACGCACCGGGGTTCGTCTCGTCCTCGACGAGGGCGCCCTCCTCGCTGCCCGTCGGCTTGCGCACCGACGCGGCAAGGTCACTGGCCCACGTCCCTGGAGAGGCCGCGGTGAGCGTCGCGCTCGTGCCGCCGCCTTCGGCGGGCAGCGCCAGTGTCGCGGCCTTTGCGGCGGCGTCGGCATCGTGGATGCGCACCGCGAAGATCGTGCTCGCGCCGTTCATGTAGGCGAGCTCGAGCGCGCGCACGAGCGACAGCTCGTGCTTCGTGCCGTCGTCGAACGGGTCGTACGGGCCGAAGATCGCCCGCGCTTCCGAGGCGCTGCCGAGCAGCACCGGCGTGTCCACCGGCCCCTTGCTCGCCGTGCCGACGATGCCGACGTTGCCGACGGTGACGCGTCCGGGCGTGATCAGCCCCTCCGCGCGGACTTCGATGTAGACACCGGGCAGAACCATTTCAGGCATGGCGCGCATTCTCCTTACGGTGACGAGGTCGGTCCCCGCGCGGCGCGGAGGTAGAGCACCTGCGGTGTGTCGAGGTGCGGCGTGTCGATGGCCAGCGTCAACCTGTCGGCCTGACGCGGCAGCGCGATGGGCGGCGTGAACGCTCGTCCCCGAACGGCGAAGTCGCGCGGCGCGCCGTTCTCGTCCACCAGCTGCAGCGGATCGCCGGGCGTGCCGAGGTCCGTGAGGAAGTCGTCCAGTGACGCGACGCTGACCCGCGCGTGCACGCTTGCCGGCGTCGGGCCGCTGACTGCCGCGAGGAACTCGTCGAGTGACGTGAACTCCTCGGGTGCGCCCGTTGCATCGCTGCTCGTGCGCTCGAGCGTCACCGTACCGGCGGGGATCGTCCCGGGCAGGAACGCGAGCGAGGACAGGCCGTGGATGTCGCGGCGGCCCGTCATGACGAGCGGCGGCGTGCCGTCGCTGTTCCAGATGACGATGTCGCCCTCGCTCACCAGCGACCCCCACGCGTCGGCGAGCGCCACGGGGATGCGCGCGATGAGGCCGCCCGCATCGTCTGTCGCCTCGCGGCGGAACTCGTACAGGACGTCGAAGTCGGCCGTCTGCCGCCAGGCGGGCAGGGCGTCCAGATGATCGGACGTGGACACGCCCGTCAGGCGAAGGTCGACGAAGCCCTCGGCCTCGAGCGCTTCGCGGTCGCCGAGCACGGCCTCGGTGAGCAGCCGCAGCTGCTGCTCGACGGGCGTGGGCATCGGGCCGCCGCCCCACAGCTGGAAGCGGACCGTACCTGCGAGGCGCACGCCCTTGTGCGCCACGGGGAAGTGCTCGCGCGACGTCAGCGCGTGGAAGCGTCCGAGGCCGATGGTCTTCTCTTCGAGGCGCACGACAGACACCACCGGCACCGGCAGGTCATCGGCGGGAGGGGGCAGGAACTGTCCCAGTCGCGTCAGCATGTGCGTCAGGGCCTCGGTCAGCATGGCGGCGCCGTCATGGCGTGTGTGGTCATCCGTCCGTTCCGTGGGGTGGCCCGTCGGTCGCCGCCTGGAGCAGCCGCGCGAGCTCGCGCGCATACAGCGGGCTCGTCACGATGCGCGTGTGCAGGCTCACCGGCGTGCTGTCGCCGTACGCCTGTCCGAACTCGATGACGATCTCCTCGCCGGTCGTGCCGACCTCGAAGTAGTTCGCGTAACGCGCCTCGCGCGGCGCGGCGTCTTGCTGGTCGGTCACGTTGCTGCCCTCGGTAATCACCGGGCCCACGGTGTCTCGCTTCGAGCAACCGTCGTGCCATGCGGCACGCGCCGCGTGGCGAGGGGATGGAAAGCGCGCGGTGTCACATCGCGAGCGGCCACGTGTCTCGCGGCTGTCGCAGCGGGTGTCACACGCGCGGCGCGTGTTACAGGTGCGGCGGTGTGTGGGACGCCTGGTCGGCGGAGGCGTTGGTCAGCCCGTGCTTGGCGAGCTTGCGGTACAGCGTCATGCGGGACCAGTGGAGGAGCGAGGCCGCGCGGCTCTTGTTCCAGCGTACCGACGCGAGCGTCGAGAGCAGGCGCTCGCGCTCGCTGGCCTCGTCGGCGGGCGGTGCGGCTGGCGGGTCGGCGTCGATGGGCGACTGCCGCAGGTAGCGTGGCAGGTCGGTCACCTCGACCTGCGGTCCGCCGCACGTGATGTAGGCGGCCTCGATCACGTTGCGCAGCTCGCGGACGTTGCCGGGCCAGGTGTGTGCCGTCAGGACGCGCATCGCGTCGCGCGACACGCCCTCGATCTGCACGCCGAACTCGTTGTTGCTCTCGGCGAGGCAGTGCGCCACGAGTGCGGGGATGTCGTCGAGTCTGGCGCGCAGCGGCGGCACGTCGATGCAGGCGACGCTCAGGCGGTAGAACAGGTCCTTGCGGAACAGGCCGTCACGGACCATCGCCTCGAGGTTGCGGTTGGTGGCGGCGACCAGGCGGAAGTCCACCGGCCAGGTGCGCCCGTCACCGAGGCGCGACACCTCTTTCGCGTCGACCACGCGCAGGAGCTTGGCCTGCGCGGCGAGGCTCAGCTCGCCGACCTCGTCGAGGAACAGCGTGCCGCCGTCGCAGCTGCGCAGCAGGCCGGTGCGGGCCTCGTGCGCGCCGGTGAACGCGCCGCGGTCGTACCCGAAGAGCTCGCTCTCGATGAGCGTCTCGGGCAGGGCGGCGCAGTTGAGGCACAGGAAGCGGCGCGACGCACGCGGGCTCTGCGCGTGGACGGCGGTGGCCACGAGCTCCTTGCCGGTGCCGGTCTCTCCGGTGATGAGGACGTGCAGGGGCGTTGCGGCCACGCGTGCGATCCAGCGGCGCAGGTCGGCCATCGCCGTCGAGGATCCGACGAGCGGTCCTGGCGCCGTGCGTTGCAGCAGGGGAGCGCCGGGTTGCCGTGGGACGTGACCGGTGACGTGAGCGACCATCGGCGTGTTCCGGAGTCGCGTTCCGCGTCGGCGAAACTCGTACGCTGGTTCAACGACGGTGCGGGGGTGGGGCGCACGGATGTCGCAGGGACGGGCGGCTGGATGGATGAGCTGCGCAGGGGAGGAGGCTCGGATGGCCTTTCAAGGCCTCTCGCGGGGCGTGCTGCGAGCTCGTCCGTGGCGTCTGGCGGGGCGTTTCGGATGCCTCGCGCCTATGCTACGATGACAGTTCTACCTCTGAGCGGAGAGGTACCGAAGTGGTCATAACGGGGGCGCCTCGAAAGCGTCTAGTCGGGAAACCGGCACGTGGGTTCGAATCCCACCCTCTCCGCCA
>JBIQIB010000062.1:0-14845 GCA_044508265.1 Acidobacteriota bacterium
CCCGCGAGCGGCAGCGGCTCGGTACGGTCTCCGAGCAGCCCGGTCTTGTCGGCGATCATCTCGCCGGCTGCCAGCAGCGGCACGACGCGCCGCAGCGGGCCGGCCTGCCTGAGGGCGAACGTCGCCGGGCCGGCCATGCTGCGCATGCCGGTGATGGCGCCGAGCGCGAGCGTTGTCGTCAGGGTCGTACGCGTCATGGTGCGGATCTCCGTCTGTCGTGGTACGTGAAGGTGACCTCCACGCCCTGGTGAGCAAGGCCGGCCTCGTCGGTCGGCGGACGCTGCTGGGGACCGTGGCACGCCAGCAGCGCGAGGCGCCGATGGGCGCGGATGTGCCACCGACGCTGGTAGCGCTCCGCGAGCAGCGCGAACCCGAGGCGGCTCCACCAGTTCGGCAGGTCGCCCGGCTGCCAGCGTGCTTCGATGCGGAAGCGGATGTCGCCGTTGGCGTCGCGCGTGAGCAGGAACCACTCGAAGCCGCGCTCGATGTGGCCCTCGAGCGTGTCGTACCTGAAGCCGTACACGTCCGGCTCGTCACGCACACGGCTGACGATGACGGGGCACAGGTAGCGCAGACCCCAGACGCGGATCTCGAGGAGCTGCACGCGGTGCAGCAGCGGCATCTCCGGGTCGAAGTGGGAGAGGACGATCTCCGGATCCGAGAACCGGTAGTTGGCTACGGCCGCCTTCGCCCGCTCGAACGTCTCGTCGTCGGGCGACGACGTGGCGATGCGCGCGTCGGAATGGTAGTGCCGCCAGCCATGCTCGGCGTCCATCGCGTCCTCCGGTCCGTCGTACACGGGCGCCGCGCCTGCCAATCGGTCGAGCCTGGCGCGCAACTCGTCGCTCGTCCACCCGCGGAGGAGGCGCCACTCGGCCATCAGTCGCCCACCGCGCGATAGGTCGGCGCGCCCTGCTCGTCGTTGTCCTCGGCGTCCTCCTCGACGTGCACGGTGTCTGCCCGGATGGCGCCGGCGATCTGCGCGCCCACGCCGTGTGCCGTGCTGTTGATGAAGTCGGTCCAGGTGTCGGTCTGCATCGCCTCGCCAATGGCCATGAAGCCGAGGAACCGCGTCGGGTCGGCCGCGCGGGCGCGGCTCCTGATGTGGAAGACGACCTCACCTTTCGGGTTGCGGTAGGCGCCGAACGTGATGCGGCCCGACTCCGGATGCCCCTGCAGGGTGCCGAGCGTGAGGCTCTGCGCGTCCTCGTGGATCACGCGCACACGGCACGCCTGCTCCGGCCTGATGACGATGTCCACGACGGCGTCGCGCAGCAGCCCCTGTGACGCCGTGAACTCGACGAGCGCGCGCGGCGGCAGCTCGCAGAAGTGTTCCTTGACCCACGTCATGACCTCTGAGGGGCGCAAGTTGCACCCCGAAAGCACCGCCCAGTAGTCACGCTGGAGCAGCGGCCCGGCACCGTCGGCCGCATACGAACGCTCGTCATCCATGTCCGGCTTACGAAGCAACAATGGTGCCGGACTTGCATCGCCGGAGGCATGACTCTCGAGACCAACCCCGCCGCCGAAGCCTCCGTCGAACCGCCGCCCGCTCCCGTCGTGCGTCCCGAGCACGCCGAAGGCCGGCTGGCGCGCCTCATCGAGCAGCAGACCGCGAAGATCCCGTCGCACTGGTTCCTGATGGCAGCGCTGGGATCGATGGCGACCTCGCTCGCCTTCGAGGTGGCCGGCCGGCGGAACGTGGGGCGATTCGTCGCCGCGTGGCCGGCGCCGCTGCTCATCCTCGGCACCTACAACAAGCTGATCAAGACGCTCGGGACGCGGTAAACGGCCGCGGTGGGATAACATCTCGCCGGATCCCCTCTGCAGGGAACAGGAGGAACTGATCGCGAACGTATTCACCCCATCGTTGATGCGGGCCGTCTTCGGCGTGCCTGCAGCGTGCAACAGGGACGGCCTTTCCGCGTCCCTCGGACTGGCGAGGTGGACATGGCCATGACGACGCCGCGCCCCGAGCGCCACCGCGCTCTCCTCATCGGCTGTCATGGCGGCGTCGGTGAGGCGCTGCTGGCGGTGCTGGAGCACACAGACGACGGACGACGCGTCCTCGAACGGCTGGACGCGCTGGTGCTCGTCGATCAGCTGCCGCCGCGCCCCGACGCCCCCCATCCTGCAATCGGCGTGCTGCTGCCGCCGGCCACCATCGCGTCGGCCGATGACCTCGCCCGTCTTGTGACCGAGCACGCCATCACCCAGGTCGTGGACGTCTCCTCGATCGACACGGTCGACTGCACCCGGGTGTGCGAAGACCTCGGCGCCGACTTCCTGTGCACCAGCGTGGAGGAATGGGCCGGGCGAGGCTCGTACCCGACCGACGAGGCGATCGCCCGCCTGCTGCCGCCGCGCACGCCGCAGCTCGAGCGGCGCAGCCATCTGGTCGGCAGCGGCGCGAATCCCGGCATCGTGAATGCGCTCGTATACATGGCCATGGGCGAGCTCGCCCGTCGCGTAGGCGTCGAGCCCACGCCCGAGGCGCTCGACCTCGCGGCCATCCTCATCACCGAAGAAGACACGACGGCAGACGCGGAGCCGGTGGACGAGGCCACCGACGTCTTCCCGATGACGTGGAGCCCGTTCCACTGCCTCGAGGAGCTGTTCGAGCCGGCGGCCTTCTGCGCACGCGACGGACAGGTCGTCAGCCTCGGTCACGAGCCGACGGACTGCTGGTACAGGGCGCGCTGTGGCGACCGCATCATCGAAGGCATGGCGGTGCCGCACGAAGAGATCGCGACGCTGGCGCGCTACTTCACGACCGTGGAGATCGGCTTCATCTACCGGCTGCCTGCCGTGGCCCGGCGCGCCCTGGCGGCGCATCCCGACAGGCGACACGTCGGCGAATGGCAGACGCGCCGGCTCTGCCCGCCGTGGACAGACGCGCTCACCGGCGCCGATCGCGTCGGCGTGCTGCTGAGCAGCCGCCGCTACGGCGAGCTCTGGGCCGGCTTCGACACGGCCGTCGAGAAGGGCCTGGCGCTCGGCACCAACGCGACGCAGCTGCAGGTCGCCGCCGGGATCGTCGCGGGCTGGCAGCAGCTCGGACGGGTCAACGGCGTCCACTTCGTCGAGGACCTCGACTGGTCGGCGTTCCTGGACGTGGCCAGCGGTGTGCTCGGATCGCCAGTCGTCGTGCACGACCCCTCGGCGCCGCCGATCGGGATGGCGGAGCGCGTCGTCACGCCGGCGGCCGCGGCCGCGCGTCCCTCGTAACGCGTGAGGGAGCGCTTACACGCATCCTCCTGGTTCCGCACGATGAGTCATCCTGCCGGCCCGCGCACGGGCCGTCCTCCCACGTGTGCGCCGAACGGCATGGCGGCCACGCCGCACGTGCTGGCGAGCGCCGCCGCCGTCGACCTCCTGCAGCGCGGCGGCAGCGCGGTGGACGCGGCGATCGGCGCCAACGCCGTGCTGTGCGTCGTGTATCCGCACATGGCGGGCCTTGGCGGCGACGGATTCTGGCTGATTGCGGGACGGGGCGTCGACGGTGTGCAGGCGCTCGACGCCAGCGGTCCGGCGGCACGCCTGGCGACGCGCGCGTACTACAGCGAGCGGGGATTCCACGATGAGATCCCGGCGCGAGGACCGCTGGCGGCACTGACGGTGCCTGGCGCCGTGGACGGCTGGCGGGCTGCTCACGAGCGCCACGGCCGCCTTCCCTGGGCCGACCTGTTCACCACGGCGATTGGCTACGCACGTGACGGCGCGCCGGTGAGCCGCTCGCTGGCCGGATGGCTCGCGCAGGATCGGCCGATCCTCACGAAGGGCCCCGCACCGGTGCGCCAGCTGCTGCCGGGCGGTGAGCCGCCACGCGAAGGATCACGGCTCGTCCAGCCCGATCTCGCGCGCACGCTCGACGAGCTGGCGTCGGCCGGCCCCCGCTCGTTCTACGAGGGTGCGCTGCCGGTGCGGATCGGCGAGGCGCTCGCGGCGTGCGATTCGCCGCTCCGGGCGTCCGACTTCGCGTCGTACCAGGCGCGCTGGGTCACGCCCCTCTCGTCGTCGTATCGCGGGTTCGAGGTCGTCCAGATGCCGCCGCCCACGCAGGGCTTCGCGGCGCTGCAGATCCTCAACCTCCTCGAGGGGTTCGACGTCGCCGCATGGGGCGACGGCACGGCCGCGTATTACCACCACCTCGTGGAGGCCGTGAAGGTCGCGTTTGCCGACAGGGACGAATGGCTGACCGATCCGGAGTATGTGGACATCCCGCTCGATCGCCTGCTGTCGAAAGCGTACGCAGACGAGCGTCGGACGCTCATCGACCCGCGGCGTGCGCGTCCGCTCGACGACATCGCGCCGGGCGTGCGCTTCGACGCCGGCGTCGCGCGGCGGCGCTCGCCTGGCGGCGACACCGCCTACTTCTGCGTGGCGGATGCGGACGGACTCGTCGTGTCGGTCATCCAGTCCATCTACCATGCGTTCGGCGCGGCCGTCGTCGGCGGCGACACGGGCGTGATCCTGCAGAACCGCGGGACGTTCTTCTCGCTCGACGACAGGCACCCGAACCGGCTCGAGCCGGGCAAGCGCACGTTCCACACGCTCATCCCGGCCATGCTGCTGCGCGACGGACGGCCCGTCCTCGCCTACGGAACGATGGGCGGAGAAGGGCAGCCGCAGACGCAGGCGGCGCTCGTGACCCGGCTGGTGGATTTCGGCTACGACGTGCAGCAGGCGATCGAGGGGCCGCGCTGGCTCATGGGGCGCACGTGGGGAACGTCGAACACCAGCCTGTCGCTCGAGGCGCGCATCGACGGCGATGTCGTGGGCGAACTGGGGCGGCGCGGACACCCGGTGCAGATCCTTCCCGCGTGGGACGCGACGTTCGGTCACGCGCAGGCGATCCGGATCGACGGGGAGACTGGGTTCTTCGAGGGAGGCGCCGACCCGCGCGGTGACGGCGCCGCGCTTGGCTACTAGTCAGCAGGGACCGCCTCGAGGCGCGTCGTTCAGGCTGCGTGAGGCTCAGCGGACGGCTGCGTCACAGGCGCGTCACGCGCACGTTGCGCCTTGCCGCCATCTCGCCGCCGATGCTGTCGATCTGGGCGCGGTCGAGCACGCGTGCCGCGACGGGGAAGACCTCGTGATCTTCGACGGCGATGTGCGCGGCGTAGAGCGACTGCAGCGCGGCCAGGTGCGTGCGGAGCTGCGCGACATCCGCCGCGGGCAGGTCGCCATCTTCCATCCAGCGCCGGACGAGGCGATCGACGGCGCCGTGGTGAGCGTCCGCCTCGTCGTGATCGCGTTCGAGCCGGGCCAGCGCGTCGAGCGCGGCGGCGGCTGCGGGATCCGCGCTGTCGCGCAGGCGCGGGAAGAGGCTGTCCTCCTCGTCGGCGGTGTGCCTGGGCGCGGCTTCCGCGAAGTAGCGGAGGGCGCCCTCGAACGCCGCGCGGTGATCCGGCGACAGCGGGCGGCCGTCGGCCGCGTCGGTCACGGCGACGAGCACGCCGAGGAAGTGCTCGATCCGCCGGTGACAATCGCTCAGCAGGCCGAGCGGCTCGTCGAATCCGTGGTCGGGGCGTCGTCCGATTTGCAGGGGCATGGCAGCGTGGATGGTGTCCGACGTTCACGTCGATCGTAGCACCTGGGTGCATGAAGGGCGTGCGCGCGCGAGGCCGCGAACGCGACCGGAAGACTAGAATGCTCGCGTGATTGACAACGTGCGTGTGGCGGCCGTCGCGTTCGACGGACGGCCCGGTGAGACGAGCGCGAATCTCGAGCGGCTGGACACGTGGTGTGCGCGCGCTGCGGACGCCGGCGCCGCGCTCGTGCTGTTCCCTGAACTGAGCGTCACCGGCTTCGTGCCGAACCATCCGACGGGCGACCACGCGACGTGGCTGCAGGCGGCGCTGCGAGGCGCGCGAGCGATGGCCGAGCCGCTCGACGGGCCGGCGGTGGGCGCGCTCGTGGCGAGTGCGCGGCGTCATGGCGTGCTCGTCTCGGCGGGATTGCTCGAGGATGCCGGGCACCTGATGCACAACACGCACGTGCTCGTCGGTCCGGACGGCCTGCTCGGCGCCTGGCGCAAGATGCACATTCCGCTGTTCGAGATGCCGATTTACAACGGCGGCGGCGTGCCCGGCGTCGTCGAGACGCCGCTCGGGCGGGTTGGCGTCAACATCTGCTTCGACGCGTTCCTGCCGGAGTCCACGCGGTTGCTTGCCGTGCGCGGCGCAGAGATCGTGCTGTTTCCCTTTGCCGCCGACCCGCCGCCGGTGACGCCGCTGGGCTGGGCGGCGTGGGCGGGCCGGACGCTCGAGGCGCGATGCGCCGAGAACGGCGTCTTCGGCGTGGCGTGCAACACGAGGGGCGAGGTGTCGTTTGCCGGCGTGTCGCAGTACTTCCCGGGCGGCGGGATGATCGTGGCGCCCGACGGGGAGGTGCTGGCACGGGCCGAGGCGGAGGGGGAGCAGGACGCGATGCTGGTCGGCGACCTCGGCCGCGCGCGCCTCGTGGAGGCGCGGACGCGCTTTGAGTACACGTTCCGGTTCCGGCGTCCGGAGCTCTACGGTGCGCTTGCCGGCGGGGAGACCTGACCCCATTCGTGCACAAATCGAGACCTGACCCCGCCTGTGTGCAAATCGAGACCTGACCCCCACACAGGGGCGGTTTTGAGACCTGACCCCACACGCAGTACACTCGCCGTTCAGGCAGTGGCCGCTCGCACCGCGGTCCGGAGCCTGTGCAACGCCAGCCCTCGAACCGCGTCAGGACCGGAAGGTAGCAGCGCTAAGGGGAGTCTGCCGTGTGTGCAGGGCCTCCGGGTCGCGGTGGGAGCGGTCACCGACGCAGTTCCTTCGAAATCACCGACCCGCTCCCGTGGCACGTCCCTATCAGGTCCTCGCCCGCAAGTGGCGCCCGCAGCACTTCGACGCCGTCATCGGCCAGGTGGGCGTCACGCAGACGCTGCGCAACGCGCTCGCGCGGCAGCGCATCGCCCAGGCCTACATCTTCTCGGGCGCCCGCGGGGTCGGCAAGACGACCACCGCGCGCATCCTCGCGAAGGCACTCAACTGCCTGTCTGCGGACCAGCCGACGCCCGAGCCCTGCGGCACGTGCGATGCCTGCGTGGAGATTGCCGCCGGCCGCGACATCGACGTCATCGAGATTGACGCCGCGTCGAACACGGGCATCGACAACATCCGCGAGGTCGTCATCGACGGCCTCGCCATCGCCCCGGCCCGCGACCGCTTCAAGGTGTTCATCATCGACGAGGTGCACATGCTCTCGAACTCGTCGTTCAACGCCTTGCTGAAGTCGATCGAGGAACCCCCGCCGCACGTCGTCTTCATGATGGCGACGACGGAGCTGCACAAGATTCCCGAGACGATCCGGTCGCGCGCGCAGGAATTCGAGTTCCGCACCATCGGCACGCAGGTCGTCGCCGACCAGCTGGAAAAGATCGCCGCTGAAGAGGAGCTGACGGTAGACCGCGACGCGCTGACGCTCATCGCCCGCGCCGCGGACGGCAGCATGCGCGACGCCCTCAGCGCGTTCGACCAGGTCATCGCCTTCTCGGGCGGACACGTGACCGCGGCGGACGTATCCACGGTGCTCGGCCTCATCGCGCGCGACGCGCTGCTCGACATCGCCGAGATCGTCGCCGACGGGCGCGCGGCCGACGTCTTCGCCATCGTCGGACGGCTGGTGGAAGGCGGACAGGACCTGAAGCTCGTGTGCCGGGAGCTGACGGCGCTCGTCCGCGATCTGATGGTCGTGCGCATCGACCCGTCGCGCCTCTCGGACGTGGACCTCGCACCAGACGCCGAGCGCCTGTCGGCGCTGGCGGAGCGGTTCTCGCGAGAGGACCTGCTGCGCGGCTTCGACGTGCTCGCCAAGGCCGAACAGGACATCCGGTTCGCCTCGCAGCCCCGCTATCACCTCGAGATGGCGCTGCTGAAGTGGATCCATCTCGGACAGCTGCAGCCGCTCGGCGAGGTGATCGCCGCGCTCGGCGGCGCAGGTGGCGGCAGCAGCCCGGCGGGCAGGGGAGGCGCGCCGGGCGGGCGCCTGTCGATTCCGCGTCCGGCGCAGGGGAGCGTGCCGCGACCGTCCGGCGCGACGGCACGCCCGGCAGCCGCGGCTCCGGTATCCGCGATTTCCGCACCCGCGACTCCGGCACCTGCGCCTGCGGCACCTGCGCCTGCGGCACCCGCTGCTGCACGAGAGCCTGTCGCACCTGCGCCTGCCGTGGTTCCCGCGCCAGCCGCGCCCGTGGCTCCGGCCGCGTCGGCGGCTCCAGCGGCACCGGCTGCCGCGGCGCTGGACGCCGCTCCGGACGCCGCTCCAGCCGGCGCCATCGACGTCGACGCCCTCGTGGACGCGCTGCGCAGGAACAACAGGACCTTCTTCGGCACGGCGCTGGCGCGTGCCAGGTTCGAGGCCGAGGGCGATCGACTGGTCGTCACCCTCGGCGGCAACTTCGAGCAGCAGCGCGTCGAGGCGCGCCGCGCATGGATTGAGGACATCGTCGCCACGACATGCGGGCGGCGACTGCGCGTCGACACCCGCGTGGCTGCCGCGGCGCCACAACCGGCCGCCGCCGAACGCCCAGGCGCTGAGCAGCTCCGCGAACAGGCCATGCAGAGCGAGGCCGTCCAGGCCCTGCTCGACGTCTTTCCTGCAGACATCCGCGACGTGGAACAGCTCGGCTGAGGCCGCGCGCGACGAAAGGACTCCGATGGACATCAACAGACTGATGAAGCAGGCGCAGCAGATGCAGGAGACGATGAAGCGTCAGCTCGCCGAGACGACGATCGAGGCGACCGCCGGCGGCGGCATGGTCACCGTCACCGTCAACGGCGCCAAGCAGCTGCTGTCGATCAGGATCGATCCCGAGGTGGTCAACCCGCAGGACGTCGAGATGCTGCAGGACCTCATCCTCGCGGCCGTCAACGACGCCCAGCGGAAGGCCGACGACGAGATCAGCTCGAAGATGAGCGGCATGATGGGGGGACTCAAGCTGCCGGGGATGTAGGCACGGCCTTTCCGTTCCTCCTTGTCCTGGTGCCGATCCTCCGTTCCTGGTTCCTCCGGTCCTGGTTCCTCCATTCCTTCACTCCTCCATTCCTCCAGTCCTCGACACTGTCCAGACCTGACCCTTGTATCCCGATCCTCTCCGCCGCCTGATCGAGCAACTGCAGAAGCTGCCCGGCATCGGGCCCAAGACCGCGCAACGTCTCGCGTTCCACGTGCTCAAGGCACCGCGTGAGGATGCCGAGCGCCTCGCCGAGGCGCTGCGCGAGGTCAAGGAGCGGGTGCAGCACTGCTCCATCTGCAGCAACATCACCGACGCCGACCCGTGCGCGTACTGCACGCGTCCGGAGCGCAACCAGCGCGTCATCTGCGTGGTGGAGGAGCCGGCCAACGTCGAGGCCATCGAGAAGACGCGCGACTACAACGGCGCGTACCACGTGCTGATGGGCACGCTCTCGCCGCTCCAGGGCATCGGGCCGGATGCCCTGCGCATCAAGGGCCTGCTCGCGCGCGTCGGCAGCGGCAACATCGACGAGATCATCCTCGCGACCAACCCGACGGTGGAGGGCGAGGCCACCGCCATCTATCTGGCGAAGCTCCTGAAGCCGCTGGGCGTGAAGGTGACGCGCATCGGAATGGGCGTGCCCGTCGGCAGCGACCTCGAGTACGCGGACGAAGTGACGATGACGCGCGCGCTCGAGGGGCGGCGGGAGTTGTAGGACGGCTCGGGGACGGTCTTACGATCGACGGTCCAAGGACGGCTCGGGGAGCCGTCCCTACCGCTAGTCGGCGCGGGCTTCGTAGAGCTCGGCGGGCCGCAGGCCGCGCGACGCCAGCAGCGCCACGCCCACGCCCGTCCACACCAGCACGCGCGCCTTCCGAACGATAGCGAGCGTCACGCCGACGGCGCTTCCCAGCCCGAGCACTTGCGCGAGCAGGCCGGATCCGGCTTCGTCGATGCCGAGCCGCAGCGGGACGAACTTGAACGCCACGTTGATGAAGCGGTTCACCGACTCCAGCAGGAACGCCGTCAGCAGCGTCGGTCCGACGGCGTCGGAAATCAGCGCCACCGTGAGGTACACCTCGGCGACGCCCGCGCCGTGGTAGACGAACTGCAGGAGCAGCACCGGCAGCGGCAGTGACGGGTGACGCCGGACGAACGTGTAGACCTGCTCCTCGAGCTGTCGCAGCTTGCCCGTCCGCCGGACGAGCGCCGCGGGCGCCAGCGCCAGGCGCTCGAGCCACGTCGCTATGCGCGTCAGCGGACGGAAGCGTCCGCTGGCCAGCGCCAGGGCCAGACCGATGAACGCGATCATGCCCGCGGCCGCTGCCAGGCTCACCACGCGCAACGCGGCCGGCAGCTCGAACATGGTCACGAGCGCGACCGTGCCGCCCGCGATCACGATGGCGACCGAGACGGTGTAGAACAGGTTCTCGACGGCGATGCCCGCCAGCGCGCCCATCAGCGTGACGCGGTGCCGGACGAGCGCCGCCTTCGTCGCCTCGCTGACGAACAGCCCGAGCGGCGTCAGGTTGCCCAGCGCATCGCCGCTCACGAGCGCCGGGAACGTGTCGCGCAGGCGCAGGTCGTGCGGGCGATCGGTGCACAGCACCCACGCCCAGGCGCGCGCCGCCAATCTGAGCCCGGCAAGCGCAAGGATGATGAAAAAGGCGGCGCCGACGCGCTTGAAACCCTCGATGACCTCGGCGAATCCCGTCTGCCGGACCGTGTAGGCAAACAGCGCCAGGCCCAGGACGGCCGCAACGAGGCTGCCCACGCTCCAGCGGGCGCGGGTCGGGGGGACAGGGGGAGGCATCGGCGTACGGCTGCGGTGAGGCGTTACTCGACCCAGACCCTCCACTATAATGCTCAGGATGCTTCCGGCGACGTTTCACGTCCCCGCAGCCGTGCTGTTCCTCATTGGCGGGCTGCTGTCGTGCTTCCTCGGACAGCGCACCTTCCGCACCGTCCTCGGCCTGTACGGGTTCGTCCTGGGCGTCCTCGTGGCTGGCGCCATCCTCGGCCCGGCCGACTCGACGCGTGACTACCTGCTCATCCTCGGCGGCGGACTGGCCGGCTCCCTCGCGCTCGTGCTCGCCTACTTCATCGGCGTGGCGCTGCTCGGCGCCGTGTTCGCCGCGCTCGCCGTCCATGCTGTGATGGCCCAGCTGGGTTCGGAGCCCGGCGCGATGCTCGTCATCGCGTGCACGATCGCCGGCGCGCTCGTGGCGCTCGCCCTGCAGCGGTACGTCATCGTCATCTGCACGGCCTTCGGCGGGGCATGGCTGCTGGTCATGGGCGCGCTGGGCCTGTGGCACAGCGAGGCCGTGACAGGACTCGGCGACGCGACGCAGGGCTGGCTCTCGTATCCGCTGAGGCCTGCGCCGGGCGAGTCGTGGGTGCTGGCCGTGTGGCTGGTGCTCGCCTTCGCGGGTCTCGTCTCGCAGTTCCGTCTGACGTCGCCGCGTCTGGCACGGTGACGGACGGGCCGGCAGCTGCGGTCCCTCGACATCAGGTCGCCGAGGGATCCGCACCTGCGGAGGTGAACGCATGAGCAAGCCTTCCATGTCGCGCCGCGACTTCCATCGGACGGCCGTCGGCCTCACCGCCTCGGCCATCGCGGCGCGTCCGGGGACGTCGATGGCGGCGTCGCCCTCGCCGGCGCCAGCCGCGCAATCGGGGGCCTCGCTGGCGCGCGCGCCGATCGTCTTCTTCTCCAAGCACCTCGCGGACCTGTCCTGGCACGACCTCGGCACCGCCGTCCGGACGATGGGGTTTGCGGGCGTGGACCTGACGGTGCGCCCCGGCGGGCATGTGCTGCCGGAGCGCGTTGCCGACGACCTGCCGAAGGCCGTGGCGGCCGTCCGCGACGCCGGCTCTGTCGTACGGATGCTGACGACAGGCCTGACGCGTGCCGACGACCCGGCCGCCGTTCCGACGTTCCGGACCGCGCGTGCCGTTGACGTCCCGCTGCTCAAGGCCGGCTACTACCGGTATGCGTTCAAGGACGTGCGCGCCGAGCTCGACGAGGCGGTTCGCTCGTTTGCGGGGCTTGCCGCCCGCGCCGGCGAGGCCGGCGTGACCATCGCCTATCACAATCACTCCGGGTACATCGGTGCCCCCGTGTGGGACGCCCTCGAGATGGTGGAGCCGCTGCCGTCCGGGCACGCGGCGTACTACTTCGACATCCGCCACGCCGTCGTCGAGGGCGGCGATGCGGGGTGGCGCGTGGCGACGCAGCTCGTCGCGCCGCGGCTGCGCATGCTGGCCGCCAAGGACTTCTACTGGGACAGGCGCGCCGACGGGCGCTGGCAGATCGTGGACTGTCCGCTCGGCGAAGGCATGGTGAACTGGCCCGCGTTCCTGGCGGAGATTGCCCGCACGCCGTTCGACGGCCCCATCTCGGTACACGTCGAGTACGACCCGGGCGGGCGTACGCCGGTCGAGCAGCAGGAGCGGATGATGGAGGCGGCGTCGCGCGATCGGGAGCGTCTCGCGACGTGGGTGCAGCTGGCGTCCGGCGGGGCCGGACGATGACGGAAGGTCAGCGGGCGCTTACCGCTTCCGCTTCGTGCGCGTGCTGTCGTCGAACTTGGCGACCCAGCGGGCCACCTTGCCGATGGGCGACGTGTTGAGACGATACCGGCGTTGCCGGCCTTCCTTCCTGACAGCGACCAGCCGGGCTTCGAGCAGCAGGCGCAGGTGCTGGGAGATGGCAGGGCGACTCATGTCGAAGGGCTCGGCCAGTTCATTGACGGTGCGATCGCCCGTCCGAAGCAGGTCGAGCAGGGCCCGACGCGTCGGATCGGCAATGGCGCGGAAGACGTCAGTCTGGGCTGTCATGGTCACGATGCCAACAGTATGGAACGGCGGCGAGAAATGTCAACGCGCGCCTTCCTATTCACCAGGCTCGTCCGCGCGGGCGGCATGATCGGCCGGGCATGCTGCGCTACCGCTTCGGTGACTTCGTCCTTTCGCCGCGCCGCCGGATCCTGCTGAGGGACGGCCGCGAGGTGCCGCTCATCCCGCGGTACTTCGACCTGCTGGTGTTCCTCGTCGAGCATCGCCACGAGGCGGTGCACCGCCGCGACATCTTCGACCATGTCTGGTCGGACGTCATCGTCTCCGACTCGGCCCTGAGCCAGGCCATCCGGACCATCCGCCGCGCCCTCGGTGACGACTCGCGCGAGCCGCGGTTCGTGCGTACCGTCTCGCGTCACGGCTATCGGTTCGTCGCCGCGGACGTCCTCGAGGAAATGGAGGAGGGGCAGGCGCCCCAGGAGACCGCGGCCGTAAGAGCGATCGATCCCGGCGATGCCTCCGCCGCGTTCGAGCCGCTGCTCGAGCGGCTGACGGCGACGAAGGACCCCGCCGATCCTGCCGGCGAGGCGGACGAGGCCCTGGATGCCGCGGAGCGGCTGCACGCGCTCGGGACGGCTGACGCGTTGCGGCGCCTGGGGACGCGGCCGCACCACGAGGAGGCACGGGCCCGCCTGCGCGACGCGCGTTGGTCCGTGCCCGACGCCGGCGACGTGCCCCTGCTCGGGCAACCCGGCGCAGCGCGTGCCGTCGTGGCCCTCGTACGGCTTCGCCTGCGGCGGGCCGCGCGGCCTGTCGCGGGCCGCTGGTTCCGGGCCGCGCTTGGCAGCGGGCTGGCGGGTGCCGCGGCAGGCGGGCTGGGCGGCGCGCTGCTCAACGTCCTCGCGAGCGAGGGATCGCCGGGCATCATTCCCGTCCTGGCACTGCTCGGTCTCGGCTGTGGCGGCATCGGCGGTGCCGGGGTGGCAGGCGGGCTCGAAGTAGCGGAAGCCGTCGTCCGATCGCGCCGCGTCCTGGCGCTGACGATTGGCGCTGCTCTCGGCGGCGCGTGCGTCGGCACCGTCGTGCAGTGGATGGCGCGCTGGTCGCTGACCACCCTGGTCGGCGTCGACTTCTTCCCGGGCGGCGGCCTCGAGGGCCTGGTGATCGGCGGCGCCGCAGGACTCGGCTATGGCCTCTGCACCCGCCGCTCCACCGACGGACTCGCCTCGCCGCGAGGACGCCGGCGCACCGTTGCGGTGATCGTCACCGCCGTGTGCTGCGGTCTCGCGGCGCTGGCGCTCGCGCTGTCGGGGCGGCCGCTCGTAGGCGGCACGCTTCACCTGCTGGCAGACCACGCGCAAGGCGCGCAGACCTCGCTGGCCCCGCTCGGGCGCCTGCTCGGCGAACCCGGCTTCGGCGCCCTGACATCGTCGCTGATCGCGTTCGGCGAGGGCGCGGTGTTCGGACTCGGCCTGGCGCTCGGACTCACGCGGCGCGCCAGGCGCTCACGCACTGCTCACACAACCCTCACGTCCACCTGAAGACTTGGCGGAGGGGTTCCTCGATGCTCGTGTCAACGAGGAGGAACCATGCACCAGGTCACTGCGCCCGCGCGCACCACGCACCTGCGGATGCGGCTGCTGTCGAAGGCCGCGACCCAGTTCATCGACATCACCGACGAGCTCCGGCACATCGTGTCGCAGGCTGACGCGCACACCGGCATCCTGCACGTCCAGACGCTGCACACCACGACGGCCGTCGTCGTCAACGAGCACGAGCCGCTGCTGCTCGACGACTTCGCGAGGGTGCTCGACGCCGTCGCGCCCGCCGCCTGCGCGTACGACCACGACGATCCGGGGCGGCGCGTCGTCAACCTCACCCCGGGGGAACGCGTGAACGGCCACGCGCACTGCCGCGCCCTGCTGCTGCCGACGTCGCTGAGCCTCCAGGTGGTGGATGGCTCGATCGTGCTGGGACGCTGGCAGCGGGTGTTCTTCGTCGAGTGCGACGGGCCGAGGGTGAGGGAAGTGGCGGTGATGGTCATGCCTCATGCTT
>JBIQIB010000062.1:14945-24391 GCA_044508265.1 Acidobacteriota bacterium
ATGCTTCATGACAAATTGCTGACGATTGACGCTTGATGCCTCATGCCAGAGTCGCGGATGCTTGATGACCGATGACTAGACCTTCATGGCTGTTGTTCGATGCTGTGCTGTTGACGATGCTCCTGCTGGCGCCAGGGTGTGGCGGGACGGCGCCCGCGGGGGAAGAGCCGCTGGCGGACGAGGCGGTCCGCGGCACATTTGTTGTGGCGCACCGCGGGGCGTCGGCGTATGCGCCCGAACACACGGCGGCGGCGTACCGGCTGGCCATCGAGCAGGGTGCCGAGTACGTGGAGCAGGACCTTGGCATCACGAAGGACGGCGTGCTCGTGTGCACGCACGACGCCATGCTCGAGCGCGTGACGGACGTGCGCGAGCGCTTCCCGGATCGCTTCCGTGAGGTGGAGACGAGCAACGGCACGGTGCGGCGCTGGTTCGTCGAGGATTTCACGCTCGACGAGATCAGGCAGCTCGACGCCGGCTCCTGGTTCGACACGAAGTTCGCGGGCGAGCGGATGCTGACGTTCCAGGAGGCGATCGACATCGTGAACGGCCAGGCCGGGATCTTCCCCGAGCTGAAGTACCCGGGGCGCTTCCGGGAGGCCGGCTTCGATCCCGAGGGGCTCGTCGCCGACGTGCTGCGCAGCAACGGGCTCGCCGGCGCCACGGTGAACGGGCGTCCGGCGGTCCAGCTTCAGGTGTTCGAAGAGGACAGCGTGCGGCGGCTCGCCGAGCTGCTGCCAGAGGTGCCGCGTACGCTGCTCGTCGGCACCGACGATGGAGCGGCACGTTGGCTGACGCCCGAGGGGCTGGCCGAGGTGCGTACGTTCGCGACGGGCGTCGGGCCAGCGCGGCGCCTCGTCGAGGCGCGGCCGCGACTGGTGGCCGACGCGCACGCCGCGGGGCTGACCGTCGTGCCATACACGTTCAGCGTGCGCGGCGACGACGCGACGCCCGAGGGACGGGCGGCGCTCACCGACGCCATGCGGACCTACGTCCACGAGTACCAGGTGGATGGCCTCTTCACCGACAACCCCGACCTGTTCCCGCGGTAGAACACGGGGGATGCGACCCCGCGCTGCGTGAAGACTGGCGTTCGGCGTCGACGTGTTCCATGATGGAGCAGATGGAACGGCACGACTACGCGACCTGCGAGTTGTGCGGCCTCCTGCCGCTGGCCCCGCACTTGAATGGCGTGACCCATGTGGTCGCGCACAGCGAGGCGATGCAGGTGCTGCTCAGGCGCGCGGGGCGCTTCGCGCACAGCGGCGCGCCCGTCGCGGTCGTGGGCGAGACCGGCACCGGCAAGGAGGTGGTCGCGCGGATTCTGCACGCGAACTCGCCACGCGCCGACCATCCGTTCGTCCCGGTCAACGTCGCCGCCCTGCCGGCCGAGCTGCTCGAGTCGGAGCTGTTCGGCCATGGCAAGGGCGCCTTCACAGGCGCCACCACGGCACGCCGCGGCCTGTTCGAGGCCGCCGACCGCGGCACGATCTTCCTCGACGAGATCGCCGAGATGCCGCTGTCGTTGCAGGTGAAGCTGCTGCGCGTGCTGCAGGACGGCGAGATCCGGCGCGTCGGCGAGAGCCGGCCTTTCTCGGTGGACGTCCGCATCGTCTGCGCGACGCACCGCGACCTCGCACAGAGCGTCCGCGAAGGGGCGTTCCGCGAGGATCTGTTCTACCGCCTGTGGGTGCTGACGCTCGAGGTGCCGCCGCTGCGGGCCCGCAGGGACGACATCCTGCCGCTGGCGTCGAATTTCCTGGCCCTCGAGTCGGAGCGGCTGCGCGGGTTCACCGCCGCCGCGCGCGACAGCCTGGTCGCGTACGACTGGCCCGGCAACGTCCGCGAGCTGCAGAGCGCGATCAAGTACGCCGCCGCGCTCGCCACGGGCGTCCACGTGGATGTGGACGACCTGCCGGAAACGCTGACGCGCCGCCCCCTGCCGGTCGCACGGATGCCGCGCCCGGCCAGCCGGCACGACCTGCGGCCGCTGGCAGACATCGAGCGCGAGCACATCCTCCACGTGCTCGAGGCGTGCGGCGGCTCGCAGTCGGCGGCCGCGCGGGCGCTCGGAATCGGACGCAACACGCTCTGGCGAAAGCTGCGGACGTACGACGACCTGCCCGTCGCCGTGCGCGACGTTCCATGAAGGAACAGATGGAACACCTGTAGGACGCCCAGCTCGAGACTTTGCTCGCGATTACCGTCGATCGCGAGCTGGCACGGACCTCGCCAATACAGGAGGCAGCGATGGCTGGTCTCCTGTCTGCGCGTGCCTCTCATCCCCCCGCTGCGACGGCCGGCGTGCGCACCGCCGCGTCGCCGCCGCTGGCGCTGCCGGGCGAGCACTTCGCAGCGGCTCTCGCGTCGTTCGTCGCCGGCGCCCTCGGCCTGGTCCTTGTCGCACCCGACCTGGCGGCCGGCGCGTTCTTCCATCCCCGCGTCGTCGCCGTCGTCCATCTCTTCACGCTCGGCTGGATCGTCCTCTCGATCTTCGGCGCCCTGTGCCAGTTCCTCCCGGTGGCCATCGGCCGGGCGATCCGCTGGGAGGGGCTGGCCCATGGCTCGTTCGTGCTGCAGGCCGCCGGCGTCACGATCTTCGTGACGGGCCTCGCGACGGGCCACGGCCGGCTGCTGACGGCCGGCGCGGCATGCGTCAGCGCGGCGTTCTTCGTCTTTGCGGCCAACCTCGCCGCCACGCTGGGCGGGGCATCCGAGCGGTCGCTGACGTGGTGGGCCCTCGCTGCTGCCAGCGTGTTCCTGGTGATCACGCCGGTCTACGGCTTCCTGCTTGCGCTGAACCTGCACGCCGACCTGCTCGGCAGCGACCGCTTCCTCCTCGTGGCGCGCCACGCGCACGTCGCCGTTGCCGGCGTCGTGCTGCTCGTGATGGTGGGCGTCGCGCACCGGCTGCTGCCGATGTTCCTGCTCTCGCATGGCGCCGACGAGCGGCCGGGACGGGCGGCCGCGGTCCTCCTGTCCGGCGGCGCCGCACTGCTGGCCGTGCCGTTCGGCGGGATGGCGACGGTGGCAGCCGCGGTCCTGCTCGTGGCCGGTGGCGTCTGCGCGTTCCTGGTGCAGGCCTTCGCCTTCTACAGGCACGGTCGCCGTACGAAGGCCGATCCGGGGCTGCGGCTCGCCGCCGCCGGGCTCATCGGTCTTGCCGCCGCTTTGGCCGTCGCGCCGTTCGCGCTGCGTGCGGGGCTCTCGGACGTGAGGCTGCTCACGACGTACCACCTGCTGCTCGTCGGCGCACTCAGCCTGTTCGTGGCAGGCCACTACTTCAAGATCGTCCCGTTCCTCATCTGGTACCACCGGTTCGGTCCGCTCGTGGGCCTGCGCGACGTCCCGAAGGTGCACGAGCTCTACTCGCAGCGGCTGGCGACGGCGACAGGTCTCGTCCTCGTCGCGGGGTGGCTGGTCATGGTCGCGGGCGTCGCGTTGGGCCACGCGCACTGCGTGCGTGTGGGCGCGTGCCTCTTCGCCGCGGGCACGCTGCTCGAGGCGGGCCAGGTGGCGGCCATCGCGCGAAGGAGGCCGGCATGACCGACGGTGTGCAGTCACCACTCGCAGACAGCGTGTACGACGCGCTGCGCCGGGTCATCGACCCGGAGATCGGGCTCGACATCGTGACGCTCGGGCTCGTGTACGACGTCGCCATCGACGGCGGCACCGTGGACGTCACGTTCTCCCTCACCACGCGCGGGTGCCCGATGGAGCACGCGATCCGCGGCGGCATCCTTCAGGCCGTCGGCGCCGTGGAAGGCATCGACGTCGTGAGGCCGCATCTCGTCTGGGAGCCCGCGTGGCATCCGGGCATGGTCGCACCGGGGGTGCTGTGATCAACGCAACGGACACGATTCACGCAGTGCTCGCGCGTGACGAGCGTCTGCTCGACGTCCTCGCCACGGCGTCGCCAGCCTTCGAGAAGCTGCGCAGCGGCGCGATGCGACGGACGATGGCACGGCTCGTCACGGTGGAGCAGGCCGCCAGGATCGGCGGGCTCGACCCGTGCGTGCTCCTGGCGCGCCTCAATCACGCGCTCGAGCATCCGACGGCGCCGCTTGCCGAGGTGCTGCCCCAGCCCGTGCGGCGACCGTCCCTTCCGGCGTTGGAGAGCGACCCGGTGCCCGAAGCGCTTCGAGCGCTGCCGCCCGACCTCGTGGTCGAGTGCGACGTGCGTGACGAGCTGCGCGCCGGCGTCGAGCCCTTCCGCCGGATCATGGACGCCGCGCGCGCCACGCCTGACGGCGGCGTGCTGAAGGTGCGCGCCATCTTCGAGCCGGCGCCGCTCTATCCCGTGCTCGCGAAGCAGCGCTTTTCGCATGTCGTCGAGCGTCTGGCCGACGACGACTGGTGCGTCTGGTTCCATCGCGATGGGGGAAGCGGCGCATCGGAGGCACCGTCCCCTGACTCCACCCTCGCAGCAGACGACGTCGATGGCGATGTCGTCGTGCTCGACGTACGCGGCCTCGAGCCTCCGGAGCCGATGGAGCGCACGCTCGCCGCCCTGACGACGCTGCCGCCTGGCAGGACGCTCGTTCAGATCAACACCCGCGTGCCGAGGTTCCTCCTGCCGAAGCTGGAGGAGCGCGGGTTCACGTGTGAGGTCCGGCAGCAGTCGGACGACCTGGTGCGGGTCTTCATCCGCCACCAGCAACCCTGAGGAGAACGCACACCATGCCCACCAGCAACATCGAACTCGACATTCGCGTGGTTCCGCCGCCCGAGAAGCACCCCACGATCTTCCGGATGTTCGACTCGCTCCAGCCCGGCGAGTCGTTCACGCTCGTCAACGACCACGACCCGTTTCCTCTCCGGCATCAGTTCGAGGCGATGCGCACGGGCACGTACTCGTGGACGTACACCCAGAACGGCCCGACGGTGTGGAAGGTCGAGATCGGAAGGACGGCCTGACATGGGGCTCTCGCTCACCTCGACGGCGGCACTTCACCTCGACAGCGAGACGCGCGGCGCCGCCTGCGCGGCTCGCGGGCTCGACGGCCAGGAGCTCGTGCTGACCGCCAGCGAGGCGGTGGAAGCGCTCGCCGGCGACGTGGGAGCCGACGCGGCGCACGTCGTCGCGCTGCGCGTGCCGTCGATGGACAGGGCTGCCGCTCCGGCGGTGGCCCTGCTGGCCGCGCACTGGAACGTGCCGGTCAGCATCCCGCGTGACGCGCCGGCGTCTCGCGACGTCGCCGCAACGGGCCGAATCTTCAGGGCCGCCGGTGCGCGTCTGTATCTCGGGCACGGCACCAGCATCCCAGAGGTGACGGCGACGCTCGCGGCCATAGACGAGGCGGGCGTGGCCGACTGCGTCGGCCTGGCGTGGGAGGTACAGCCTTCGCTGGAGGACCTCGCGGACGCCGGCGCCGTGCTGTTCACGGCACGCGATCGCCTCGGCCTCGTCCGGCTGTACGGCGGCGGTCCGGAGCAGCACGACCAGCACGGACGTGGCATCGGCACGCTGCTCACCGACCTGGCGATGGCGCGCTACGCGGGGCCTATCGTGCTCAACCCGAGCGCGCCTGCGCACATTCCGCGGTGGCATCGCTGGCTCGCGTCGCGCAAGGCCGCAGGGTGCGGGAGCGCCAGCGATGCGAAGGAAGTGGTCGTGGACGTCCGCGACGTCGAACCGAAAGACCGGCTCGACACGATCCTCGGCGCCTACAAGTCGCTGCGGAAAGGGGCGACGCTGAAGCTCACCGTGGACCACGACCCGAACTGCATGTACTACATGCTGGAGGCGACGGAGCCTGCCGGGAGCTTCGAGTTCAGGACCACGGAGTCGGGCCCGGAGACCTGGCGCGCAGAGGTGCGGAAGGCGTAAGCGCCGCCCGACATGACCGCTCAGCCTTGATCGGCGGCGCGACGCGGCATACAGTGTCCGGCACAGCCAGCCTCTGCCGGATTCGGTGCATGCCCATGCGAAGCGTCGTCGGAATGGCGATCGCGGTCGCCTGCGTCGCGGTCATGGCGGCCCAGGAACGATCCGAGCCGCAGCGTCCGACCTTCACGTCCGAGACGACCGTCGTCGAAGTCTCCGCCATCATCACGAAGGACGGCGAGACGGTGACCGACATTCGTCAGGACGAGGTCGTCGTCCGTGACAACGGCGCTCCGCAGGAGCTCGTGGTCTTCGAGTACGTGGACCTCCTCTCGCCGGCGGATGCGGAAGCGAGTGCCCCGTCCGCTGTAAGCGCCACGCCGGCCATGTCACGGCGCCGCGATTACGTGCTCGTCCTCGACGACCTGCACATCTCGCCGCGGCTCACGAAGCCGACCATGGACCTGGCGCACACGCTGCTCGACATGCTGGCGCCGGAGGATCGGCTGGCCATCGTCAACACCGGTCCACACGAGCTGTTGCAGCAGTTGTCGACGGACCGTGAGGAAGCGCGCCGGCTCATCGCGCGGTTTCGCGGGCAGAAGCCGAAGGCCGTCCCGCGTTCCACCGAGCTGGAGGTGCGCACCCTGATGGTGCTGCGGGCGCTCCAGAACGTGGCCGACGCAGTGGCGTTCGACGCGAGCGAACGGCGGACGGTGGTCATCGTCAGCGAGGGCCAGCCGCTTGGCCCGTCCGGGCCGAAGGCGTCGCCGCTCGACTTCCGCAACGCGTGGGACACGTACGAACAGGTCGTCGCCGCGGCGTCGGTGGCCAACGTCGCCATCTACGCCATCGACCCGCGCGGACTCGAGGCCGTCGCCCCTGTCATCAACGTGGACGGCAATCACATGGCGGCGGCCATCGCGGGCGGCACCATCCAGGCGGCCACCTCGGAGATGCTGATCCGGTACTACGGCACGCTCGGCTTCCTCAGCGCCAGCACCGGCGGCACGCTGACGGTTGACACGAACAACCTCGCCAAAGGGCTGCCCAAGATGATCCGGGACAGCAAGCAGTACTACCGCCTGGCCTATCAGCAGCCGGAGGTCGCGGCCGACGAGCGTACGCGTCCGCGAAGAATCAGCGTGTCGGTCACGCGGCCGGACGTCGTCGTACGCGCCCGGACGACGTACCTGCCGTACCTGCCGGGGGAGTGAGCCAGAGGAACCGGCTCAGCCGCTGCAGGCGACTTCTCAGCCGGCAGCGGCTCGGGTATGCTCGCTTCCCCAGACTCTACGTCCACGAAGGTTCGCGGCGCACCGATGACGGCCAGCGCGGCGTGCCGCAGCACGCGCGCTGCGCTGCCGACGTGCGCCGGCCTTTGGGGGAGAGCACACGATGCGCGGCAACGACACGCTCCTCTTCGGCATCATCTTCGGCGTCCTGGCCTTCTGGCTGTTCGCACAGACGACGCTGAACATCGCGCCGGACATGGCTGCCGATCTCGGCGTCACGACCAGCGTCATGAACATCGCCGTGTCCATCACGGCGCTCTTCTCCGGCATCTTCATCGTCGTGATGGGCGGCCTCGCCGACCGTGTCGGGCGCGTGAAGGTGCTGAACTGGGGGTTCGTCCTCGGCATCCTCGGGTCGCTGCTGGTGGGCATCGCGCCGCCGGGCGCGCTGGCCGTGCCGCTCCTCATGCTGGGCCGGATTCTTCAGGGGCTGTCGGCGGCGTTCATCATGCCGTCGAGCCTGGCGCTCATCAAGGCGTACTGGGACGGCGCCGGCCGTCAGCGGGCGGTGAGCCTCTGGTCGATGGGCTCGTGGGGTGGGTCCGGGTTCGCGGCGCTCTTCGGCGGCCTCATGGCCGAGAACGTCGGATGGCGCTGGATCTTCTTCGCGTCGGCCGCTGTCGCCGCCGTCGGCATGGCGATGGTACGGGGCACGCCGGAGAGCAAGGCCGCCACCGAGGGCGACTACCGGTTCGACACGGCGGGCGTGCTGACGTTCATGGTGGCCATGGTGGCGCTGCAGGTGCTGACCACGCAGGGCAGCGAGATCGGCTGGACGCATCCGCTGACGCTGGGTCTCGTGGTCATCGCCGTCGTCGTCGGGGCGCTGTTCTTCAGGGTGGAAGCCAGGGCGCGTTCGCCGTTCGTCAACTTCGCCCTCTTCCGCAACTCCACGTACACGGGCGCCACCATCTCGAACTTCCTGCTGAACGGCGTCGCCGGGATGCTCATCGTCTCGATGATGCTCGTGCAGCTCGGCGGCGGGCTGTCGGCGCAGGAGGCAGGGATGCTGACCCTCGGCTACGCGATCGCCATCGTCGCGTTCATCCGCGTGGGCGAGAAGCTGCTGCAGAAGTTCGGCGCCCGCAAACCGATGATCTGGGGCAGCCTGATCGTGGGGCTGTCCATCGCGATGCTGATGCCGACGCATCTGCTGATCGGACAGTACAAGACGCTGGCCATCGTGGCGTACACGCTCTTCGGCCTCGGGCTCGCGTTCTACGCGACGCCCTCGACGGACGCGGCGCTCTCGAATCTTCCTGACGACCAGGCGGGATCCGGGTCGGGCATCTACAAGATGGCGTCGTCGCTCGGGGCCTCGTTCGGCGTCGCGATCTCGGCCGCCATCTTCACCGCGCTGAATGCCGACGACGGGTCGTCCAGGTGGCTGGAGGGCGTGATCACGTTCGCCGGCCGTCAGGACAACGTGGAAGTCCGCCAGGCAGCCATGGTCGCGCTGGGGTTCAACCTGCTCATGGTGGTGGCGGCCATCGCGTCCATCATGCTCACGATCCCGAAGGGGAAGGCACCCGGAGGTGCACGATGACTGCACTCGTCGACGAATTCAGGGGCCGGCTCGACACGATCAAGGCCTGGCGCCACCACCTCCACAAGCATCCGGAGCTGTCGCTCGAAGAAGCCGAGACCGCGCAGTACATCGCCGGCCTGCTGAAGGCATGGGGCTACGAGGTCGCGGAAGGCGTCGGGCAGCACGGCATCGTCGCGTCGCTGAGCGCAGGGAAGGGCCAGAAGGCGATCGGCCTGCGTGCCGACACCGATGCCCTTCCGATCCAGGAGGACAACGAGCTTCCCTACAAGAGCACGGTGCCGGGGGTGTCACATCTCTGCGGGCACGACGGGCACACGGCGATGCTGCTGGCCGCCGGTGAGCACCTCGCCCGGACGCGCAACTTCGACGGCACGGTGCGGCTGATCTTCCAGCCTGCCGAGGAGATCATGGCAGGCGGCCCCGCCATGATCGAGGACGGGCTCTTCGAGCGCTGGCCCGTCGAGGCCGTGTTCGGCATGCACAACATGCCGGGACTGGAGCTCGGCAAGCTGCACTTCCGCGACGGCGCGATGATGGCCGCGGTGGACAACTGGGAGATCGAGCTCACGGGCAAGGGGAGCCACGGCTCGATGCCCGAGCTCAGCATCGACCCCGTGGTGGCGGGGTCGTCGCTCGTGATGGCGCTGCAGACGATCGTGTCGCGCAACGTCTCGCCGCACAACAGCGCCGTCGTCACCGTGGGCGCGTTCATCTCGGGGAACGCGGGCAACGTCATCGCGCAGTCGGCGATCCTGCGGCTGTCGATTCGCACGAC
>JBIQIB010000213.1:0-1746 GCA_044508265.1 Acidobacteriota bacterium
GTGATGGACACGCCTGTGAGGAACTCGCACGACGAGCTCGCCGCCGCCCGCGCACTGGCCGGACGGCGCGGGTGGACGTCGATGCAGGTGGTGACCTCGCCCTACCACGCGCGGCGCGTCGCGGTGCTCATCCAGGACGTGGAAGCCACCGGCGCGGACGTCGGCGCCGGACTGAAGTGGGGCGTCACGACGGCCTCGGCCGAGCCGATCCGGCCGTGGCTCTGGTGGAGCCGTCGTTACGATCGCCGATATGTCGTGTACGAGCTCGGCGCCATGGCCGTCAACAGCTGGCGCTATGGCATCTGGCCGTGGGCCTGGTGGGGCGCGGGATAGATGAGGTTAGACTGGAAGGCAGTCGTCCATCCAGGTGGCTGCGCAGGATGCGCGCGGGGCAGTGCTCCGGCGCCAGACGTGGGAGTGAGCGGTGGCAAGACTCAGTAAGACGCTGCACGCGTGTCTCGTCGCGGTGGCCGTGACGGCCGCGGCATGTTCGGGCAACGACGACGAAGCCAAGCGGCAATACGTCGCCAACGGTGACGCGCTGGTCGCGAAGGGCGAGTACGCCGACGCCGTCGTCGAGTACCGCAACGCGGTGCGCATCGACGAGCGGTACGGCGAAGCCCGGTTCAAGCTGGCCGAAGCCTACGCGCACCTGGGCAACGCGGTCAGGGCCGTGCCCGAATACATCCGGGCGGCCGACCTCATGCCCGACAACGTCGAGGCGCAGGTGAAGGCGGGCAGCGGCCTGCTGCTCGCGGGCGAGTTCGAGGACGCGCGCGCGCGGGCGGAAAAGGCCCTGGCTGTCGATCCGCAGAGCGTGGACGCGCAGATCCTGCTGGGCAACGCCACCGCAGGCATGAAGAACCTCGATGGCGCCATCGAGGAGATCGAGGCCGCCGTCGCGCTGGCGCCCGAGCAGGGCCGCGGCTACTCCAACCTCGGCGCGCTGCAGATGGCCAAGGGCGACGCCGAGGAAGCCGAGAAGTCGTTCCGGCGGGCCGTCGAGGTCGAGCCGACGTCGGTGGCCGCGCAGCTGGGGCTCGCCAACTTCCTCTGGGGCACCGATCGCCGTGAGGAAGCGCAGGCGATTTTCGAGAAGGCGCTCGAGCTCGAGCCCGACAACAGGCTGGCCAACCGTGCGCTGGCGACGTTCCACCTGTCGGGGGACAGGCCGGCCGACGCCGAACCGTACCTCAAGACGCTCGCCGCCGACGACAACGCGACCAACGCACGGATTGCGCTCGGCGAGTTCTACATGCGCCTCGGGCGCATGGACGAAGCGCGGAAGGTGCTGACCGCCGCCGCGGCGACGACCGACGGCTTCGCGCCGGCGCGCAACAGGCTCGCCGCGATCGCGTTCTACGAGAAGAAGCCGGCCGAGGCGTACGGCCTCATCGACGAGGTGCTCACCAAGGATCCCGGCAACGTCGAGGCGCTGGTGGCGCAGGCCCGGATGCTCCGTTCCGAGGGCAAGACCGTCGAGGCGCTGTCGGTGCTCGAGACGGCCGTCGGCAAGGCGCCCGACAGCATGCAGGCGCAGTTCGAGTACGGCATGCTCCTGGCCTCGCGGCAGCAGACCGACGCGGCGATTGGCGCGTTCCGGGAGGTAGTCCGGCTGAACCCGCGCGCTGCCGCCGCGCACATCCAGCTGGCCAATCTCTACCTGTCGGCCGGGCAGCCCGCGCAGTCGCAGGTGGCCGCCGAGGACGCCGTCCGCAACGCGCCCGACAACCCGCTGGCGCAGGT
>JBIQIB010000213.1:1846-3435 GCA_044508265.1 Acidobacteriota bacterium
CAGAAGGCCGTCGGGGCGGGGCAGCCGTTCCCGGAGCTCGACGCCGCGCGCAAGGCGCTCGAGGAGCTGCCGTCCTGATCCGGCCGCGATGAGCGTGAGCGTCCCTCCACCGTCCGACGCGCCCCACGCTGGCGCGCACGCGCGGCCGGCCTCGGGGCTGGCCGCAGTCGATGCGCGTGTGTGGTGGGTCCTGCTCGCCGCCGCCCTCGTGGCCGTCTACCTGCCGACGGTGCTGTGGCTGTGGGAGCGGTGGACGCTCAGCGTGTGGCACAACGCCCACGGGATGCTGATCCCGTTCGTCGTGGCGTACTTCGTCCGCGACGAGCTGCAGCGGTTCGAGGGGCCTCCGCCGGTGGGCAACCCGTGGGGCTTCGCGCTCGTCGTGCCGGCGTTGCTCCTCCACGTCGTGGACGTGGCCATGTACACGCAGCTCCTGTCGGCGGCGTCCATCGTCGTCCTGCTGCCGGGGCTGTCGCTGCTCTTCCTGGGGACGGAGCGGACGCGGGCCATCCTGTTCCCGCTGATCTTCCTGGCGTTCATGCTGCCGATCCCGCTGGCGGTCACCGAGCGCATCCACCTGGCGCTGCGGCACCTGACGGCCTCCGGTGTCGAGCACCTCGTGCCGTTGCTCGGCGTGCCGCTCTACAGGGACGGCCTCACGCTCGACGTCGCCAACGCGCGGCTGCTCGTGGCCGACGCGTGCAGCGGCTTCTCGACCCTGTATGCCGCCGGGGCCGTGGCGTGCCTCACGGCCTACACGACGCCGGTCGCCTGGCGGAAGGTGGCGGTCCTGCTGCTGGCCGCGCCGATCGCCATCGGCGCGAACATCCTCAGGGTGACGCTGCTCACGCTGCTCGTGCGGTATCAGGGCACCGACGTGCTGGCCACGTCACTGCACGAGATCTCGGGGATCTTCACCTTCCTGCTCGCGCTGCCCCTCATCTTCTGGCTGGGGAGCGCCGCGCCGGACGCGCCCAAGGCGCCGCCCGCCACCGCCACGTGATGTCTCCGAAATACGCGCCCGCGACGCTGGGCCTGCTCCTGTTCGCCCTGGTGCCGACCGTCGTCAACAGCTACTTCGGCAGCAACGAGGACAGCGGGCCCGACCTGGAGGCGGCGCTGCCCGCCGCCGTCGGCTCCTACGTCGGCACCGACACCGCGCGCCGCGACAGGAGCATCCGTCGCTCGTTCGACGCGACGGCGTGGGCGGGGCGGCGGTACATGCAGGGGACGTCCACCATCGAGCTCGTGGTGGCGCGGACGCTCGACATGAAGCGGGTGTATCACCACCCTGAACTCGCGCTGGGGTCCGGAGCGGAGTACGCGTCGATGCGCGTGGAGCCGCACGACCGTCCCGGCGGCGGCGACCCGATTCAGGTGCACGTGCTCGAGCGGGCGTCGCAGGGGGCCGAGGCGTACACCCTGCTGTACGAGGATGTCACCGTGGCCAGCCCGCTCTTCTTCCACGTGCGGACGGCCCCGATGCTGCTGTTCGGGGGGCGCAAGCCGATGACGCTGGTGTTCGTGCAGGACCCGGCCTATCGCGGGAACGGCGAGCGGTTCGAAGGGCCGGCGCTCGACATCCTGCT
>JBIQIB010000003.1:0-39598 GCA_044508265.1 Acidobacteriota bacterium
GGCGCCGATCCCGGTCCCATCTGGTGACCGTGCAGTAGCTCGCGACGAGCATGGATGACGCGCCTGCCGCCCTGCGCAACAGGGCCGGCACGTCGTGGACGTACTCGAGCAGCCCGAGCATGACGACCGCGTCGTAGGTTCCCTCCGGAAACTCGCCGGCGTTGACGTCGACCACAACGGTTCGCGGTGTTCGTGCGACGACGTCGGCCGGCACATAGACGGCGTCGGCTGGGAGATGCCGCTCGAGCGCCTCGTGACCCGCGCCGAGGTCGAGCACCCTCGCGCCGGGCGGGATGAGCGGGGCGGCGGCCAGCGGCAGGCGTTCCCACGAGCGGTCGAGGTTGTCGGGGTGCGACCAGCGCTCGGTATCGGTCTGCTTCAGCTCTCGCAGTCGCAGCGTCGCGCGGCTGCGTGCGCGGCGCGGCTGGCGCAGGAAGGCGGTTCCGCTCAGCGGTAGATCCGCGGTGGCCGGCAGGTTCGACCCGTGCATGAGCGCCCGCCGCAGCAGGTGCGCATCGGTCGCGTCGAGCGCGGGCAGGCCATCCGAGGAGTGTGGAAGCGCCGGGCGCACGGGACGAGCGGCCGCGCCGAGCGCCTCACGAAGCGGCAGCAACCGTATGCCGTTGCCATGGAGGATGCCGTCGCCGGTGGCGTTGATGACACCGACCCGGTCATTCCCGTGGCCGTGCGCGGCGATCGACCGGCTCGCCGCCACGATCCAGTCACGGAATTCGACGAGGTGCGAAGCCGTCCGCGTGACGCGACCGTGCAGATCTTCGAGGGCGGTAGCTTTCGGCGCGATCAGCTGCTCCCAGACGTCGGGCAGGTCCGTACCCCGCGTGCGCGCTGCGTCGGCCCAGTCGTCCTCGAACGTCGTGCCGCGACAGTAGGGTTGGTCGTCGGTGTAGGCGAGGTCCGCCCCGATGAACACCAGAGGGGCGCCGCCGAGCAGCAGCGCGAAGTCGAACGCCGTCGTGAGGACGGAGCCCCACGCACGCAGGCATCCGGGATCGATACCGCGCGACAGGAGCCACGGCCACGGCGCGTGATCCGCCACGCGGAACGTCACGACGCGATCGCCGAACGGGACGAAGGCCGACGGGTGCACGCTGGCTTCTGCGACGAGGACGGTGCGGGTGCCGCGCCGCGTACAGGTGAGATGGCGGGCGTTCATCTCGCCCGGATCCACGGCCACGACGAAGTCGGGTTCGAGGCCGGCATCTTCCAACGGCTTCAGCGCGGTGTCGGTGGCGACGAGCACGACGCCATCCCGATGCGGCCGGAGCTCCTCGATGTTGCGGTTGAGCGACGGCCCGGCGCCGGCAAGCACTACCGGTCGTCCGCGCCCGAGGCCGGCGCAGGCCTCCAGGCGTCGGGCACGCACGACGTGATGCAGGTTGGCGACGGTGTTGAGCAGGTACGGCGCCTCGAAACGCCGGCGTGCGGCGGCGTTGGCACGGGCACCCTGCACCGCCTTCGCCACCAGCGTCCCGGCCTCGACGGCCGCCGCCCCTCGCTCGCGGCCGATCACCGGGTGCACCAGCATCGGCGGCGCGGCGTGACGTGCTTGCTGAAAGAACTTCCACAGGTGGGGGGCGGCGTCACCGGCAGGGACGGTCGCCACCATCAGCCGTCCGGTCTCGATGAACGGCGTCCAGTCGCGCCTCGCGATCAGCCACGGCGCGAGCGCCGGCTCGGGTTCGACGGCCAGCACCCGCGTGTCGGGGTTCGCATGCAGGACGTCGATCGCGTAGCCGAGCCCCGCGCCCACGATGACGACGTCGTTTGACGATGTGTCGGCCAGCCCGGAGCGGCACCAGGCCTCGGCCTCCCTCAGCGGGGCACGCTCGCTGTGCAGGGCAACCGACGTGCCCGCGGCCGTTTGCAGCCGTGTACTGAGGAGCATGCCCTCCGGCCAGGATGCCGAAGGCAGGACGCCCGGGCGGGAAGGGACGGCCTCGACGTTGACGTCGGCGGACGAGTGCTCCGGCGGCGCGAACCCCCAGCGCGCGCGGTGCGCGGCGCGGTTGCGTTCGTAGTACGGGCTGTCCTGCGGGCGGACGGCTCCCATCACAGGACGATGAAGTCCTTCGTCCGCCGCCAGCCGCTGGTCACGAGCTCACGCGCGATCTCGTGCCGGTACCTGCCGGCGAGGACGGCCAGCGGCCGCATCTCGCGCTGAGCGCGCACCGTCGCCGGGCCCACGACGGGCAGGCCGCCGATCTCGTCACCGTGGCGCGCAGGATCGCGGTCGACGAACCCGGCCAGCGGCGTCCCTCGCTCCCGCAGCCAGGCCGCCAGCTGATGTGCGGCTTCTCCCGTGCCCCAGATCCAGATGGGGCGTGCCTGGCGTGCGGCGCGTCCAATGTTGCGCAGGCTCTCGACGCGTTCCGATTCCTCGACGGGGCGGGCATCAATCTGCAGTGCATCGCAGACGTCGTCGGGTAGCGCCGTCTCCCACGGGAGATCGAGCACCTCCGGCCACACGGCGTCGAGATGGCGCAGGTCACGTGGTACGCGGATGGCGCCGACGTTGTCGCCGAACCCGCCGCGCCGCTTCTCGAAGGGCCAGCGGGTGTAGAGGTACTCCGGCCCGTACCCGCGCAGGCTGCGGACGCTGATGTTGGGCAGGTTGATGTCGTGCAGGACGATCCACGCGCCCGGCGAGAGCACCGGCAGCAGCGCCATCACGTCGGCGACCGGCCACGGGTGGTAGTGGTTGCCGTCGACGAACGCGAAGTCCACGCGCTGCCCGCGCAGCCGCTGACGCGCGGTGAGCGCATCGCCCTCGATGAAGGCGAAGCGCGACAGGAGATGCGGGACGATCTCCGCGACGGCGGCCCCTGTCGGGATCGACGGCGCGAAGTAGCACTCGGACGCGACGTCGAAGGAGTGCAGCCACACGCCATCTGCGACGCCGTTCTCCGTGGCTTCGAACGCCTTCAGGATCACGACGCTGGAGCAGCCCGAGGCGACGCCGATCTCGACGGCGCTTCGAGGACGACTTTCGAGGATCGTCTCGTGGAGGAACCGCGCGTCCTCCTCGTGAATCGCGCCACGCGCCCACGACGGCCGCTGGAACGTGAACGACGAGGCGTGCTCCCGGGAATGCACCTCGTCCGGCATCGGCACCGCTACACGCACGACGCACCGCCGGGGCTGGCTGTTGCCGCGGCCGCCCGTTCACGCGCGCGCGCCTGCCGCACGCGCTCGGCGGCCTTGTCCCAGGCGATGGAAACGCGCGCGTCGCGGGCGAGCCAGTACAGGTAGAGGCCCTCTTCGCCACCCATCATCGACGGCACGGGATTGACGTCGGCAGCCGTCAGGCCCAGGTGCTGCCAGGGGACGTCCGAAGGCGTCTCGGGAAGGCTCGTCACGATGGAGGCATCCTGCGACATGCCGGATCCGAAGGCAAACAGCATGCCGCCACGCGAGTGCACGCCGCGTGGACGGGATGGACCGGCTGACCGCGGCCGATGCGCGGCAGGCCGGCCGGTGCTGTCGGCCGCTCGGCAGGGCACCCGCCGGTTGAAGTTTCGCGGCCGGGCCGCCGATTGCTTCCGTCGATGGTTCCCGAAGTACGGGCGCCACGTTTTCCGGAGCCCGAATGACCGTCGTCCCACCCGCCCTCGTCCGCACCAGGCCTGAACGAGCCCTTCAGCTGCCGCCGGCAGAGCAGACGTCGCTCGACGCGCTGCACGACGTGCTCGCGCGCGCCGAGGAGCTCGGCGTGGCGCCGTCGTCGCTGCTGCTGTCGGCGCTGGCGCGACGGACGCCCTCGCTGGTCGCGCGGGCGCATCGAGCCGCCGAGTGGGCGCTGCTGCTCGGCGAGCAGCTCGGCCTGCCCGACGTCGGCAAGCAGGCACACGACGTCGCGCTTCTCGCGGACGTCGGGCACCTGTCGCTCGACCCGCTGCTCAGCGCGGGCCCCTGGGCCGACTGGCACGCGCGTCAGGCGTCCCACGACGTGCTCATCGGCGTCGCCAGCCTGGTGTCGGTTGCGCCCGGGGTGCTGACGGTCGCCGAGAACTTCGACGGCTCAGGGTTCCCGCTGGGGCTGGCCGCCGACGACATCCCCCTGGCCGCGCGCGTCGCGCGCCTCGTCCGCGACTTCGACGAGGCCAGCGACGGCTGGTGGCCGGGCACGCCGGCGCCGCGCGTCGCGCGTGCCTGTGCGCACCTCGTCGCGACGGCTGGCACGAACCTCGATCCGGCGCTCGTCCATGCGTGGCTGCGACTGCTGGATCGGCATCTCGCGGAAGGCGCGGCCTGAATCCATGCTCCTCATCGTCGGTATCGTCATCGTGCTCGGCTCGGTCGCCGGCGGCTACCTGATGCACGGGGGCTCGCTGCTGGCCCTGAACCAGCCGTCCGAGTTCATCATCATCGGGGGCTCGGCGCTCGGCGCGCTCATCATCTCGACGCCCCTGCCGCTGCTCAAGAGCCTCGGCGGACAGGTCGGGCGGTTCTTCGGCAAGCTGCCGTCGCGCGACGACTACCTCGACCTGCTCGCCCTGCAGTATCAGCTGTTCAAGCTGACGCAGCAGTCGGGCGTGATGGCGCTCGAATCGCACGTCGAGGATCCCGACAAGAGCGCGATCTTCGCGAAGTTCCCGGCCTTCCTCGCCAACCACCACGCCGTGGCGTTCATGTCGGACTCCATCCGCGTGATCATCCTGGGCGGCATCGCGCCCCACGATCTCGAAGCCCTCATGGACCAGGACCTCGAGGTGCATCACGAGACCAGCCTCAAGCCCGCGCAGACGCTCGGCAAGGTGGCCGACGCGCTGCCGGGCCTCGGCATCGTCGCGGCGGTGCTCGGCATCGTCATCACGATGCAGGCGATCGACGGGCCGCCCTCGGAGATCGGTCACAAGGTTGCCGCCGCGCTCGTGGGCACGTTCCTCGGCATCCTGGCGTCGTATGGCTTCGTCCAGCCGATGGCCACCAGCCTCGAGCACATCGTCGAGGCCGACGGCCGGTATCTCGCGTGCATCAAGGCCGGCCTGCTGGCGGTCTACAAGGGCTTCCCGCCGGCGATCGCCGTCGAGTTCGCGCGCCGCACGCTGCCAGACGACGTGAGGCCGTCGTTTGAGGACACCGAAGCCGTCTGCAAGGGCAAGCGCGCCGGCGACGTCGCCGCCGCGGCCTGACGCCGCGGCTGCCGCGTCTCGCCGCGCCACCGTTCATCATCATGGCCAAGAACGACAACGTCATCATCGTCAAGAAGGTGAAGAAGGGCCACGGCGGCCACCACGGTGGCGCCTGGAAGGTGGCCTATGCCGACTTCGTCACGGCGATGATGGCGTTCTTCCTCGTCATGTGGCTGGTGAACCAGAGTCCGGAGGTGAAGGCGGCCGTGGGCGGTTACTTCCGTGACCCGGGCGTGTTCGACTTCGAGCGCTCCACCTCGCCCATCGCGGGCGGCACCGGGGCGATGGACGGACCCATGCACGCGCTCACACCTGACGTCGCGGCGGCGCAGGCCGTGCTCGAGGCGGCGGCCGCGCGCATCAAGGAACGGCTCGCAGCGGCACCAGCCTTCCGCGACCTCGTCGATCAGATCTCCATTCAGGTGACGCACGAAGGGCTGCGGATAGAACTGCAGGAAGGGCGCGAGGACGCGTTCTTCGACTCGGGCAGCGCGGTGCTGAAGCCGCGTACCGAAGAGCTGCTCGCGCTCATCGGCAGGGAACTGGCTGCGCTGAACCAGGGGGTCATCCTGGAGGGCCACACCGACAGCCGTCCGTACGGCCGCGCGGGCGTCTATACAAACTGGGAGCTTTCGAGCGACCGCGCCAATGCGGCGCGGCGGGCGATGGAAGCCAACGGGCTGCCGCCCTCGCTCATCCGGACGGTTCGCGGCTTTGCCGACACGCAGTTGCGGACGCCGGACGCGCCCTTCGACTCACGCAACCGGCGCGTGTCCATCGTCGTGCCGCAGTTGCAGGCGCCGATCGGGCGTTCGCTGCCCATCGGCCCCGTTCCGCCGGCGCAGGATGCGCCCGCCGCAGGAGACAATCGATCGTGATGCCCGCACCAGACCACCCGCCAGCCGTCGACCCCGAAGTGCTGCAGATGCTTGCCGATCTGCAGGAGCCGGGCGAGCCCGACCTGCTGCGCGAGCTTTTGACGCTCTTCCTGCGGGATACGCCGGAACGCCTGGACGTGGTGCGGCAGGCCGTAGCCGACGGCAACCTCGACGCGGCGGCGCGCGCGGCGCATTCGCTGAAGGGGAGCGCCGCGAATCTCGGCGCCCTCGACCTCCACGAACTGGCCTCGCAGACGGAGCAGCGCGCCCGTGCCGGCGACACGTCGGGCGTGCGCACGCTGCTCGAACAGCTCGACGAGGAGTTCGGCCGTGTCTACCAGCAGCTGAGCGAGCTGCTGTCCACGCGCCCCCACTGAACCCGCCTCAGGGCCGCCGCGCAGGCGGCCGTCCGTCCTACGTGAAGGAAGCCCCGGCCTGCTCGGCGCCCCACCAGAAGGCGGGGTTCGGGCCGTCCGCGCCGCGCACGAAGTCGACGACCCAGGTGCCCTGCCAGTTGGTGAACTGGAACTTGTCACCCTGTACCCAGTCGACCTTGTGTCCGAGCTCCTCCATCCCCTGGCGGATGTTCTGGTTGAACCACGCTTCGGCGCCCGCCTTGGTCGGCGGGACGGCGCCGGTGCGGCCGGCCAGCATTGCGAATGCGTCCTTCGCCGACTTCTCGACGAGCTGTTCGCGCGAGAAGTTGAAGCCTTCAAACAGGTGCTGGTTCTCGACGCCGCCGCGCGAGAGGGTCTGCAGCTGCGGCGTGGACGTCCCGGCGGAGAGCGTGCCGCCGGCGGTCTTGATGCCGTTGAGCAACTGGCCGAGGAAGTCGTTGAATTCGTCGCTGCCGAGCTGGTTGTCGCCGTTCTTGTCGAACGTCTGCATGAGCGATTTGGCGAGATCCTGAACGGCTGTCGAAGACTGGACGGGCGTCGTCATGGTGCAAGTGCCTCCTGCGAGCGCAGGGCTCGCGTATCGGCTCCAGCCATGAGCAAGCGCGGTGCCAGCCCGGCCTCGCCATTCACGTTCGTGACGGACCTGCCGATTTCACGGGGATCATCCCGCCACGTGGTCGGCGCGCTTCCAGGGGCACCTCGCGCGAGGTGTCGCGACGTCGACATCGAGCGCCGCGAACTCGTCGCCCGGCCGCTTCGTCACGCCGGACTGCCGCCGGCGTTTGACCTCCGCGCCGCCGAAGCCGAGAATGACCCCGGAGAACATGGTGTCCACACGATCGACGCTGGTGATGGCCAGCCTTCTGGCCGGCTGCGCGCTCCTGACCACGACAGCGACCCTGGCCGACGAGGCGGGCAAGACGTACGGCCGCGGCGTCACGCTGAGAACGGCCGTCCCCGTGCGCGCGTTGCTCGAGACGCCGGAGCAGTACGTCGGCAAGACCGTGCGCGTGGACGGCACGGTCTCGGCTGTGTGCCAGCACATGGGCTGCTGGCTCGAGATCGCTGATCCCGACCTGGGGCGCGGTGTCCGCTTCAAGGTGCAGGACGGCGTGATCGTCTTTCCTCGGGACGCCGCCGGGCGCCAGGCGTCTGCCGAAGGCACGTTCGAGGAGATCCCCGAGTCGCCGATGAACGGCACGCCGCACGGCGACGCCCGGCTGCGTGAGGCCGACGGCCGGCCGGCACCGGACGCGCCCGCCGGCAAGACCTACTGGGTTCGCGCCACCGGCGCCGTGCTGCGATGACCGACGACGTCCGCGCGGCCCAGCGCGCGAAGGCCCGGGCCATCGGCCTGCCCGCGATGCGGCGCCACATCTTCCTGTGCTGCGACCAGGCCAAGCCGAAGTGCTGCGATCGCGAGCGCTCCGTCGTCGCGTGGGATTACCTGAAGGCGCGCCTGCGTGAGCTGGGCCTCGCCGATCACGGCGGCATCGCGCGGACCAAGGCGAACTGCCTGCGGATCTGCGTGGGTGGACCGATAGCCGTGGTCTATCCGGAGGGCGTCTGGTACGGCTCCTGCGACCCGCCGGTTCTCGAGCGGATCATCCAGGAACACCTCGTGGGCGGCCGCGTCGTCGAGGACCATGTGATTGCCGTCGATGACGAGGCATGAGCGATCGCGCCGGCCTGTGTGGCACCTGCGTGCACAAGCGCGACGTGCCGTCGGCGCGCGGAACGGTGTACCTGCTGTGTGCCCTGTCGCGGACCGATGCGGCCTACCCGCGCTACCCGGCGCTGCCGCGTCTGTCGTGTACGGGGTACGACGCGCGGGTGGAGGCGCGGGCGATGCCTGACGCGCCGGTGGCCATTCGCACGGCCACCCGTGCTGACGTGCCCGTGATTCTGGACTTCATCAGGCGGCTGGCCGAGTACGAGCGGATGACGGCAGACGTGGAGGCGACGGCGGACGCGCTCGAGACGTCGCTCTTTGGCGAGCGTCCGGCCGCCGAGGTCGTCATCGCCAGTCAGGACGGCCGCGACGTGGGCTTTGCCCTGTTCTTCGACACGTATTCGACGTTCCTGGCCGCTCGCGGTATGCATCTCGAAGATCTGTTCGTCGTGCCCGAAGCCCGTGGCCGCGGCGTGGGCCGCGCGTTGCTCGTCCACCTGGCGAGACTGGCCGACGCCCGCGGGTACGGCCGGCTCGAGTGGAACGTGCTCGGCTGGAACGTGCCGGCCATCGGCTTCTACCGCCGGATGGGCGCCTTTTCCCTTGACGACTGGCAGACCTTCCGGCTAAACCGTGAAGGGCTGCGGAAACTCGCCGCGGCAGACGGTACCTCCCCGACCCCATGACCGATCCAACCGGCCCTGACGCCCCCACGCCCGACGACCCGTTCGCCGACCCGGCGCTCGACGCCACGGTGGAACTGCTCGGACGTGCGCAAGCCGGCGATGCGGAGGCCGTCAACCTCCTGTTCAGCCGGTACCTGCCGCCGTTGCGGCGCTGGGCGCGCGGCAGGCTGCCGCAGTACGCGCGCGACCTGCTCGAAACCGAAGACCTCGTCCAGGAGACGATGGTGCACGCCTTCAGGCGCCTCAAGGGCTTCGAGATGCGCCACGACGGGGCGCTGCACGCGTACCTCCGGCAGGCGGTGATCAACCGCATCCGCGACGAGGTGCGCCGGGCGCAGCGCCGTCCGCCTCCCGAGGAACTCGAGGCGGACCAGCACCAGGACAACACTGCCTCGCCGCTCGAGACGGCGATCGGCTCGCAGGCCGTCGAACGCTACGAGAGCGCCCTGTCGCGCCTGCGTGACGAAGACCGGCAGGCCATCGTCGCGCGCGTCGAGCTGGGGTTGTCGTACGCCGAGGTCGCGACGGCGCTGGGCAAGAGCTCGCCCGACGCTGCCCGGATGGCCGTGGCGCGTGCGCTCGTCAAGCTGGCCCAGGAGATGGGCAAGCCTGCCTGAACGCATGCGTCTTCCTGCTCACGGACATTCCAACCTGCGCTCGTTCCTGCGTCAGCTGCGGCGTGACGGCGACCTGGTCGTCGTCGAGGCCCCGGTGGACGCCAGGCTCGAAGTGCCCGAGATCCACCGGCGCGTCATCGCCGCGGGCGGCCCGGCGCTGCTGTTTGCCAACGTCCGCGGCGCCGACTTCCCGCTGGCGACGAACCTGTTCGGCAGCGCCAGCCGCGCGGAGCAGGCGTTCGGGCCGCGGCCCCACGCGTTCATCCGACGCGTCGTGTCGCTTGCCGAGTCGCTGCTGCCGCCGACGCCGGCGAAGCTGTGGGACGCCCGCGACGTCGCGGCGGCCGCCGCGCGAATCGGCCTCAGGCGCGTGACGTCGGGGCCCGTGACCGAGGTGATGACCTCCGAGGTCAGGCTCGATCGCCTGCCGGTGACGACGACCTGGCCGGAGGACGGCGGGCCATTCGTCACGCTGCCGCTCGTCTACACGGAGCATCCCGACGGCAAGGGCCACAACCTCGGCATGTACCGGCTGCAGGTGTACGGCCCGACGCGCACCGGCATGCACTGGCAGATCGGCAAGGGCGGCGGCTTCCATTACGACGTGGCGGAGCGCCGCGGCGAGGCGCTGCCGGTGACGGTGATGCTCGGCGGCCCGCCGGCGCTCATCCTGTCGGCCATCGCGCCGCTGCCGGAGAACGTGCCCGAGCTGATGCTGGCCTCGCTCATCGCGGGCGAACGGCTTGCCATGGCGACAGGCGTCGGCCCGCATCCGATCGTCGCCGAGGCCGAGTTCGCGCTGATCGGGGAGGTGCCTCCGCACGTGCGGCAACCCGAAGGCCCGTTCGGCGACCACTACGGCTACTACTCCCTGCAGCACGACTACCCGGTGTTCGACGTCAGCCGCATGGCGCACCGGCACGATGCGATCTTCCCGGCGACGGTGGTGGGGAAGCCGCGCCAGGAGGACTTCTTCATCGGCGACCTCCTCCAGGAGCTCCTGTCGCCTTTGTTCCCGCTGGTGATGCCGGGCGTGCGCGACCTCTGGAGCTACGGCGAGACCGGCTACCACTCGCTGGCGGGCGCCGTCGTCCAGGAGCGGTACCGGCGCGAGGCGATGGCCAGCGCCTTCCGGATCCTGGGCGAGGGGCAGCTGTCGCTCACCAAGTTCCTGCTGGTGACCGACGGCGCCGTGGACTTGCGCGATTTCCGCGCGACGCTGACGCATGTGCTCGAGCGCACGCGTCCGGAAACCGACCTGTTCGTGTTCTCGAACCTGTCGATGGACACGCTCGACTACACCGGGCCGCGCGTCAACGAGGGGTCGAAGGGTGTCTGGCTGGGGCTGGGCGATCCGGTGCGCACGCTGCCGGGCGAGTTCTCGTCGGCGGAACTGCCGCAGGGCGTCTCGACGGTGCGGGTCTTCAGCCCGGGCTGTCTCGTGATCGACGCACCCTCGTACGCGGACGAGCCGGGCGCGCCCGCGCGGATCGCGTCGCATCCTGCGTTTGCCGAGTGGCCGCTGGTCGTGGTGAGCGACGAGCCGGATCGCGCCGTCGCGAGCACGGTCAACTTCCTCTGGACGACGTTCACGCGCTTTGAGCCGGCCGCCGACATCCACGCCGCGCGCACCGAGCTGGTGCGGCACCACGTGTCGCTCACGCCGCCGGTCGTCATCGACGCGCGGCTGAAGCCGTGGTTCCCGAAGGAAGTCACCTGCGACCCGGAGACCGCCGCGCTCGTCTCACGGCGGTGGCGCGAGTACTTCCCGCACCGGCGCGTGGAGATGGGCGACAGCGAGCGCGGGCATCTCGCGTAGAAGAGCAGTGAGGACGGCTCGACACGGTGAGGCTCGCGTCGAAGAGCAGTGAGGACGGCTCGGAGAGCCGTCCCTACCGTGGCCGTCCCTACCGATCCTCTCGATCCTGAGGGCCGAAGGAGCGCTGGAACAGCGCGGCAATCGCGCGCGCGCCGTTGTCCTGCAGCACGCGCGTGCCGGTGCCCGTGAAGTGCTGCTGCGTGATGCGTGGCAGGTCGCTGCCTTCGCGCACGTGCCACGTGTCGTCGCGCCACGTCACCCAGCGGTCCGCGTGCTGATCGAAGACGTGCAGCGGCTTGTTGCACAGCTTGGCGAACTCGGCGCCCCAGCCCGTGCCGCCCTTCACGTGCCCGTCCTCGAGCACGGTCCCGACGACGAAGATCTCCTGTCCGTGGTTGATCTGGTACCAGATGCTCTGCAGCACCTTGCGGAAGGTGGGGGAATCGCTGTAGCGCCGGTTCATCAGCTTCGACACGTATGCGAGGCTCACGTCGCCGGCCTTCAGCTCTTCGTGGTTCAGCATGCGGATGCCGCGCGAGCGGACGGCCACGTGGCCGTCGAAGCCGAAGTTCACCTCCTCGATGCCCCAGCGCTCGGCCTGCGCGCCGAACTCGGCCTCGGCGCCGGGCGCCGCGCCGCTGAACAGGATGTAGTCGGTCAGGTCCACGGATCGCTCCCGTCAGGTTGGAGTGGTGTGTGCGCGCCAGTGTAGCCCGCCCACGCACGTTCCGGTAGGATGGCGACGTGCGCACCCTGTCGCCGCTTCTCTACGACCACACGTATCCGAGTGCTCCCTCCGCTCCCCGCAGCCGCCAGGACGTGCCGCAGCACGAGCGCTGGAACCTGTCCGACATCTACCAGTCATGGGACGCCTGGGAGGCCGGCTTCCAGGACCTGCAGGCTCGCGTGAAGGCCTACGCCGGACGCCGCGGCACGCTGGGCGAGTCGGCCGGGTCGCTGCTCGCGGCGCTCGAGGCCAACGACGCGATGGGGCAGCTGGCCTACCGCGTCTGGTACTACGCCTCGCTGGCGCACGACGAAGACCAGCGCGACAACGACGTGCGCGCGCGGCGTCAGCGCGTGCAGCTGCTGTTTGCCACATGGCGGCAGGAGACGGCCTGGTTCAACCCCGAGCTGCTGAGCGTCCCGCTCGAGACGCTGCGGGCCTGGATGGACGCGTCGCCCGCGCTGGACGTGTACCGGTTCATGATCGAGAACCTGTTCCGCCAGCAGGCCCACGTGCTCGACGAACGCGGCGAGCACCTGCTGTCGCTCGCGTCGCAGCTCACGCGCGTGCCGGACGAAGCCTACGAGTCGCTCTCGACGGCCGACATGCAGTTCCCGACCGTCACGCTGAGCGACGGCAGCGAGGTGCAGGTCACCTATCCGCGCTACCGGGCGCTGCTGGCCACCAACCGGGTCCAGGCCGATCGCGCGAAGGCGTTCGAGGCGCACCACCGCGCGTACGAGGCCACGCTCAACACCTACGCGAGCCTCTACGCCGGCGTCCTGCACCGCGACTGGTACCAGGCGCAGGCGAGGGGGTACGCCTCGACGCTCGAAGCGGCGCTCTTCGGCGACAACATTCCGACGACGGTGGTCGAGACGCTGATCGCGTCCACCCGCGAGCAGGTGGGCCCCCTCCAACGCTACGAACGGCTGCGGCGCGCCGCGCTGCGGCTCGAGACCTATCACCTCTACGACGGCGCCATTCCGCTGGTCGACTACACGGAGTCATATCCCTACGACCAGGTCGTCGAATGGATTCGCGCGTCGGTCGCGCCGCTGGGCCCCGCGTATCAGTCGCGCCTGTCGGAGGCGTTCGAGCGGCGCTGGATCGATCGCTACGAGAACGAGGGGAAGCGCAGCGGCGCGTACTCGGCCTCGGTGTACGGCGTGCATCCGTACGTGTTGATGAACTACAACGACACGCTCGACGCCGCCTTCACGCTCGCGCACGAGCTCGGCCACTCGATGCACACCGTGCTCGCGCAGGAGCGGCAGCCGTTCGTCTACGCCGACTACACCATCTTCGTCGCCGAGGTGCCGTCCACGCTGAGCGAGGCGCTGCTGCTCGACTACCGCCTGTCGCAGGCCACCGACCCGCTCGAGCGGGCCGTGCTGCTGCAGCATGCCATCGACGGCATCACGGGCACGTTCTACACGCAGGTGATGTTCGCCGACTTCGAGCTGCAGGCGCATCGCCTCGTGGAGGGCGGCGAGCCCGTCACTTCCGACGTGCTGTCGGCCCTGTACCTCGACACGCTGAAGGCCTATCACGGCGACAGCCTCGACTACGACGAGCTCGCGCGCGTGACCTGGGCGCGCATCCCGCATTTCTTCGGGGCGCCGTACTACGTCTACCAGTACGCGACCTGTTACGCGTCGAGCGCGCGGCTGCTCGAAGGCCTCCGCTCCGACGACGCGGCCGTGCGCGACGAGACCATCGCGCGGTACCTGGAACTGCTCGCCGCCGGCGGCAGCGACTATCCCATGGCGCTGCTTGCCCGGGCCGGCGTGGACCTCGCCGAGCCGGCCACGGTCGGCGCCGTCGGCGGACTGCTCGACCGGCTCGTCGATCAACTCGAGGACGCACTCTCGGCGCTGGGGTACGCCACCACGTGATGCGCGGCGCCGGCATGCTCCGTCGGCCCGTCGTGCTCATCACCGGAGCCGGCGGGGAGATTGGACACGGCTTGATCACGGCGCTCGCGCACGAGGGACGCCAGCCAATCGTGACGCTCGACCTCGCGCGGCTCGACGCCAGCATCCAGCCGCTGGTCGCCCGCGAGTTCACGGGCTCGATCCTGGACACGGCGCTGCTCGAGCGCATCCTGGCCGAGTTCGAGATCGATCTCGTGTTCCACCTGGCCGCGCTGCTGTCGACGCGGTCGGAGTTCACGCCGCTGATGGCGCACCAGGTGAACGTCGAAGGCACGCTGACGCTGCTCGAGTTCGCCCAGCGCGAGGGCGAGTCGCACGGGCGGCCGGTGGTGTTCGTGTACCCGTCGAGCATCGCCGCCTACGGGCTGCCCGATGCGGACACGCGCGCCCGGGCGGGCCGCGTCGCCGAGGATCAGTACACCCAGCCCACGACGATGTACGGGTGCAACAAGCTGTACTGCGAGCACCTCGGCACCTACTACGCCAGGCACTACAAGCAGCTGTCGGTCGGATCGGCGCAGGGCCGCGTCGACTTCCGCGCGATCCGGTTTCCGGGGCTCATCTCGGCCGTCACGATGCCCTCTGGCGGCACCAGCGACTTCGCGCCCGAGATGCTGCACGCGGCGGCGCGCGGCGAGGCGTACGACTGCTTCGTGCGGCCCGACACGCGCATTCCCTTCCTCGCGATGCCCGACGCCGTGCAGGCCCTGCTGACGCTCGCCCGGGCGCCGCGCGAGACCCTGCGCCGGACGACGTACAACATCGGCGCGTTCAACCCGTCGGCCGAGGAGTTCCGCGCCCGCGTGCTGACGCAGTTCCCCGACGCACGCATCGCCTACAAGATTGACCCCAGGCGGCAGGGAATCGTCGACACGTGGCCCGAGGACGTGGACGACAGCGCGGCGCGTGCCGACTGGGGCTACGCGCCGGCCTACGACTTCGCGCGCGCGTTCGACGAGTACCTCATGCCCACGATTCGCGAGCGATACGGCACGTAATCGCCTCCCGGGCGGCGTTGACCGACCCCGGGGCGTCACTGGCCGGATCGTGCCCTCCTGATGCGCTGGCGCCGGGCTACTGTGGGTCCCGGAGCCACCGACGTGCAGACGCGATCAATCACGGGTTCGGGACACTGGATGCTGACCGCCCTGACGCTGCTCGGGGTCGTCGCCGTCTGGCTCGCCGTCGCGCTCTCCTATGCCGTGCTCGCGCGCCCGGCCGATACGCTGGGCGTGCTCGACGTCCGCGGCACTCGCGCCGTGCCCGCGCTCGTCTGGGCGGGCAGCCGCGATCTCGCGCAGCTCGTCGGCATCGGCGCGACAGACGACCCCTCTTACGAACGATAACCAGGCTGCTCTCATGCCACCACCTCCCGGAACCCCGAGCGGATCGCGCTGCAACGCGGCCGCGCCACGCTATGACGCCATCACGATGGGCCTGCTGATGGTCGCCGGCGGCGTGGCCCTGATGCTCTACCGTCAGGGCCTGGTCGAACTGCAGGACCTTGCCGTCTGGTCGCCGGCGGTGATGCTCATACCGGCCGGTCGCGCGCTGGTCGCCTACCGGGACCGGCGCCGCGCCTGGTGGCACGCGCTGGGCTGGGTCGCTGCCGGCGCGGTGTTCCTGCTCTCGGCACTCGGCTATCCGGTGCTCCGTGCCGACATCCTCTTTGCGCTCGCGTTCGTCGCCGCGGGCGTCTGGCTGCTGTGGCGCCCGGCCGCGAAGGGGGGCGCGCGATGAGCCGTCAGCGGCGGGGCCTGCCGCCGCAGACGCTCTTCGGCGGCCTCCTGCTCACGATAGGGCTGCTGCTGTTCTTCCAGAACATCGGCTGGCTCGACGGGACCGTGTGGCGGTTCTGGCCGCTCGCCATCATCGCCGTCGGCGTGATCAAGGTGCTGAGTGCGGCGCACAGCGTCGACCGGCTGCTCGGCTTCGGCCTCATCACCTTCGGTGCGCTGCGGATCGGGACCGCGCAGTTCGGCCTGGACGTCGGACCGCTCGACCTGCTCTCGGCGGTGCTCGTGATCTTCGGTGCGGCGATTGCGTGGCGCGGCCTGCGCGGCCCGGGCTCCGAAGCCGCGTGGCGTCAGCAGTTCGGCGACACCGTGAGCGCGCTCGCCTTCATGGGCGGCTACGGGCCGCGGTCCACGTCGCAGTCGTTTGCCGGCGGCGACATCACCGCGTTCATGGGCGGCATCGAACTGGACCTCCGCGGCTGCGACCTGCAGCAGCCCGCGGTCATCGACATCTTCGTCATGTGGGGCGGCGTCGAGATCCGGGTGCCGCGCGACTGGACCGTGGAGCTGCGCGGCACGCCGATTCTCGCGGGCCTCGAAGACAAGACCGCGGCCCCGCCCGTACCCGGCGCCAAGCGGCTGGTCCTGCGCTGCGCCGTGCTCATGGGCGGCATCGAAGTGAAGAACTGAGGCTGATGCACCCGCTGTTCTCGCGATCGCTCGCCTTCGGCGCCTACATGCTCACGTGGGCGATGCTGGGCAACGCCCTGGCGCTGCTGCTCACGTGGCGCTACGTCGAGGTGCCGTGGATCGCCGCCGTCGTCGGCGTCACGCCGCTGGCCGTCTTCTACGGCGTGGCCTGCCTGGCCGCCTGGTTCGTCTGCCGGGCCTTTCCCGTGGACGGCACCGGGCGCCTGTGGACGGCCGTCCTGGCCCACTTGACGGCCGCCTCCGTGACCAGCGCCGTGTGGGTCGGCTTCGGCCTGTGGTGGCTGGTCGAGACGCAGGTCACGCTGCAGCTCGTCGCCGAGCCGCTGGTGCCGTCGGCCGTCGACGGCGTCGTCGTGTGGTTCGTCGCGGGCGTGGTGATTTTCCTGCTCTCGTCGGCGATTCATTACGTGTTCCTCGCCGTCGAGGCGTCGGCGCGGGCGCGGCGGCAGGCGCTCGAGTCGGCCGTGCTGGCGCGCGAGGCGGAGCTCCGGGCGCTGCGCGCGCAGGTGAATCCCCACTTCCTCTACAACAGCCTGCACTCGGTCGCCGCGCTCACCGCGCTGCGCCCCGACGAGGCGCGGCAGATGGCCATCGGCCTCGGCGAGTTCCTGCGCCAGAGCCTGGCCCTCGGGCGCGAACCTGTCGTCACGCTCGCGCAGGAGCTCGGCCTCGCACGCCAGTACCTGGCCATCGAACAGGTGCGATACGCCGAACGGCTGGACGTGAAGATCGACGCGAGCGACGAAGCCGCGGCCTGCCAGCTGCCGCCGCTGCTGCTGCAGCCGCTCATCGAGAACGCCATCACGCACGGCATCGCCGGCCTCGTCGAGGGCGGCACGATCAACGTCGTCGCGCAGGCAACGGCGGAGGGGTGCGAGGTCGTCGTCGACAACCCGTACGACCAGGACGAGCCACGCCGCGCCGGCACGGGCGTCGGCCTGGCCAACGTCCGGGCCCGCCTGCGCACCCACTTCGGCGAACGGGCGTCGCTGGCCGTCGACGACGCAGGCGGACGCTATCGTGTGTACGTGCGCTGGCCGCGCACCACAGGGACCGTGACGCCATGACACAGGACGCCGCATCACTCCGGGTACTCATCGTGGACGACGAGCCGCTCGCGCGGCAGGTGGCGCGCCAGTATGCGGAAGCCGTTCCCGGCGTGGACGTGGTGGGCGAGTGCGCCAACGGCTATGAAGCGGTCAGGGCGGTGAGCGACACGGTGCCGGACGTCATCGTGCTGGACGTGCAGATGCCCAAGCTCAGCGGATTCGACGTCCTCGAGCTGATTGGTGGCGGGCCGGCCGTGATCTTCGCGACGGCGCACGACGAGTTCGCGCTGAAGGCGTTCGACGTCCATGCGGTGGACTACCTGCTCAAGCCCTTCAGCCAGGAGCGGATGGCCGAGGCGCTCGAGCGCGCGCGCGGCCGGCTCACGGCGTCGGCGGCCAGGGCGACGATCGCGCTGCGCGATGCACTGCGCCAGGTACGCGTGGAGCGCGTGCTGGTGCGCGACGGCTCGCGCGTCCACATCGTGCCGACCGACCGCCTCGACTACGTGCAGGCGCAGGACGACTACGTGATGCTGCATGCGGGCGAGCGCGCGCTGCTCAAGGAGCAGCCCCTCTCGAGCCTCGAAGCCCAGCTCGACCCGGCGAGCTTCGTGCGCATCCACCGCTCGTACCTGATCAACATCGCGCGCCTCGAGCGGGTGGAACTCGAGGCCAAGGACCGCCGCGTCGCCGTCCTCACGACGGGTGCCCGGCTGCCCGTCAGCCGGTCGGGCCATCAGCGGCTCACCGAGGCGCTGCGGCAGGCGTAGGCGCGCGGGCGGCGGTTCGCGGTGCGCGGAGAGCAGCTTGCGGGTGCCTGTTGTATCTGTGAATCAATGCATGTAGATTTAGCTATGTGAAGGCGCTGTCCGCGTTCTGCCGGCTCCTTGGCGACGACGTGAGGCTGCGTCTGTTGCGGCTGCTCGCGCGTGAGCAGCTCAACGTCAAGGAGCTGACCGCCATCCTCGGCATTGCGCAGTCGGGCGTCTCGCGGCATCTCGGACTGCTCCGCAAGAGCGGGATTGTCGAGGAGCGCCGCGAGGGCGGCTTTGCCTACTACTCGCTGCGCCCGCAGACGGATCCGGGCCTGCGCGGCGTCTGGGAGGCCCTCGAGCCGCGGCTCGTCGACGCGTCGGACGACCCGGAGCTGCGCGCCGACGACGCGCGGCTGCACGAGGTGCTGCGGCTGCGCAAGGAAGACTTCCTGGCGCATGGCAGTGGCGCGGGCCAGCTCGTGCCGGGCCGCAGCTGGGCGGCGTGGAGCCGTGCGCTCGGACACCTGCTGCCGCCGCTCGTCGTCGTGGACGCCGGCTGCGGCGAGGGCTACCTCACGGCCGAGACGGCTGCGTGGGCCGCCCATGTGGTGGCCGTCGACCGGTCGAAGGACATGCTGCGCCGGGCGCGCGAGCTTGCCCGCAGGCGGGGACTCGACAACATCACGTGGAAGGTCGGCGAGATCGAGCGTCTGCCCCTCGACGACGCCAGCGCCGACGTCGTGTTGCTTTCGCAGGCGCTGCACCACGCGGCCGACCCGGCGAAGGCGGTCGCGGAGGCCGTGCGGGTGGTGAAGCCGGGCGGCCGCGTGCTCGTGCTCGACCTGCGCGCGCACGATCAGGAGTGGGTGAAGAGCCGTCTGGGCGACCAGTGGCTGGGTTTCAGCGACGACAGGCTCGACAGCCTGCTGTCGAACGCAGGGCTTGCCGAGGTGCGTGTCGAAGTGGGGGCCCGGCTCAAGGGCGACCCGTTCACCGTGCTGGTCGCCAGCGGCCGCAAGCCCGGGGGGCGTGCACGGCACGCCAGTCGAAGGAGTGAACCATGAGCAGTGCCACGACCCTCCGTTTGCGCGAGCAGCTGGCGCGCCGCATCCTCGTGCTCGACGGCGCGATGGGCACGATGATCCAGCGGCACCGCCTCGAGGAGGCCGATTTCCGGGGCACGCGCTTCGCCGATCATCCGCAGGAGCTTCGTGGCAACAACGACCTGCTGGTGCTGACGCGTCCTGACGTCATCGAGGGCATCCACGACGCGTACCTCGACGCCGGCAGCGACATCGTCGAGACCAACTCCTTCAGCGCCAACGCGGTCTCGCAGGCCGACTACGGGCTCGAGCACCTCGCCTACGAGATCAGCGTCGAGTCTGCCCGCGTCGCGCGCGCGGCTGCCGATCGCTGGACGGCGAAGACGCCCGACCGTCCGCGCTTCGTCGCCGGCGCGATCGGGCCGACCACGAAGACGCTGTCGATCTCGCCCGACGTCAACAACGCGGCGTTTCGCGCCATCACCTTCGACGAGTTGCGGGCGGCGTTTGCCGACCAGGCGCGGGGGCTCATCGAGGGCGGCGCGGACGTGCTGCTGGTCGAGACGATCATCGACACCCTCAACGCCAAGGCCGCGCTCGTGGCCATCGAGGACACGTTCGACGCCCTCGGGACGCGGCTGCCCGTGATGGTGTCGGTGACGCTGACCGACAGGAGCGGCCGGACGCTGTCGGGACAGACGATCGACGCGTTCTACTACTCGATCGCCCACGCCGCGCCGTTCAGCGTCGGCCTCAACTGTGCGCTCGGCGCCCGCGAGATGCGGCCCTACCTCGCCGAGCTCGCGGCGATCGCGACGCCGTACGTGAGCGTGTATCCGAACGCCGGCCTGCCAAACGCGTTCGGCGCGTACGACGAGGCGCCCGACGAGACGGGCCGGCTGATCCGCGAGTTCGCCGAGAGCGGCCTGGTGAACATCGTCGGCGGCTGCTGCGGCACGACGCCCGACCACGTGCGCGCCCTGGCCGCTGCCGTCGCCGACCTGCCGCCCCGACAGCTTCCGGAGCCCTCCAGCGGCCGTCGGCCGTCACGCTTCACCGGGCTGGAGACGCTCACGATCGACGACGACAGCATCTTCCAGATGGTGGGCGAGCGCACGAACGTGACCGGATCGGCGAAGTTCGCGCGGCTGATCCGCGCGCAGGACTTCGCGGCGGCCGGCGACGTGGCCACCGAGCAGGTGCGCAGCGGCGCGAACATCCTCGACGTCAACATGGACGAGGGCATGCTCGACTCCGAGGCGTGCATGACGACGTTCCTCAACCTGCTGGCGACCGAGCCCGAAGTGGCGCGCGTGCCCTTCATGATCGACAGCTCCCGCTGGAGCGTGCTCGAGGCCGGGCTGAAGTGCGTGCAGGGGAAGGCGATCGTCAACTCCATCAGCCTGAAGGAAGGGGAGGAAGACTTCCTCGCGAAGGCGCGTACCATCCGGCGGTTCGGTGCCGGGGTGGTGGTGATGGCCTTCGACGAGCAGGGGCAGGCCGACACGATCGAGCGCAAGGTCGCGATCTGCCAGCGGGCCTACCGGCTGCTCACCGAGCAGGCCGGCTTCCCGCCGGAAGACATCGTCTTCGACCCGAACGTGCTCGCCATCGCGACAGGGCTCGAGGAGCACAACGACTACGCCGTCAACTTCATCGAGGCCATCCGCCAGATCAAGGCGACCTGTCCCGGCGTCCTGACGAGCGGCGGCATCAGCAACCTGTCGTTCAGCTTCCGTGGCAACGACCGCGTGCGCGAGGCCATCCACTCGGCGTTCCTGTACCACGCCATCCGCGCCGGCCTCGACATGGGCATCGTCAACGCCGGGCAGCTCGCCGTCTACGAGGACATCGAGCCCGACCTGCTCACGCACGTCGAGGACATCCTGTTCAACAGGCGGCCCGACGCCACCGAGCGCCTGGTGGCGCTGGCCGAGAACGTCAAGGGCAGCGGCACGAAGCGCGAGGCCGACCTGGCCTGGCGCGACCAGCCGGTCGAGGCGCGGCTCTCCCACGCCCTGGTGCACGGCATCGTGGACTTCATCGAGGCCGACGTCGAGGAGGCGCGGCAGCAGTTCGCGCGGCCGATTGAGGTCATCGAAGGCCCGCTGATGGCCGGGATGGGTGTGGTCGGCGAGCTGTTCGGCGCGGGCAAGATGTTCCTGCCGCAGGTCGTCAAGAGCGCGAGGGCGATGAAGCGCGCCGTGGCCGTGCTGCTGCCCTACATGGAGGCCGAGAAGGCGGCCGGCGGACAGGGCACGCAGGGCAAGGTGCTGCTGGCCACCGTCAAGGGCGACGTCCACGACATCGGCAAGAACATTGTCGGAGTCGTGCTCGGGTGCAACAACTACGAGGTCATCGACCTCGGGGTGATGGTGCCCGCGGCGACCATCCTCGATGCGGCGGCGGAACATGGCGCGGACGTCATCGGCCTGAGCGGCCTCATCACGCCGTCGCTCGACGAGATGGCGAGTGTGGCGCGCGAGATGGAGCGGCGCGGCCTGTCGACGCCGCTGCTCATCGGCGGCGCGACGACGAGTCCGCAGCACACGGCAGTGAAGATCGCGCCCGAGTACTCGGGCAGCGTCGTGCACGTGCTCGACGCATCGCGTGCCGTGGGCGTCGTGTCGAGCCTGCTCGACCCGCGTCAGCGCGAGTCGTACGACGCGCAGGTGCGGGCCGACCAGGAACGGCTGCGCACCCTGCACAGCCAGCGGCAGGAGAAGCCGCTGCTGTCGCTGCGCCAGGCGCGCGAGAACCGCCAGAAGATCGACTGGGCCGCCGAGACGCTGCCCGTGCCGGCCTTCACGGGGCGTCGCGAGATCGAGGTGCCGGTCGAGACGCTGCGGCCGTACATCGACTGGACGTTCTTCTTCAACGCGTGGGAGCTGAAGGGACGCGTGCCGGCGATCTTCGAGCACCCGCAGTACGGCAACGAGGCGCGCGCGCTCTACGACCAGGCCAACGCCACGCTCGACGCGATCCAGCGGGAGAAGACGTTGTCGTGCCGGGCGGTGTACGGCTTCTGGCCCGCCAACGCCGAGGGCGACGACATCGTCCTCTACGGCGACGACGCACGGGCCAGCGAGGCGGCGCGGTTCGTGATGCTGCGCCAGCAGGAGCGCAAGCCGGATGGCAAACCGAACCGGTCGCTTGCCGACTTCGTCGCGCCGGCGGGGCAGGGCGCCGACTACGTGGGCGCCTTCGCGGTCACCATTCATGGCGCGGAGGAGCTCGCGCAGCAGCACCAGCGCGCGCACGACGACTACAACGCCATCATGGCCAAGCTGCTGGCCGACAGGCTGGCCGAAGCCCTGGCCGAGTACCTGCACGAGCAGGCGCGCCGCGACTGGGGCTATGGCCGCGACGAGACGCTGTCGCCCGCGGACCTCGTCGCCGAGCGCTATCGCGGGATTCGCCCGGCGTTCGGCTATCCCGCCTGCCCGGAGCACACGGAAAAGCGCACGCTCTTCCGGCTGCTCGAGGCGGAGCGGATTGGCGTGACGCTGACCGACAGCTGCGCCATGTGGCCGGCGGCCAGCGTGTCGGGCCTGTACTTCTCGCACCCCCGGGCGGCGTACTTCATGGTCGGCCGGATTGGCGAGGACCAGGTGACCGACTACGCGCGCCGCAAGGGGTTCACGCAGGAAGAGGCCGAGCGATGGCTCGCGCCGAACCTCGGCTACGCCCCGCTGCCGGCAGGCGCCTGCTGACCGGCCAAGTCATCTGCACCGCTGACTTTGTCCCCCGGTTCGGGTACCCATTGCTCAGTTGGTTGCCGGGTAGCCGCCTTCTCAAGCACGTATTCATGGCGTCCCTGCCATGGCACAGCCGTTGCTTTAAGCTCTGCCATTGGCAGCGGGCCATGGTACCCGCGGGAGGCAAGTAACTGTGTACAAATCCTTCATGAAGTTCTGCGTCGTCGCCCTGGGCGCGATGGCGATTGTCGGGCAGCCGGCGCAGGCGATGGCAGCTCCGGTCAGCGCGTTCGAGATCATCGGCGACGGCTGGATTCCGGAACTGGTCACCGGTGAGCCCGACGTCTGGCGGTGGCGGGTCAGCCCCGACACGGACGAGTTCACCAGCAATTCGTCTGCAGTCCGGAGTGAGAACAACGTCAGCGACAGCTTCGGCGAGATCAGCGGTCGTGACGTCTCGTACACCCACGACCTGACCTGGCTGGCGCCGCCGGCCTCGTCGTTCGTCAACGCTCGCCTCACGATTTTCGCCGCCGGGCCGCTGTCGGGCGACGACAACGTGTACGTGTCGAAGAACCTCGATTTCAGCCTGGGTGAGCTCGGCTCGCTGGGGTTCTTCGGGGAGACCTTCAGCGATGGGTTCCTGACCGCGACGCTCAACGAAGGCGGCCTGCTGAACGTGTTCATCAACAAGAACGAGGGCGCGGCCATCAACTGGAACGTCTTCACGGTGGTTGGGTCCAAGCTGTACGTGGAGTACGAGCCGCTCGTCACCGGCGGCGACCCGGTGCCGGAGCCGACGACGCTCCTGCTGCTCGGCGCGGGCCTGATGGGCGGTGCGCTGCGCCTGCGGCGCCGGTCGTAGTCGGCAGTTCGTTCCGCGCAGGACCGAGAGGCTGGAGGGCGTTTCCTCCAGCCTCTTTTTCTTTGTCGGCGCCCATCGAATTCCGCGTTGACGCGCATCGCTCACCTCGCTATACTTCCATCCGGATAGAGCGATGAACCAGCTCGGCAATCCGGTGCTCGCACACCTGAACGTCCTTGGCGACCCGCTTCGCGCGAGGCTGCTGCTCGTGCTCGACGGCCAGACGCTGTCGGTCGGGGAGCTGTGCGACATCCTCCAGTTGCCGCAGTCCACCGTCAGCCGCCACCTGAAGACGCTGGTCGCGGGCGGGTGGGCGCACGCACGGCGCGAAGGCACGAGCCGTCTCTATGCGCTCAGCGCCGACGAGCTCGACGCCCCGGCGGCGGAGCTCTGGCGCCTCGTGAAGGGGCAGCTGCTCGAGACGCCCGGCGTGGCGCAGGATCAGGCACGGCTCGCGCGCGTCCTCGCGGAGCGGCGGGCGCGGTCGGCCGACTACTTCTCACGGTCGGCGGGGCAGTGGGACGCGGTCCGCGACGAGCTGTTCGGCGAGACGTTCCATCTCGCCGGGCTGCTGGCGGTCCTGGACCCTGCGGCCGTCGTGGCCGATCTCGGCTGCGGCACGGGCCGCACGGCTGCGGCTGTCGCGCCGTTCGTCTCCCGGGTCATCGCCGTCGACGCCTCGCGCGAGATGCTCGAGGCGGCAGGCACGCGGCTGACGTCGCATCGCAACGTGGAGATGCGCGAGGGCACGCTCGAGGCGGTGCCGATTGCCGATGCCGCCGTCGATCTCGCGCTGCTCGTGCTGGTGCTGCATCACGTCAGCGATCCCTCACGGATCCTGCGTGAGGCGCGGCGCGTCGTCCGTCCGGGGGGCACCGTCCTGGTGCTCGACATGCAGGCCCACGATCGCGAGGAGTACCGCGCGCAGATGGGGCACGTGTGGCTGGGATTCACCGAGGCGGAGATCCGCCGGCGGCTGTCGGCCGCCGGTTTCCCGGAGGCGCGCGTCGTGGGGCTGCCTCCGGCCCCCAACGTGCGCGGCCCGGCCCTTTTCGTCGCGCGCGGTTGGTAATGAACGTCGTTGGTAGGGACGGCCCCCCGGGCCGTCCGTGAGGTGTGTGGTAGGGACGGCCCCCCGGGCCGTCCGTGAGTGTGGTAGGGACGGCTCTCCGAGCCGTCCGTGAAGACGTGGTAGGGACGGCCCGCCGGGCCGTCCATCAAACAGCGCGACACTGACGCCGCGCCAGAGGAGCAGGCACGCATGACCCCAGTTGCAACGGAGACGCAGCACGCGTTCGCGCAGGCCGAACAGGCCGGCCGTCCCGCCTACAAGGTGGCCGACCTGTCGCTCGCCGAGTTCGGGCGCAAGGAGATCCGCCTGGCCGAGCAGGAGATGCCCGGCCTCATGGCCATCCGCGAGGAGTACGCCGGCAGCAGGCCGCTGCAGGGTGTGAAGGTGATGGGCAGCCTGCACATGACCGTGCAGACCGCCGTCCTCATCGAGACGCTCGCCGAGCTCGGCGCCGACGTGCGCTGGGTGTCGTGCAACATCTTCTCGACGCAGGATCACGCCGCCGCGGCCGTCGTGGTGGGGCGTCCCGAGACCGGCGGCACCGTGCAGAGCCCGAAGGGCATCCCCGTGTTCGCCTGGAAGGGCGAGACGCTCGAGGAGTACTGGTGGTGCACGAAGGAAGCCCTCGTCTGGCCCGACGGCACCGGCCCGGACCAGATCGTCGACGACGGCGGCGACGCGACGCTGTTCGTGCACAAGGCGCTCGAGTACGGCACGGCCGACAAGGTGCCGGCATTCGACGCCGAGAAGGACCCCGAGGAGTGGGGCGTCATCGTCCAGACGCTGCGCGAGGAACTCGGCAAGGCGCCCGAGCAGTGGCAGGCGCTCGCCCGCAACATCAAGGGCGTCAGCGAGGAGACCACCACCGGCGTCCACCGCCTCTACGAGATGACCGAGGCGGGCACGCTGCTCTTCCCGGCCATCAACGTCAACGACTCGGTGACCAAGAGCAAGTTCGACAACCTGTACGGCTGCCGCCACTCGCTCACCGACGGCATCATGCGCGCCAGCGACGTGATGCTCTCGGGCAAGGTGGCCGTCGTGTGCGGGTACGGCGACGTGGGCAAGGGCTGCGCGCAGTCGCTGCGCGGCCAGGGCGCGCGCGTCATCATCACCGAGATCGATCCGATCTGCGCGCTGCAGGCGGCGATGGAAGGCTACCAGGTGACCACGCTCGACGACGTCGTCGAGACGGCCGACCTCTTCATCACCGCGACGGGCAACAAGAACATCATCACCGCCGAGCACATGGCCCGCATGAAGGACAAGGCCATCGTCGGCAACATCGGCCACTTCGACAACGAGATCGACATGGCCGGCCTGAAGCGCGTCAAGGGCATCGAGCGGATCAACATCAAGCCGCAGTACGACGAGTGGCGCTTCCCCGACGGCCACAGCGTGATGATCCTGGCCGAGGGCCGGCTGCTGAACCTCGGCTGCGCGACCGGCCACCCGAGCTTCGTGATGTCGGCGTCGTTCACCAACCAGGTGATGGCGCAGATCGAGCTGCACCAGAACATCGCGGCGTACGAGAAGCGCGTGTACACGCTGCCGAAGCGGCTCGACGAGAAGGTGGCGCGCCTTCACCTCGACAAGCTCGGCGTCAAGCTCACGCAGCTGTCGCCGGACCAGGCCGCGTACATCGGCGTGTCCGTCGACGGGCCCTACAAGGCCGATCACTACCGCTACTGAGACACGCGGCGCGGGCCCCGTCGGCGACGGGGCCCGCGTTCTGCTCACGGCAGGCGGCGGACCGCTGGCCGCTTACCGCTCGCGGCGGGCCGCTCACCGCGGACCGCCTTCCGCTTACTGCTTGCCGCGTACCGCGGGCGTGCGCCTCACGGCGTATGGCTGTGCTGCGCGTATGATGATGGCCCATGCCAATCGCCATCGCGGGCCTGGGCATCGTCGTCCTCGTCGCGCTCATCGCCTGGGCGCGCCTGACCCCGTTCCTCAGCTTCCTCGTCGTCTCTATCGGTCTGGGCCTGGCGCTGGGGCTGTCGCCGCTCGAGGTGTCGGCCTCGGTGACGCGCGGCCTGGGTGACACGCTCGGCTCGCTCGTCCTCGTCATCGGCCTCGGCGCCATGCTGGGCAAGGTCGTGGCCGAGAGCGGCGCCGCGCAGCGCATCGCCACCTCCCTGATGTCGCTGGCCGGGGCGCGCCGCGTCCACTGGGCGCTGATGGTGACCGGCTTCATCATCGGCCTGCCGCTGTTCTTCTCGGTCGGCTTCGTGCTGCTCATCCCGATCATCTTCGGCGTGGCGTCGCAGTTCCGGCTGCCACCGGTGTTCGTGGGGCTGCCGGCCGTGGCGGCGCTGTCCGTCACGCACGGCTACCTGCCGCCGCATCCGGGACCGGCCGCGCTCGTCCAGCAGTTCGGCGGCGACATGGGACGCACGCTGCTCCTCGGCACCGTCGTCGCCATCCCGGCGATCGTGCTTGGCGGACCGTTGCTGGCGCGTTTCGTCAGGCACATCGACAGGGCGCCGCTGGCGGCGTTCACGGCCGACACCCGCGTCGAGGCGTCGCTGCCGCCGCTCGGGGCCAGCCTGATCTGCGCCGTCCTGCCCGTGGCGCTGCTGACGGCCGGCACCATGCTGCGGTCGGCAGGGCTTGCCGGCACCAGCGTGTGGCTCGACCTCGCGTCGGATCCTGCCCTCGCCCTGCTGGCCGGCGTGCTGCTGGCCGTGGGCTGGCTCGGCGTGGGCCAGGGCTACACGTTCCCGGTCGTCATGCGATGGTGCGAGCAGGCGCTGACCGACGTGGCGCTGATCCTGCTCATCGTCGGCGGGGCAGGGGCGTTCAAGCAGGTGCTTACCGATGGCGGCGCGAGCGTGGCCATCGCGTCGGCGCTCGAGTCACTCGCCGCGCCGCCGCTCGTCCTGGCCTGGGCGATGGCCGTCCTGGTGCGGGTGTGCGTCGGCTCCGCCACCGTCGCCGCCCTGACGACCGCCGGCCTCATCGCGCCGCTCGTCGCGCGGCAGGGCGTCGACCCCGACCTGCTCGTGCTGAGCATCGGCGCCGGCAGCCTGGCGCTGTCGCACGTCAACGACGGCGGGTTCTGGATCTTCAAGGAGTACTTCAACCTCACGCTCGCCGAGACCCTGCAGACGTGGACGGTCATGGAGACGATCGTCGCTGTCGTCGGCCTGCTCGGCGTGCTGGCCCTCGATGCCGTCCTGTAGGCCGAGGTAGGCGGCGAGGGCTGCCTGTCGCCGCTCTTCCTCGTCCCATGCCTGACGCCTGGCCCGGCGACGGGCCCGTCTGACGACGTACGCGACGGCCGCGAGTGCGAGCATGGCCACCCACACCGCGCTGCCGCTTGCGGACGTCGCCAGCAGCGGCGTGTACCAGCGGAAGGCGCTCCAGGCGCGGCGGGCCGCCTGGTCAGGCGACACGCCGGTCATCTCCGCGAACGCGTCTGCGAACGGCCGGCCGTCGGCCACGCGGCGTGCGATGGCGCCCGGCACGTCCGGTCCAGAGCGACTGCGCAGGTCGTCCACGACGGTGGCGGCCAGCAGGTAGGCGAGCGACGAGTGCTCCTGCGAACCCGCCGCGAACAGCTGCTGGACGGTGTCGAGCTCGGGCGACGTCAGCGCGGCGAGTGTCAGGCGGACCTGGTCGAAGCCGCCCCACCCGCCTTCGATGGACGTGGCGACGCCCTCGTGAAACCAGCGCGGCAGCCGGCGATCGCCAGCCGTGGCTGTGAGTGCCGCGTGCGCGGCCTCGTGGCGGACGACGGCGTCGAGCGATCCGTAGGGGAAGCGGCCGGTGCGCGACGGGACGACCTCGACATACGATGGACCGAACGCGCGGCCCACGACCCACGGGGGCAGCTCCAGCGCGCGAGCTTTGGCCTCGTCGAGCAGCACCACCCGCAACGTCGCGGGCGGCTCGAGTCCCGCACGAGCGAGGTCGTAGCGGAGGGCGGACCAGTCGAGCCCGCGCACCTGCGCGGCGGCATCGGCGAGTGACGGCGGTGCCTCCACCGTGACGACGAACCCGGCCTCAACGGACTGGGCGGGCAGGCGCGCCGCCGACAGTGCACAGGCGAGCCACACGAGAAGCGCCAGGCGAATGGCGGCCGAGGCGCGGCGAACGACCGATTCCACCATTCCACGGTAGCAGGCGTGGTACAAGACTCTCGGCGCGTGCCGTCCGGCGCGCGTGCTCATTGCCATTGTCGCCAAGGAGAATCGTCCGTGTCCGATAGCCCAGAAGCCCGCCTTGCCGCCCTGTCCGACCAGCTTCCTGCCGCCCCGGAGCCTAAGGGGGTCTACAAGCCCGCGCTCGTGGACGGCCGCTATCTCTGGCTGTCCGGACACGGCCCCGTCAAGGCGGATGGCAGCCTCATCACCGGACGCGTGGGCGCCGACCTCGACCAGGACGCGGGCAAGGCCGCGGCACGCCAGGTCGGTCTCACGATGCTGGCGACGATCCGTGCGACGGTGGGGTCGCTGGACAGGGTCAAGCGCGTGGTCAAGGTGCTCGGCATGGTCAACTGCACGCCCGACTTCACGACGCAGCCGTACGTCGTCAACGGCTGCAGCGAGCTGTTTGCGGAGATCTGGGGCGACGATCGCGGCATCGGCGTACGCAGCGCCGTGGGGATGGGCTCGCTGCCGGGCAACATCGCGGTTGAAGTCGAGGCCCTGTTCGAGCTCGAGGCCGATTGATGTTCACCGTCGACGCGCATCTCGACCTCAGCATGAATGCGCTCGAGTGGAATCGCGACCTGCGTCAGCCGGTCGCCGCAATCAGGGAGCGCGAGCAGCACCTCGAGGACAAGCCCGATCGCGGCCGCGGCACCGTGTCGTTTTCCGCCCTGCGCGACGGCAACGTCGGCCTCGTCGTCGCCACGCAGATCGCGCGGTACGTGGCGCCCGGCAACCCGCTCCCCGGGTGGCACTCGCCCGAACAGGCGTGGGCGCAGACGCAGGGGCAGCTGGCCTGGTACAGGGCGATGGAGGAGGCCGGTGAGCTCGTGCAGATCACCGACCGGGCCGGACTCGAGGCGCACGTGACCCGATGGCTCGGCGCCGACGAGGAGGCCCGCGCGTCGCTGCCGATCGGGTACGTGCTGAGCCTCGAGGGCGCCGACTCCCTGGTGAGCGTCGAGCACGTCGAGCGCGCCCATGCGTACGGCCTCCGCGCGCTCGGCCCCGCACACTACGGCCCGGGCCGCTATGCCCCGGGCACCGAGGCGGTCGGTCCCCTCGAGCCGCCCGGGCGTCCGCTGCTGGCGGCGATGGAGCGGCTGGGAATCATCCTCGACGCGACACACCTGAGCGATGCCGCGTTCTGGGAGGCGCTCGAGCACTTCGGCGGCGCCGTGTGGGCCAGCCACAACAATTGCCGGGCACTGGTGCCACACATGCGGCAGTTCACCGACGATCAGCTGCGCGCGCTCATCGCACGCGGGGCGGTCATCGGCGCGGCGCTGGACGCCTGGATGATCGTCCCCGATTGGGTCAGGGGCCAGTCGACTCCGGCGTCGACCGGCTGCACGCTCGAACGGCTCGCCGACCATATCGACCACATCTGCCAGCTCGCTGGATCGGCCAGCCATGTCTGCATCGGCTCGGATCTGGACGGCGGCTTCGGCACGGAGCAGTGCCCGCTGGAGATCGACACCATCGCGGATCTCGCGCGCCTCGCGCCGATTCTCGCCGACCGCGGCTATCGCGACGACGACATCGCCGCGATCTACCATGGCAACGTCCTGGCGTTCCTGCGGCGCCACTGGGGAGATGCGTGATGAAGTACCTGTCGATGTTCCTCGGCGCGATGGCGTGCCTGGCGCTTGCCGGCACCGCCGCGCCCGCGCACGCGCAGAACGAGCTGCGTGTGATGTCGTTCAACATCCGCTATGGCTCGGCCGACGACGGGCCGAACCACTGGGACCTGCGCAAGGACTTCCTCGCGTCGGTGATCGCGGACGCGTCACCGGACGTGATCGGGCTGCAGGAGGCCCTCCACCACCAGATCGAGTTCCTGCTGGGACGGCTGCCGGAGTATGCGCTGCTCGGCGTCGGCCGTGACGACGGCAAGCGCGCAGGGGAGTACTCGGCGATCCTGTATCGGCGCGACCGCCTGACCGTGCAGGAGAGTGACACGTTCTGGTTCTCGGACACGCCGGAGGTGCCCGGCTCGACGTCCTGGGGCAACACGATCACGCGCATCTGCACGTGGGCGCGCTTCACGACGCAGGCCGGAGCGCCCGTGTACGTCTACAACCTGCACCTCGACCACCGTTCCCAGCCGTCACGCGAGAAGTCGGTGGCACTGCTGCGCCAGCGCATCGAGTCGCGGACGCCGCCAGCGCCGTTCGTCGTGACCGGCGATTTCAACGCGGGGGAGTCGAACCCGGCGATTGCGGCGATGACGGCCGGCGGATTCGTGAAGGACAGCTATCGCGTGCTGCACCCCGACGCGTCACCAGCCGGGACGTTCACGAATTTCCGCCTCGACAACGTCGGCACCGAGAAGATCGACTACGTGTTCGTCTCGGACGGCTTCGAGGTACTCGACGCGGACATCATCCGGACGTCGCGCGACGAGCGGTATCCCTCCGACCATTTCCCGGTCACGGCCCGCCTGCGCTGGTAGCGCACGGCGGGCGCGGACGGCACCCGCCGTGGGCGGGATCAGCCGGTGAGCGCGGCGGCCACCTCCGCCGCGTGCCCGTCCACCTTCACGTTGTCCCACCGCCTCAGCACCCGTCCGTCGGGTCCGATCAGGTAGGTCATGCGGGCGACGCCCATGTACGTCCGGCCGTACATCCGCTTCTCCTGCCACGCCCCGTACGCCTCGGCGACCGTGTGATCGACGTCAGCGAGCAGAGGAAACGTGAGGCTGTGCTTACGCGCGAAGCGTGCCTTGCTCTTCTCGTCCAGCACGCTGACGCCCAGGACGACCGCCTCGAGCGTGCCGAAGTCCGGCAGCGCGGCCTCGAAGGCGCACGCCTCGCGCGTGCAGCCCGGCGTGTCGTCCTTCGGGTAGAAGTAGAGCACCACGTGGCGGCCGCGGTAGTCGGCGAGGCGATGCGGCGTGCCGTGCTGGTCGTTGAGGGTGAAATCGGGCGCGGGCGTGCCCGGGTCGAGTGGTGCTGCCATCTGACGTGCTCCCGAAGCGGCGCGTCCGCCGCGGTGGACGTGCCGACGCCCTACTCGGGCGGCTGTTCGCCGACGGCCTTGCGCAGCGCCTCGAGTTCCGCGCGGACACGCTCGCGAGCGGCACGCTCCCGCCGCGCCCGCAGGGCGTCGCTGAAGGCCCGGACCGGGTCGAAGGCCGGGGCGCCGATGGGGTAGAGGTGCGCGCGGAAATCCCGCGGCAGCAGCATCTGCTGCATCTCGAAATGGTAGATGGGATACCACGGCCGCACGTAGCCCGGCACGAGAGTGTCGGGGTAGAGCCAGGCCATCCTGAGCTTGAGATCCTCGCCCTCGGTCTCGACCCGCACGGAGTAGTCGGGCTGGACGTCGACGGCGAAGATCGACTGCGGGCGCGCCAGCTCCTCACGGACCCTGTCGAGGTCCGAGATCGAGGAGGGGGCGGCCGTCGGCTGCTGTGCGAGTGCGGGGGAGGAGGAGCCGTACACGCCGCACAGCAGCAGGACCGTGGCGATGAACGGTCTCGACGGCATTACCGGATCTGACGCCCGTCGTGGAGTCATGGTCGTTTCCTGACGAGCGCCACGCTGCCCGGCTCAGCCCTCGAGCAGCAGCAGGCCCGGGTCTTCGATGTATTCCTTGATCCGCACCAGGAACTGCACGGCTTCCAGCCCGTCCACGATGCGGTGATCGTAGGACAGCGCGACGTACATCATCGGGCGCACCACGACCTCGCCGTCCACGGCGATGGGCCGCGGCTCGATCTTGTGCAGGCCCAGAATCGCCACCTGCGGCGGGTTCAGGATGGGCGTGCTCAGCAGCGAGCCGAAGACGCCGCCGTTGGTGATCGTGAAGGTGCCGCCCTTCAGGTCCTCGAGTGTCAGGGTGCTGTTGCGTGCCCGCGCGGCGAAGTCGCGAATCGCCAGCTCGATGTCGCCGAACGTGAGGTCTTCGCAGTTGCGGATGACGGGCACGACGAGGCCCTGCTCCGCGCCGACGGCGATGCCGATGTCGTAGTACTTCTTGAGCACCATCTCATCGCCCTGAATCTCGGCGTTGAGACGCGGGAACGCCTGCAGCGCCGCCACGCTGGCCTTCACGAAGAACGAGGCGATGCCGAGCCCCACGCCGGTGCGCTCCTTGAACGCGTCCTTCCGGCGCTCGCGCAGCGCCATCACCTCGGTCATGTCCACCTCGTTGAACGTGGTGAGCATGGCGGCGTTGTGCTGGGCCGCGACGAGGTTGCGCGCGATGGTGAGGCGGCGCTTCGACATGCGGATGCGCTCTTCCTCACGGCTGCCGGCCGGGCGCGGGGCCGGGCGCGGCGGAGGCGCGGGCGTCCTGGCCTGCGGCGCAGGCGCCTGGGCCGTCGGCGCCTGCGCAGCGGCGCCCGCGGGCTGCTGCTGCACGGCCGCCTCGACGTCGCGCCGCAGGACGCGTCCGCTGTCACCGCTGCCCTGAACCGTCGCGAGGTCCACCTGGTGGGCCTCGGCCACGTTGCGCGCGGTCGGCGTGCTCCGCGGGGCATCGACAGTCGTCGTGGCATCGGCAGGGGCGCCGGGCCCGGTCGCCGCCGTGGCATTCGGCGCAGCGGGAGCGTCGGCGACGTCCTTGCCCGCCGCCTCCGCCCCGGCGGCCGCGGGCGCACCAGCGCCGGCGGCGCCGGGCGTGATCTCGCCGAGCGCCTCGCCGACCTGCACGTCCTCGCCTTCCTGCCGCAGGATCTTCGACAGCACGCCGGCCTGGTCCGCATTGACCTCGAGGTCGATCTTCTCGGTCTCCAGTTCCACCAGCGGGTCGCCCACGGCGACCGTGTCGCCTTCCTGCTTCAGCCAGCGGCCGACGCGTGCCTCGACCACCGATTCACCCAGTTGCGGTACCACTACCTGCAGCGCCATGCGTCGTGTCTGTCCTTTCTCAGGCCTTCACCTTGGCGCGGCTGCGCCCGCCGCGGGATTCCATCACCGCGTACGCGTCCTCGATCAGCAGCCGCTGGTTGATCGCATGCCACGCCGACGACCCCTCGGAGGGGCTGGCGCTGCGCGGGCGGCCGATGTAGCGCAGCCGGTGCCGGCTCTCGAGGACGGCCTCGAACTCCGGACGGAAGAAGTCCCACGCGCCCATGTTGAGCGGCTCTTCCTGCAGCCACACGATCTCGTCGGCCTTCGGGTATCCCGCGATGACCTTCGCGACCTGCTCGGCGGGGAACGGGTAGAGCTGCTCGATTCGGCAGATGGCCACCTGCGCGCTCGCCGCTCGCTGCTCCGCGGCGACGAGATCCACGTACACCTTGCCGCTGCAGAAGATCACGCGACGGACCTCTCCCGCGCGCTGGCGCGCCTCGGCATCGTCGATGACCTCCAGCCAGCGGCCCTCGGCGAGCTCGCGCGGCGTCGAGGCCACGAGCGGGTGCCGCAGCAGGCTCTTCGGCGTCAGGACGATGAGCGGCAGCGGGTCGGTCTTCAGCAGCAGGCCCTGGCGGCGCAGCAGGTGGAAGTACTGCGCTGACGTCGTGCAGTTGGCCAGCCGCAGGTTGATGTCGGCGGCGGCGGCGAAGAAGCGTTCCGGCCTCGCGCTCGAGTGCTCCGGGCCCTGTCCCTCGTAGCCGTGCGGCAGCAGCAGCACGAGCGAGGGTTCCTGGCCCCACTTCGCCCGGGCCGAGGTGATGAACTGATCGACCATCACCTGCGCGCCGTTGATGAAGTCGCCGTACTGGGCCTCCCAGATCACGAGGCGCTCGGGCGCCTGGATGCTGTAGCCGTACTCGAAGCCGATGGTGGCGTTCTCGGTCAGCGGGCTGTTGTGAATCTCGAAGCTCGCCGTCGCCTGCGGCAGGTGCTGCAGCGGCACGTACCGATCGCCGCTCCGGACGTCGCGCAAGACCGCGTGGCGATGGCTGAACGTGCCGCGCCCCACGTCCTCTCCGGTGAAGCGGATGGCGACGCCCTCCTCGAGCAGCGAGGCGAGCGCCAGGTCCTCGCCCGTCGCCCAGTCAATCGTCCGCTCGTCCGGGTTGTCGAACATCGCGGCGCGACGCTCGCGCCCGCGCTCCAGCTTGCGATGGCCGCTGAAGCCCTCCGGCCGCGCGACGGCCGCGCTGTTGAGCGCCTGCAGCCGATCGAGCGGGACGGCCGTCTTCACCTGCCGTGCCGCGCCCGGCGGCGGCGGCGCGGGAATCGGGTTGGCGAGCGCTTCTTCCGGCTTCAACCGTTCGTAGGTGGCCTCGAGCTGCTTGAAGCGCTGCTCGACGAGCGCCTGCGGACGCTCTTCGGGCAGGCCGGCGGCCACCATCGTCCGTGACCACAGCTCGCGCACCGTCGGATGGTCCGCGATCCGCTGGTACATCAGCGGCTGGGTGAACGACGGCTCGTCGCCCTCGTTGTGGCCGTAGCGCCGGTAGCCGACCAGGTCGATCAGGAAGTCACGGTGGAAGCGCGCCCTGTAGGCCCACGCCAGGCGTGCGGCCTCGATGCACGCCTCGGGGTCGTCGGCGTTCACGTGGACGATCGGGATCTTGAACCCGCGCGCGACGCCGCTCGCATACGACGTCGAGTGCGACTCGGACGGCGTCGCCGTGAAGCCGAGCTGGTTGTTCGCGATGATGTGGATCGTGCCGCCGGTGGTGTAGCCGTCGAGCCGCGACAGGTTGAGCGTTTCGGCGACGACGCCCTGGCCGGGGAACGCGGCATCGCCGTGGATCAGCACCGGCAGCGTGAGGTCGGCGTCGAAGCGCGGCGCGCCGCGCTCGTGCGCCAGCGTGCCCGCCGCGCGCGCCATGCCGGCGACCACCGGATTGACGAACTCGAGATGGCTCGGGTTCGGCGCCATCGACACGTGCAGGCCGCCGTTGACGGCGCGCAGCGCACCGGCGTGGTACTTGACGTCGCCCGTCCAGCCCAGGTCGATGCGGTACTCGCTGCGCGTCTGCGCCGGATCCTTGTACTCGGCGAGGATCTGCTCGTACGGCTTGCCGAGCACGTGCGCGAGCACGTTGAGCCGCCCGCGATGTGCCATGCCGATCAGCACGTGCTTCAGGCCGGCGCCGGCGGCGCCGGCGAGCACCTCGTCGAGGATCGGCACGAGCATGTCGAGCCCCTCGACGGAAAAGCGCGTCTTGCCGGGGAACGTCCGGTGGAGGAAGCGCTCGAAGACTTCGACCTCGGTCAGGCGCTCGAGGAGTGCCTCGCCGTCCACCGGCGCCGTCGGCGGACGGAAGCGCCCGGTTTCGATCGCCAGGCGGAGCCACTCGCGCTCCTCGGCGACGAAGATCTGCGCGACGTCGTAGCCGCTGCGCGAGCAGTACACCTGTCGCAGCGCCGCGATCACCTCGGCCGCCGTCGTCAGTCCCGCGGCGATGGGGCCGCCGATGACCGACGCGGGCAGCCGCTTCAGGTCGGCTTCGCTGATGCCGTAGGTCTCGAGCTCCAGCGAGGCGTCACCGTGCGGGCGCGAGCCGAGCGGATCGATCTGGGCGGCCAGGTGGCCGTAGCGCCGGAGCGACTCGGCCAGCGTTGCCGCGGCCGTGACGACGCGCGCGTCGATCGCGTCGACGGACGGCACCTCCTCGAGGTCCTCGGGCGGCGTCCAGGTCTCGAAATGCTGCCGGGTCTGCTCGTCGACCGAATCGGGATCCTCCAGGTAGCGCTCGTACAGCTCGAGCACATATCCGGCATTGAGTCCCTGAAACGCTTGCCATCCACTCATGAGTACAGGTCGCCTCGGTGATCGCGCCAACCACCCGAAGTGTGGCGGCCATCCACCGCGTCATTCTATCCCAGCGTCTCGAAAGGCTTCGGGCTGGCGCCATCGATCGAGCGGCAGCGAGAGCAGCGGATAGCGGCGTCGCAACGCGACGACGCGGCCGGCGTACGACGCCATCGGAAACGCGCCGCGCCGGACGGCGCGGCGCAGCCGCCGGATCTCGAAGAGGTAGAGATCGCGCACCTGATCGCGCAGCAGGTCCAGCCGCGTGTCGGGCCCGGGCCGCAGCCCATGGCCGAGCAGCGCGTCGAGCACGTCCGGGCGGAGCGGGGGAGGGGACGGCAGGGCAGCCTCTTAGAACTGGAAGTAGATGAAGTCGAGTGACGTCCGGCTGCGCAGGGCGAGGATCGCCGCGAACATGAGGCCGACGGCCAGCCCCTGCAGCAGCACGACGCGGCCCGGGACCTGGCCTTCCTCGGTGGCGCGTCGCTCGGTGTACGACCGCCCGCGCCAGGCCGTCCACGCGCTGTGTGCCCACAGGGGCAGCGAGAAGGTCAGCGCGATGAGGAACAGGTACAGCCCGGCCTGCGCCTGCGCCGCCGTGCTGCCGCCGGGCAGCAGCGTCAGGTCGCGCAGCAGCATCTGGAAGTCGCCCTCGCGGAACATCAGCCAGCCGACGTTGACCAGCACCAGCATGCCCAGCCACTGGGGCACGGCGCGCCACCAGGGCAGGCGGTGCCGGCGGCGCCCACGGCCCGTGAGGGCGCCGAGCGTCCGTTCTCCGGCGAGCAGCACGCCGTGGTAGGCGCCCCACAGCACGAAGTTCCACGCGGCACCGTGCCACAGGCCCGAGACGAGGAACGTGATGAAGAGATTGGCCAGCGTACGTCCGAGCCCGCGGCGCGAGCCGCCCAGCGGGATGTACAGGTAGTCGCGGAACCACGACGACAGCGAGATGTGCCACCGCCGCCAGAAGTCCGACGGCGAGGTCGCAAGGTACGGGTGGTCGAAGTTCTTCATCAGCTCGAACCCCAGCCACCGTGCCGTGCCGCGGGCGATGTCGGTGTAGGCGGAGAAGTCGGCGTAGATCTGGATGCCGAACGCGAACACGCCCGCCCACAGCATCTCGAAGCCCGGCGCGTCGAGCGCGAAGACGCGGTTGGCGACGACGCCGACGTTGTCGGCGATCACGAGCTTCTTGAAGAACCCCCAGACGATGAGGACGATCGCGTCGCGCGCCACCACGAGGTTGAACGAGCGTGGCTGCTGGACGCGCGGCAGCAGGGCTGTCGCGCGCTCGATGGGCCCGGCCACCAACTGCGGAAAGAAGGAGACGAACAGCGCGAAGTCGCGCAGCGACGGCGTCGGCGTCAGGCGGCCGCGGTAGACGTCGATCGAGTAGCTGAGGCTCTGGAACGTGTAGAAGGAGATGCCGACGGGCAGCACGACGCGCAGCACCGGCACCGACGTGCCGATGCCGAGCGCGTCCAGGGCCTGTGCGACGTTCTCGACGAAGAAGTTCCAGTACTTGAAGAACCCGAGCATGCCCAGGTTCGCGACGATGCTGAGGACGAGCCATCGGCGCCGACGCTCGGGTTGCGCCTGCATGCGCAGCGCGGCGAACCAGTCGACGACCGTGGTCGTGGCGAGCAGCAGGCAGAACCACGGGTGGATCCAGCCGTAGAAGAGATAGCTCGCGCCGAGCAGGAACCAGTTCTGCGCGCCGTGCGACAGCCGCCAGTAGACGACCGTGACGACAAGCAGGAACGCGACGAAGTCGAGGGTATGGAAGCTCATCGCAGCAGACGGTTCATGTGCACCCAGAACATCCGGGTGTAGCGCTGGCGATGCTCGCGGCCGACGTGGTCGCCGTCCTCGTACATCGCGAGGGTCTGCTGCGGATCACCCGTGTCGTCGTGGAAGAGCATGCCCTGGCTTTCCACGTAGGCCTTGAAGTCGCGCATGTACTGCTGCATCCGCTCGGATTGCGGCGGCGGGCGGTTGTCGACCGGACGCCGCTGCACGCGCACGAAGCCGACGGTGAGGTCGTTCGCCTTCGCAAGGTCGATGATGAGCGGCAGCACGGAGCGGGGCATGTTCTTCGCGAAGTCGGCCTCGGCGTCCTCCGCGCGGGCGATGTCGGCCTCGTCCATGGGCCGGAGCTTGTCGATGCCCATGACGTCGAAGTTGAGCGCGTCGAGCCACGCGCGCCGCTGCGGCTCCTCGTCGGTCCACAGGCGCACCGGCCAGTCGTACAGCTGCCGCTCCGCCCAGGCGTTGGCCCGGTCGACGTTGTAGACCGCGTTCACGCTCTGGTGCACGCGGAACCAGGCGCCCTGCGTCCGGCTCGCGATGACGTCGTTGAGCGCCGGCTCCTCCTCGAGTGCGACCTCGTCGAGCGACCAGCGGAACGGCCCGGTCAGCCGGAACAGCGGATCGGTCATGTTCAGATCGCGAAAGAAGAAGAAGACGGCTTTCGGCTTCACGCCGCTCGCGATCAGGTGGTTCTTGAACGTCAGGTACCAGTAGGCGGAACCGGTGCCGGCGCGCGCGAGCAGCGCCACCTGTTCGCCCGTCAGGCCCGCGAGGTAGCCAGGATCAATCCGCGTGCCGAGCATCGAGTCGCCGATGAAGACGTAGCCCGGCTGCATGTAGCGCAGTTCTTCGATCGGCCCCGCGCGGAAGTCGATCCGCTCGCGCGACGACTCGAGCGCCGGAAGGTAGCTTGGCCGCACGGCGCTCGTCGACAGCCACGCCATCGCGGGGTGCCAGGCCAGCGGCAGGCCGAGGCCGAGCAGCACGATGACCAGGGTGCGCCACAGCCCGCGGCGCGACCACTCCGGGGGCGGCGAGGGCCACTCGACGGGGGCTGTCGGCAGGAACGTCTCGGACGGCGTTGGGGAGGGCCCTCGTTCTTCAGGGGCGGCGGCCGGGCCGGGCATATCCGGAGCAGTATGCCACGGGAGGGC